>JALZUO010000010.1 GCA_023301565.1 Oligoflexales bacterium
CCCGCTGCTACAAGCAAAAAGAAATGCCAGGAGCCAAGCTGCAGACTCGGCTTGCCCAAAGGCAAACAAAACCCCTACCATCACAGGCCCTATGACAGCACCTAGCTCAAAAAAACTCTGCAAGATCCCGTTGGCTTTTTTAAGCTGCGTTTTTGGGTTGGCTACCAGCTCTAGTGGCATCGTAAAACGCCCGGTATCTGCAATGCCTTTTGCAAGGCTATCAACAGCAAACAACCCGCAAAGCCAAAACCAAAGCCCTTCGGTTAAAGCACCATAGGAGTACAAAGCTGCAAACAAGGTAGCTGCAATAAAACGAAATAGGCTCGCTAAAAACACCATCCTGCCGCAACGCACAGACCGAAGGAGCCAGCCTCCCACCACAGTCCCCAGCGTGTCCAGCAGGGCAAAGGCAAACAACAGTATTGCTAATGTAGAAGCAGATTTTTGAACAAGAGTTAAAACCCAAATAGGCAGCAACACGTGTAGAGCATTACCTGCTAGCTGCGCAGAAAAAACGCCCGAGGTGAACCAAGCATAAGCTTTTCTTCTGCTGACAGTTTCTTTGATCGAGCCTTTTGTGGCTGTATGCATGCAGCATAGCCTCCTGGCTAGAGCCCGCACGGTAACAAGCGCGCGGGTACTGAGCCCAAACAAGTTAAAAGGTGCCTTACTACCTAGAATATCTCGAGATTAAAGAAATATTAACAATAAAGCTTAGTAAAGTCAATCGGTTAGCGCCTCACCCTGCCAACAAGAACAAGCTATGGGGGCCAAGGGGTTTAGCCCGAAGAAGCAAACATGACAGGGTTTTACAGCTCAGCAGCCATTAGTGTTACCATTTTAGGTAGAAGCATTAGTAGAAAATTTAGGTAGAAACAACTTAGCTCGGGGAAGTATTAAAAAATGAAAAAAATTGCTATTTACTACCGCGTTTCTACAGACAAACAAGATATGGCCAGCCAGATCTATACCGTTGAAAAATACCTCGAAGAGCTAAAAACACCTCCACAAAAAATAGAGATTTTTGAAGAGTTTGGCATGTCCGGAAAAGACCATAAAAGGCCAGAGTTTCGCCGCCTCATGAAAGAGTGCATGAAAGGCAAATACGATACGATCGTCGTCTATAAACTAGACCGGTTTAGCAGAGACGCTTCGATGGCCATCCGAACCCTGCTCGAGCTAGATGATTTTGGAGTTGGTTTTGTATCGGTTACCCAGCCTGTCCTAAACCTAGGACACGACAACCCGTTTAGGCGAACCCTTTTGGCAGCCTTTGCCGAACTTGCAGAAATCGAACGAGAAACCATCGTAGCCCGAGTCAAAGCAGGCCTCGCTGCTGCAAAACAAAGAGGGGTGCGGCTAGGCGCCCCCCCAAAATACAATGAAGACACCATCCGGAAAGTCAAAACCCTAAGAGAAGACGGCAATTCGTTTGGTCAGATAGCAGACCTTTTAGATATCCCCAAAGGCTCCGTCTACCGCTACGCTCAAATGGACTTAGATACCTAAGAAAAGAACAAAAAAAAGGCAAACCAAACATCTTAGCTCACCCCTTTTTTTACCTATTTTAAGCCTTGGCCCCTAGAAACCCATAAGCCACACAGCTGCTGGAGAACCTTTTTCAGCAACAGCAAAATCTAAAATGCTTTTTAGTTTCTGGATTTTTTTGGGAAGCACTGCAGAGTCTGCAGCTATGCTCGACCTTACACTACCCTGAAACTGCTGGGCGCAACGAGCAAGGTTTTGAATCTGAAAACACTCGGCTAAGCTTAAGCGGTCATCTTTGAACCGGTACAAGCGCGGCTTCTTTTTTGAGTCTAGCTTGGCAAGCTCTTTGACCTTATCGATCGCATCTTGCAGATCTCCAAGCTCATCGACTAGGCCATTTTGCTTGGCTTGCATCCCGGTCCAAACACGCCCTTGAGCTAAGCTGTCAGCCTGGTCTCTGGTCATCCCCCTGGCAGCCCCTACCCTAGATAAAAACTGTTCGTACACCTCATCTATCGACTCGCCCATCACCTTTTTGTCGTCTTCTGTAGGAGGCAAGGCCAAATCATAAAGCGCTTTACGGTCGCTTGAAGTAATCGAATAAAAATGAACCCCATACTGTTCTGCAGCTTTAGGCGCGTACGGAACCATGCCAATAACCCCAATCGAACCGGTGATTGTAGTTGGGCTAGCTATGATCGATTGAGCCGCCGTAGAAAGATAGTAACCACCAGAGGCTGCTACCCGCCCCATAGACACAACCAACGGTTTTTCTTCGGAAAGCTCCTTGAGTTCTTTCCAAAGGATTTCAGAGGCCAACGCACTTCCACCAGGGCTATCAATGCGCAAGACTACACCTTTGACGTCTTCATCGTCTTTGGCCCAGCGAATGCGTTTCCGAAGGGCTGGGACCGTAATAGATTCGTTGCGCTGATCGTTTTTAGTCATATGGATCGAGCCGTTTGCTTCAAGCAAGGCTATCCCGTCATCAGAAAACTTGCGTTTGGCGTGATCTAAGCTCTTTAAGCGTAAAAATTTTCCGTACGGCCACTCTTCTTCTACTCCACTCTCTTTTTTTAGCTGCTCAAGTGTAGTTGAATAGTGTGTGATCTCGTCGACAATCCCAGACGACTGCGACATTGCAGAGTTGTAGACAGACCTTCTGGCCCATTGACTTGCAGTCCCTAAATCCTTTTTTCTACCCTCAGCGATACCGTCAACTAAATAGAGCCGGATACTCTCTTCTAAAGCCTGCATCTCTTCTCTGGTTGCTTCACTCGGAGCGTTTTTTACAAGCGGTTCAAAAGCAGACTTATACTTACCGGCTCGAAACACCTCAAAAGCAACGCCCAACTTCTCTGCTGCGTCCTTAAAGTAGGTAAGCTGGAAAGATGGTTTGTCCAGGAAAACACCACCTGTAGGCGGCATTGTGATTTTATCTGCAACACTTGCAGCGTAAAGATTTGCAGAGTTTAAGGAAGATGCATGCACCCATACCTTTTTACCGCTTTCTTTAAAATCAATGATGGCCTTGCGGACTATCGCAAAATCTTCAATCCCACCCTGTAAAAAACTCAAATCTAGCAAAACAGCTTTGACTCGTTTTTGCTCTTTGGCGTCTTTCATCATCAAGGTGAACTTGCGCGTATAAAAGGTGCGGGTCTTCTGAAAAAACTGCTCCATGATCTCGGTCTTGAGCTTTGGTAGCGT
>JALZUO010000011.1 GCA_023301565.1 Oligoflexales bacterium
ATGGTGCCCCGGGCCAGACTTGAACTGGCACGAGCTCAGAGCTCGCAAGATTTTAAGTCTTGTGTGTCTACCAATTTCACCACCGGGGCATATTCAAAGTGGTTTAGACGGTCAAGATAACAATCTTAGAATCAGGGGGCCAGCGGAATACAAGGAAAGTGCGCTGCAAGTGGGCTGCTGCAACTAAGAAAAAATGCGGGTTCCCGTGTTTCTATGTCACAGGTGCCCGCAAAACAATCAGTAAACAGGCTTACTTAGCTTTTAGTATCGACCTTCTTGCCGTCGTAATAAAAAGGGACTGCACTAGCGATAGGGAAGATGGTGTAATTAAGAACGACCTCAGACCTTGGACCGTCACAAAGATCTGGCGAAACCCTAAGGATACTTAAGTGCTGCTTGAAGTTATCTTCAATCACCCTAATTCGGAAATCTGATTTCGTGGTGCAGCCAGTGCTTTCGGCTACGATTTCAAGCGAAAGACTGTGGCTAACTACCGGTGGCAGCATCGGGCTTTCAACACTGTTTAACACAGCACTTTTAATGCGAATGGCATCAGCGGGCAAAGAAAGCTCTTGATAGCTAGCATCACACATGATTGGCGTAAGCGTAGTAGTGCCGTGAACGCGTGGCCCCTGTGGAGCTCCGAAAAAAGGATGATTAGGGCTCGAGTGGCGAAAATTGTGCGCTTGTACCCTAAGAGTCTCACCGTTTTCTTTTACCAACGTGTAAGGCAACAATAGACCTAAAGTGATGGATGTATCTTGGATGCTCTGTACATGTCCAGAGACCAAAGTTCCTAAATTGCTTTGGGAAAGGTTGAGAATATTCAGTCCCAACGGAGCTGACGGGTGGTTAAAAAGGAGAATATGCTTTTGTGTTTTTGTAACCTCTATCTTTGAGCCATCAAGGTCACAAGTAAAATGATTTGCTTCCTTAAGAGCCTCATCTAGCCCGTTGTCAACCACACCTTGTCCATATAAGGTCGTGCCAAGCAACATCAATAATCCCATCATTGAACTCTTCATTAATTTCTTCATTTTGATTCCCTTCAAAAAGTGTTCGGTCGTTTTCGATGTAGAAACCTTAGCTAAGGCAGCAATCTCTTAGAAATCATTGTTTTTATCCAAGTACATCAGTTAAACTTATGTTTTAGCTACCCTTTCAGGTAGTCCCACAAGCGGTGGATGCTGGACCTGCGCTGATCACGATGCGGCACGCCGCAAAGCTCTGGCTGTTTTTCACATGCGTTTTTTGCAACAGCATCTAAGTAGGCTGCCAACCGAAGACCGCCCAATGCAAGCTGGCGTTTTATGATGGAAAGAGAAGCTTTGGCAAACTCCGCACCCAGGGTCGGAACGGCCTCTTCGATGGCAGAGATACGCTTTGTTTTACCGTCTTCACTAGCTAATTTGTAGCTGCAGTAGGCGTGAACTTTATGGCCGCCGGCCAGTCTTTTATGGAACTGGCTACCAGAAGCTACCGCTGGATAGGCGCGACCATGATAGGTAGCGCTTTCTTTTAGCCAGTGATTTACATCTAAAGACAGGTTTGCTGTTTGGGTCATTTTCTTGGTTTCTGCCTCTAACATATCGGCAAGCTCGACATAACCAAACCACTTATAGCTTGGGTTTGAATTGTAAAACTCAACCCGAGCGTAGTTTTCTAATATATCTGTATCCCATATCGAATGCAGGTTAGTTGCTATTTCTTTTTTGTAATACGGGTGAATGTATTTTACAGAGCAAGCATTTGCGCCTTTATCGTGGGCATAGCCTACATGCAAAGGCTGCTGCAGGTCGCCAACTACATGGATGACATACTGAAGCATCAGCTTTTTTTGGTAGTCGTCAAACACACCGCCGTCACGACCCGATAAGATTTTAAAAGCAGAGTCCAACAGAACAAAAGCAGAGCGATCTTTTTTTGTTAGCCTCACCTGTCCGTTTTCATCGAGACCCTCGAAATTGACATAATGATACGAGTTGAATGCTTTTTTGCCTGTGAAGAAAGGATCAGACTTCACTTTATCTGGAGCCACTGCTGCCATCGCCAGGTTTTGTTTGAGGTAGTAGTCTACAAAATGTTTTGTCTTCGGTTTCATATGGCGTGAGGCAATCTCACCTACGGTCTCATGCCCTAGATCCCCCCAGGCATAAAGAGGCTGAAAGCTACAGGCCAGCACTGCAAACAACACGACACTTTGAGCTGTTTGTAAAACAGAAGATTTTTTAGAAGCTATGGATATCCGTATCATGCCGTACCTCTTGAGTTTTCAATTTCAATGACGTTGTAAAATACCTATCATGACAGGCACCCTGCGGTCTCCAAACAAGCCCAAAAAGGGCATGCTAGCAGGGCAGAGCCCGGCAAAGCCCTTGCTAGTCATAGAGATAGGGCGCCTAGTTGCTATAGGCAGGGGTGTCTAAATTTGTTATTCTGCGGCCGAGATGACCATTGAAAAGCAAAAATGTTTGATTGTAGGAGCTGGGTACGTAGGGGCCGAGTTAGCTCGCGTGCTTCTTGCAAAAGGGTGGTCTGTATCAGCTCTTAGGCGAAGCAAGCCAGAGCTGGAGCAAGCTAAAGAACAAGGTGCTACTGGTAGTAGCTCAGTTCAGTGGATTACAGCCTGTGCAACAAGCTGGAAGCCCACGGAAAGTTATGACCTAGTAGCCTTTTGCATCAGCGCAGATAATTATTGTGAGCAGTCTTACAAAACAGCTTATTTCGACACCCTCAAAACAGTTGCTAGCTGGCAGCCTCAGCACGGGCACCTGATTGTTCTTTCGAGTACAAGCGTTTACCCACACAAAGAAGGGGAAACCGTCGGCGAAGCCTGTACTGAGCTTGCAGATGCCGGGCCTTCAAAGTGGATTGTACAAGGTGAGAACGCGGCGCTAGCCATCCATAAAAAAGCGGCTGTATTGAGGCTTGGAGGCATCTATGGGCCAGGACGTGACCGACTAATCCGGCGCGTTCGGGCGGGCGACCCAATACCCAAATCAAAAGCCTTCAGCAACCGTAGCCACCGCGACGACATCGCAAACGCAATGTTTCACGTTTTTGAAAACTCTCTTACGGGCGTATTCAATTGCACAGATATGTTTCCTACCCCTATCTCAGAAATTTATACTTGGCTGGCTGAAAAAACAGGGACTTCCGTGCAGTGGTCTAACGACAGCAGCAGCTCAAGGATGCGTGGAAATAAAAAAGTATCTTCGAAAAAACTTGCAGCTACTGGGTTTCAGTGGAAATTTGCAGATTATAAAAGCGGAATGCAGGCGCTCCTTGATCAAGAAGCTAGCGGCAATGCTAGCTAATAGCTATGAAAGTTAAAGAACATGAAAAAGTTTAAGGTCCTTCTCGGGTTCAACACAGTTCTTACAATGTTTGTAATTGTATGGGGGGCTTTTGTCCGTGCCTCTGGATCAGGAGCTGGCTGCGGCAGCCACTGGCCTCTTTGCAACGGCGAGGTGATCCCGGTTGACCCAAGCCTGGAGCGTCTAATTGAGTTTGTCCACCGCACCACCAGTGGAGTCTTGCTTCTTACAGTCCTGGCTATGTACTTTTTAGCTCGGCGCCTATTTACTACCTTCCGCAGAGACATTCGAACCACCACTGGGCAGGTAACGGTGTTTCTTATCATTGAGGCCCTGATTGGGGCGATTCTTGTTGTTTTTGGCTTAGTAGAATACGACGACTCGGTGGCAAGAGCTTTGATGATGGGGATTCACCTTATCAATACCTTCTTACTTATTGGTTGTTTGTCTCACCTTTGTTACCAAGTTTTTGGAGCAAACCAGAAGACGATTGCAGATATTCGCTGGAGCACCTGGCCTACTATGCTCGGTATCGGGCTTATTTTTATGGGTGCCACTGGCAGCATGGTTGCACTGGGCGACACGCTTTTCCCTGCCGAATCCCTTGCAGAGGGTTTTAGGCAAGATCTTAACCCTGACTCGCATTGGCTTATAAAACTACGGGTGATCCACCCGATCATGGCTGTAGTTGTGGTCCTGTCGGGAATATATGGACTTTGGAAAGCTGGATTTCAAGAAAAAAAAGGAGCGTGGGGGCTTGCACTTGCCTCTCTTTTGATGCTGCAATTTTGTATTGGAATGTCTAACTGGTTGCTTTTGGCACCTACGATGATTCAGCTTTTTCACTTATGGGTCGCAGAGGTGTTGTTTGGGGTATACGTGGTGTGGATGGCAGTAGGTAGCCGTCACTGGGCCTGAGATACGCCTATTAGCTTTACGTAAACACCACCAGCATTTTGCTTATCAAAGCTAAACCCTACACCTATAGAAACAATATCATCACGTAGAAGGATCTCACGGTATTGTGACGTGAATGAGGTTTGATCTGTTGTCCAGTACTTTAGGGTATCTGAACCTATCGTGCCGACGTTTCTCCCTGACTCCACGTAGGCAGGTAACTCGTATGCAGCAGCCCAGTTCGGATCGATATCGCAATTGTTTTCTTGGATATAGGTATTGAACTGGTTAGAAAAGTTAGAGCTATCTAAGCTTTGTATCTGCTCTGCGTAAAAAGCACTTTGCATCATCGCCGCTGATAGGACTTGATTCAACGGAAGCTCTGCTTTGCCGTTAGCGGTACGAAATAGATTTATATGATTGTAAACACCGGTTATATATTCACGGACCTCACTCGACTCGACCCGGCATGGAACAAGCTGAACGTTTAGAATAGTCTGGCTTAAAGAAGAGCTATCTGGCCTTAGTGGGTCAATTTGACAAGAACATAGAGATGAGAACAACGCACATACTGCCATGGTCATGACGCGCCTGAGCTGCCTTGAGTCTAACCTTGTAAAAAAATAAGAAACTGTTTCCATAAGTTTTTGATCGGAATAAGTAGGCTGCTAGCTTAAACTAACCAAAAAAAATCCATCATATTAGCCTATTAAATACATCTATTTTAACCGGCCCCACACTCCTTTCCTGCCCTTTTCCCATCCCTACCCCATAAAGACGGAGTCCCCTCAAAAGCACAGAAAAATTTGCCCTAGCCTGTAAACCCTACCCATCAGGGATCACATAGAATCAAACAAACAAACACCGAGGCGTGGCGGGCCGTTATAAAAAGCAGCCAAAAGGAGCATTCGTGAAAAACCTAAGCATCGTTCTTTTACTATCTATGGTTGGTTTCAGCATAGAACCATCTTTTGCCATAGATAGGTCAGACGCACCGAACGGGGTTCAAACCTACCTTTTTGATCACCCTAATAGAGTTGAAGGTCAGTACCTCGTAAAGCTAAAGCCTTCGCTTATACGTTCACTTAAAAGCGTAACAACCGCTAATATAAAAAAAATAGCATTGGTAAATGGGTTATATTCTGCTGATGAAACCAGCCTGCAAGAACTTCTACAAAATGAATCTAAAAACAGCATCGACTACATTGAGGCTGCTGTGCGATTTCAAGGTATTGTGACCACATCAAAGGTTACAAAAAGAATAGATAACGAACCTGCCTACGAAAACCAATGGGGGCTATGGGACAAGGTTGGTGGTGTGTTTGCTGATAGTGCTTGGACTGTTTCTAAAGGGACAAAAAAAACAACCGCAGCCATTATAGACTCTGGCATCAGACTGGATCACCCTGACTTAACCTCAAACATATGGCGCAACCCAGGTGAGTACGGAACAGATGAGAACGGCAGAAGTAAGTCAAGAAATGGAATAGACGATGATGCCAACGGTCTAGTGGATGACATATACGGCTGGGACTTTGCAGGTCAAGACAACATACCAAATGATGAGAACGGCCACGGAAGCCATGTTGCTGGCGTAATCGGCGCAGATGCAAGAAATGGAGTTGGAATAGTTGGCATCAACCACGACATCTCTTTGATGGCTCTTAAAACCTTTGATGCAGACGGATTTAGCGACACAAAAGCTAATATCGAAGCTATTGCATATGCAGCTGAAAACGGCGCTGACGTTATTAACGCGAGCTGGGGGGGCGGACCCTACTCTCAAGCTATGGTTGACACTATTTCTGCTGCAACAGCTAAAGGTTCTACTTTTGTGGCAGCCTCTGGAAACAGCGGAATAAACGTGGACGAAGAACCTGTCTACCCATGTGACTTTCCGATCCAAAGCCTTATTTGTGTTGGAGCTTCTACCAGAGATAACACTCGCGTCAGTTTTTCAAACTATGGAAAGCTCTCTGTAGATATCGCCGCTCCTGGTGAGGGCATATTGTCTACCTTTCTTGAGCCCGACTATGAGGAGCTTGACGGCACCTCTATGGCTGCTCCGTTTGTTTCTGGCGCTGTAGCCTTACTTAGATCATATAACCCAAGCCTTCGACCTAGCAAGATTAAAGAAGCTATTTTGGTGTCAGGTACTAAACTATCCGACGGTCAAAACGATTTCGTTTCTGGAAAGCGGCTAAATATATCGGGCGCACTAAAGCATGTTGGTGGGAATCCAACCGGTACAGGAACGCCTCCAGACCCTAAACCCATTCTACCGACTGTTGATGGTTTTTTAGTGCGGTCGGTGGGTGACGAGGCTCTTATGGTTGAATTCACACCTCCGCAAGGACTCGATTTAGATTTAATATCAGGCTATATTGCATCAGTTTCATCAACACCTCTGCAAACAGAAGAAACTTGGAAAAAAGCGATTAAATACTTTATAGCTAAACCTGACTCGGGCTTTAAAATTCGTCACTTCCTTACAGGCCTAATACCAAACTCAAAAGGCTTTATGTCTATTAGGGTCGCTGCAAAGGATAAAAGATTGGGACCATTTGGCCAAGCGATTCCCTATAGCTTTAATGGTAAAGCCGCTGTATTTGATTTTAACGGATCAGACCAAAGCGTGTTTCTAGACCGGACCGAGGGGTGGGAGTCTACAGGTGGGACTGACTTAAAGGGACCATTGATTCACAGTGGCAATAGTCAGTCTATAGAGTACTTAGAGCTGCCAGCAATAGACCTCAAAAACACTAAAACACTTGATATTGAAATTAAGATGGATCGAAGCTACAGAGACGGCTTTGACGCAGGCTATCTCGAATCAAAGTACGACAACTTTGGCTGGGCACCAGAAGAAACTTACCTTGGTACTAAGAAACTGAATTCAACCTTGCACGTTTTAAACGTCCCCAAACACATGAGAGCAGGTAAAATAAAACTCCGCCTAAAAAGCATGCTACAAAGCAGGGACAAAAGTAGGTTCACCAAAATAAGCAGGATAAGATTGTTTAAAAATTAAAAAAGCCGCTACAAGCGACTTTTTTTAAATAATATTCCCTGATTTTTCTACTTAAAGTTTAATTTATTTAAGCAGATTTTCAGACCCTCGAACTTTGTTAGAACTTTTCTTCTTTTTATTTTTTGGAGTGAATCCAACTATTTTATAGTCTCCAAGATCTTTAGCTTCATCAGCTTCCACCCTGAAATAGTCGGCAGCTATGCGCAGCGACTCTTGAAGGTGTGAATCATCTTTCAAAGAAATCTCTCCGTTGTCTGGCTCCTGATCTTTCTTTTCTTTTTCAGCTTCGTCATCGCCGTCTTTTTTATCGTCACCGAATTTAAGGCTTACGAGCGTACGAGTTTTTTCATTTTTTCTATATTCGGCTATTGCTTCATTGATTTCCTGGAAGCCAGGATCCGAAGCAACCCTCGCTTTATTTCTAGCCTTAAGAACGGCCAGAGCTTTATTCACCCTATCTTTTCCACCTTTAAGCTTGGCTGACTTTATAGCTTGCCAGCTCAAGACGTAGTCATAGTACTTTTCTCCCATTTCCAGCTCATCCAAAAGATCTGGAAGCACGATATCTGAAGGCACGCCTTTTTTCTGTGTACTTGACCCTGCTGGAAGGTAGAACTTGCTTGTAGTTACCTTGATAGCACCTAGCGACGGATCTAAATCGTTGAGGTTTTGGACTGTACCTTTACCAAAAGTGTGCTTGTCGCCGATCACTAAGCCTCGCTTATGATCTTGGATAGCACCGGCAAAGATCTCACTGGCGCTAGCAGATTGCCTGTTAATCAATACAGTCAAAGGCCCGCTGTATATCTCACCCGGAATTGGGTCCCTGTGCTTATCTGGGGTTGGATACTTACCTTTTCGCATCACTATTACACCTTTGTCGACAAACAGGCCGGCAAGACTAATTGACTCATCCAGCGAGCCTCCACCGTTGCTACGAAGGTCTACAATCAAGCTATTCATACCGTCAGATTCAAGCTTTTTTAGCTCACGCATCACGTCTTTTGTCGAACTCTTGTAGTCTTTTAGATTTTTTTGCCGACCTTGAAAATCTAGGTAAAAAGATGGCAAAGAAATCACGCCTACCTTGGTCGTATTCTTTCCGTCTTTAAGAGTAAAGAGTTTAGATCGGGCTTCCCGGTCAACGAGCTTTACTTTTTCACGGGTGATAGGGACTACAATGCGTTTTGTCTTGCCACCTTTTTCTCGGAGTACCGACAGGTTTACGGTCGTACCACGCTTGCCGCGTATCATCTTCACAACATCGCCGAGATCCATGTCGATTACATCTACTGGAGTTCCTTTACCCTGGGCTACTTCAATAATCTTGTCACCTGCTTTTAAAAGACCGCCTTTTTGTGCCGCGCCACCTGTGACCAGGCTTGACACTATCGTGAAGCCGTCTTCGGCTCGCAGCAAAGCCCCAATGCCTTCTAAAGAAAGCCTTGTGTTGATGCGAAAGCCCTCGAGCTGTTCAGGGGTGAAATAAGTTGAGTGTGGGTCCATTCCTAAGGCAAAAGAGTTAAGGGCAAGGCCTAGGACTTTATTGTAGTCAAAGTCTTTGTGGCGCTTCTTTGCAAGTGCATAACGCTTCTTTACGGAGGCCACGGCTTTTATCTCTGCGGCCTTCATAGCATCAGCTTTTGCCTTAAGATCTTTTTTGCTGTTTTTCTTGAATTTTTTCTTGCTGATTTTTGCCTTTTCAGCAACAACCAGGGACTCTAGTTTTTGCAACAGCTGAAACTTGACTCTTTTTCTCCACCGCTGTTTTAACTCAGCTTCGGACTTAGCAAATTCAAGCTTATCTGGATCAAGCTCTACTTTTTCGTCTAGGTTAAAGTCATGCTTTACCTTAAGCCATTCATCAACAAATTTCTGAGCAGCTTGAAACTTTTTTGAATAAGTTCCGTAAATAAAGTCAATACCCTCACATTTAGAAGAGCCAATCAAGTTATCCATTTTGCGGGCATAACTTTTACGGATTTTCTTGACATCAGACTTATCAAAATAAAGTTTCGAGGGGTCTAGCGATTTGATCATATTCTCGACCATGCGAGTAGATAACTGGTCAGTGAATTTTTCAAAGGCAAAGTGACGTTTCACAAACGTACGAGTTAAAACCCTAACATCGTTGCAGTGAAGCCCGCTTGCACTCGGTGTACTAACGACACAAGAGAACAAGAAGCAGGACGGTAAAAATAGACGCATAAAATTCATGGAGGCCCCTTCGGAATAAGAACCTTCTATTCTACGAGAGCTTGCTTAAGCAGCCAAATAGGGCGTCAATTTTTCGCCTCCGGATGTTCACAACCCTTGCCCTCTGGCCCTTTGCGAAAACTTCGCCCATACATGTCGAGCCTATGGTGCTCAAGAATCATCCCAAACTTTTTGGCAATCTCTTCTTGAATCTTCTCGATCTCCCCGTGGTTGAACTCAAAAATCTTCCCACAATCTAGACAAATCAGATGATCATGGTGATCCCCGGGGAATTTCACCTCGAATAATGACCTGCCATCTGCAAACTTTTGCTGCTCGACCACATCGGCCTGTTCCAGCAGATTAAGCGTGCGGTAGATCGTGGCCAACCCAACACTTTCCAGGCCAGGTGTTTGCGAAGCCCTTGCGTACAGACTTTCTGCATCCACGTGCCTACCCATGGCCAAAAGCGTCTCGGCTATGAGCCTGCGCTGCTTTGTTTGCTTTAGTTGTTTTGCATCTAAATAGCCGGACAACTGGTCCCAAAACCACTCCATATCGTTTGTTGAGGACTGACTCATAAAAAGGCTCCCTGTTGGTTCTGCAGCCTACCTTAGAGCTGCTAAAAGATTCAACCCACAATAGCTGTAGCCAGGGATAACAGCTATTGCTCAAAAGTGAAAAGGCCCCGTAATACGGAGCCTTTTCGAAGATCAAGAACTGCATGTGTGGTGCAAGTTAAAGGTTTCTTAAAATTGTGAGCCAAAGATATTAGAAATAGGAGCCATCCCAGAGATATGTCTTTTTAGCCTAGATTTAGGAGCGGATTGAGAGTTTCGCTGCGAAACTCTCGCCGGAGCTCTGTTTGAGGTATGCATCCAGTTTGTTTGTGGCGCAACGTTTTCGATATTCCAAACAGTCTCGGATTTATATTCGCTGTACTCACCTTCTTG
>JALZUO010000012.1 GCA_023301565.1 Oligoflexales bacterium
AAGTCTGGCCACTCGGCTTAACAACTATGGGTAAATATCTCGCTGCCTAACTCAGGACCCTCGGTCTTTTACGCCTGAAAATGCTTTTTCACCTTATCGTACTTCAGGGTTTCTTTAGTTTTTTCAGATGACAGTATCTGTTCTTGCGCAGCGTAAAATGCTTCTTTGTCGTTTAGGTTCATCCAAATGCCTTCGTGTTCGATAGCTCGCACGGAGCCAGGGTTTGCATTCAAAAAATAGCGAAAGGTTTCGATGACGCTTGATTCTGCAGTAGGCATTTTTGCTAAAAATTCAGGGCTTAGTATATAGCCGTTAGCAAAGGTATGTAGTCCTTTGGGGCTATCGCTTAGGCTTTTTAATAGGCCGTTTTCGATGGTGATTCTGGTTTCTTCTGGGACAGAAGGTACGGCAAAAATCGTGGCTACGCTTTTGCTTTCTTGGTGAGATTTTAAAAGTTTTAGGTAGTCAAAGTCTGCAATCACATCTCCGCTTTGTACTAGCAGATGATCTGATGGCCTAAGCCAACTTCTGGCCTTGGCTATTCCGCCGCCGGTACCCAAAAGCTGTTGCTCGTAGCTGTAACTCATCGCTAGTTTGGGAAATTTTTTTTCAAAGACTTTGAACTGATGCGAGGCGTGATGACAGTTAACGATGACATCTTTGATGCCTGTAGACTCTGTGATGTTTGTCCAAGCAAAGCCTAGGATTGGCACCTGGGCTATAGAAACCAAGGGTTTGGGCATGTCTTCTGTGAGAGGCCTAAGCCTTGTACCCTTGCCAGCGGCTAGAACCATCGCCTTGCAGTTAATTGCTACCACCTAGCTTTCTCCTAGCCAGCTACCGTCAAAGCCAGCTTTTGCTATCATCTGTTTTACCGGCTCGATGTATTTTTCATACTGTGGTTTTGCTTTGATAATTTTCAGGTAAGCAAAGCTTCCTAAAACTTTTAGCTGCCGCTGCAAAAAAACTTTTTTCCATGTTTCTTCTATTTCTTTTGCCGCAGCTTCGTTGGTCTTGCGGATGGTTTCGATGCCTTTTTGCAAAAGCTCTTCTCTGAGTTCCCACGAGATAGGTATGTAAGAGTCAAAGCAAAGGGAGACAAGGTCATAAGCTGCGGCTCCTAGCCTAGCATCTTGAAAATCAATCAAGGCCATTTGTTCGCCGGCTTTCATGATGTTTCTTGAGTGCAGGTCTCTATGCACAAACCAGGTTGCCAGCTCACCAAGCTCTTTGGCTAAGCCTTTAAACTTTCGGTCAAGCTCGCGCTCTTTCTCCCTCTCAAAATCAATTTTGCAAAATCCTTTGAGGTAATATTTTTTATAAAACTGTAGCTCCCACTCGAGTCTGTCTTGGTCGAAGGCCCGGCTGCACCAAAGCGACTCAGAGCGCTCAATGGTAAGAAGCTTTGCGCAAAGCTCTAATGCTGGCGTATAAAGGCCGAGGATTTCAGCTTGCCGTAGCTCGGGGGTTGTGGCCTGGAGTGCAGGCGACTCAAGCATTTGATCGCCATAGTCTTCGATAAGTAGGCAGCCGTATTCGGGCAGAATAAAGCAGAGCATCGGCACTGGGATGTTGTTTTCTTCTAAAAGCTTTTGCAGGTGAACCCAGTCGTAACGGTTATCTTTTAGTTTTGGCTGCTCATCTTCAGATAAAAGCATGAGTACAAGAGAGTTTTTACCTTTATATTGCTCGGATAAAACTACTCTGTGATAGGTTCTGTCCGAGGCATCACCTGCAAGAAACTGAATATCGCTAATTTTCAGACCAGTCGCCAAAGAGAGCTTTTGCTCGCTTGGAATCAGGTGTTTGATTGTGGCCATAAGGGCTTCCGAGGCTTGACGCACGCTTTGGTGCGATTGATTTGCTGTAGTATCCATCTCCAAACAATAGCACAGATATCTTAAGCAACCCATGGGTGACCGACGGTCCAGAAACCAAGGGGGCTCTAGTCTTTAGCTCGTGCTAGGCTTACAGTAGGTAGATCTAATTTAAGGGTGCATGCAATGAAAGCAATTTATGGTTTGATTCGGGCTTACTTTATTTGTTTTTTATTCGGGCAAGCATTTGCAAACCCCTACCCTGATCCGGACTTAGTGCCAAGTGAGCCGACGGGTATTCGCAGCTTGCCTGGCAGTGAGGGGCGCAGTGTCGATCTTAAAAGCCTTCAGAAAGAATCTTTGCGGGTTTCGATCGCCTGGAATCAAGAGGATGGATCCTACAGCTGGAAAAGTGCGATCTACGAAATGTCTGGTACAGGTAGCCTCAACCGCAAAGCAAAAAACTTTGATTGGCGTGGAAGTTTTAGAGGTGTTCTAACAGCCGAAGACGGAACAAAGTACTATTCATCTATTGGCACAGGTTATACATTTCGCAGCCTTGTGCGGGATTTGAGCTTTCGCTTTCCTGGCGTGGATGGTTTGCTGAGCTTTGATTTGTATGCTGAAGATAGCGAGTCTGGCGAAATAAAACATGCTCTTAGTCATAGCTTCGAGTCTTCTACTATTCCAAAGCTAGCCCCGATTGAGGTCGAATCAAGGATGCTCGAGGAGTCTAGTTCGGACGATTTTTTGCTCGTTACGATTTATGCTGATGGTTATAAGGCGTTTGAGCGAGGTAGGTTTTTTCGCGACGCAGCAAAGATACCAGGTATCTTTGACAGATATCAGTTTCCAGCTCGCAGCAAGTTAAGCTTTTTAGCCGTGTTTGCACCTTCTAATGACAGGCTTGGAACAGCAGCGCACAAAGGCTCAGATATAAAGCCTCACGATAGTTTCTTGGGGCTCTACTATCCGTATTGGAGGAACTTTGGCCGCTGGTACCACGTCGTATACCCTACAGATGAGTTAAAGTATCGCCGCTCTTTGGCTTCTGCCCCTTATGACTACCCTATTGCATTGATCAAAAGCAGCGAATACTGGGGCGTCGGTAACTACAACGAGCTAACAGCCATTCCATCCGATAATTCAAAGTTTGGGTATTTACTTATGCATGAACTTGGCCACTACTTAGGTCTTAACGAAGAATACGAGGGTGGAGGCAAAACTGAGCTAGAGTTTGCCCCGGGAATTGCTGAGCCTTGGTCTCAAAACATCACTTTTGCAACCTCGCGTGAAAACCTAAAGTGGAAAAAGTTTGTCTTAACCCAGACGCCCGTACCTACCCTGGCCTACCGTTGGAAGAATGCTAGCAAGGGCCCTTGGGGACTGTACAAAGGTGGTTATGCTGATTCAGACAAGAAGCGGTCACATAAGCCTGGCATGCAGTGTGTGATGAGCACAGGCGATAGGTTTTGCCCTGTTTGCTCAGCTGCTATCGAGGCAAAGATAACCTATGATTTAGGCGGCTTCGAGCTTAGTAAATGACCAAGATTATTGTTTTTTGTCGATACTCTCCATAAGTGCTATATAAGCCGATGGATGCGAAATTCTTTAAGAAAAGAGTATGGCGATAGACAAACCAAAACAAAAAAAAGCCAACGCTAACGCGTCTAAAAAAAACGTTGGTTCAAACCTTCCTGTCCGTACGGGTGAAACTAGGCCTGCCCTAAAATCTCCTCTCGATAAATACATGCAAGAGGTTTCACGGTATCCGCTTCTTTCTGCAGAAGAGGAGTTTAAGACTGCCGTAGCGCACTATGACCATCAAGACAGAGAGGCTGCACACCGTCTGGTAACGGCAAATCTTCGGCTGGTAGTAAAGATAGCTCATGACTTTCGCCGCGCAAGGCTGAGCATTCTAGACCTTATTCAAGAGGGTAATTACGGCTTGATGAAAGCCGTACAAAAATACAACCCCTATAAAGGAGTAAAGCTAAGTAGCTACGCTGCCTGGTGGATCAAAGCATACATACTAAAGTTTTTGATGGATAATAAAAGCCAAGTAAAGATGGGTACGACCGCAGCGCAAAGAAAGCTTTTTTATAATCTGCAAAAAGAAACAGAGCGGTTGTTACAAAAATATGAACGCGTAACCCCTAAGCTTTTGGCCGAGTCTTTGGATGTAAAAGAATCAGAAGTTGTGGAAATGCAAAAAAGACTGCAGTCGCCTGATGTGTCAATGGATGCGCCGATCAAGTCCGGCGGCAGCTCCGAGGGCGAAACCAGGGCAAGCTTGATTCCTGACGACAATATTTCGATTGAAGAAGACTTTTCTCAGTCTCAGGTTGCAGAGATATTTTCGGAGCATCTAGGTATTTTTGAGGAGACCTTAAAGGGCAGAGACCTGCAGATTTTCAAAGAGAGAATCCTTGCGGAAAACCCGAAGACTCTGCGTGAAATTGGCGAAAGCCTAGGCGTGACAAGGGAAAGAGCCCGCCAGCTAGAAGCGAGAATCATTAAAAATCTGAAAAAGTTTGTAGAAGAAGATGGCCGCTTGACGCAGTTTTCAGAAAACTAAGTTACAATAGAAATTCACTATTTGAAGTCAAATAAAAGAAAGGCAGAACATGCAAAAGAAAGTTGTCACCCTAATCCCAGGCGACGGAATCGGTAGCGAGATTTGTGGGGCAGTTCAAAAAATATTTGCCGCAGTGGAGGCTCCAATTGAGTGGGACCTGCAAAACGCAGGACTAGATGTTTTCGAAAAAACAGGAGACCTGCTTCCACAAAATGTCATTGATTCGGTAGAAAAAAATAAAGTTGCTTTAAAAGGCCCTACTACTACGCCAAGTGGCGGCGGTCATAGGTCTATAAACGTAACCATGCGCCAGTACTTTAAGCTTTATTCAAATGTAAGGCCTGTAAAAACCCTGCCAGGAATCAACTGCAGATACACGGGCGTAGACTTCATCATTGTCCGAGAAAACAGTGAAGACCTTTATAAGGGCATTGAATACCAGGTTTCTGAAGATATGTGTCACGGTGTAAAGCTTATTACTAGGCAAGCGTCCGAAAAAATTGGCCGCGCTGCTTGCAAGCTTGCAGTTGCAAGAGGGCGAAAAAAAGTAACCGTCGTTCACAAAGCAAATATCATGAAGCTTACAGACGGACTTTTTCTAAATTCTATTATGGCGTTGAAAGATGAGTTTCCGCAGCTCGAGATCGACGATCTTCTGGTAGATAACACCTGCTTGCAGCTTGTGAAGTACCCAGAGCAGTTTGACGTGATTGTAACTCAAAACCTTTATGGCGACATCCTTTCGGACTTAGGCTCGGGCCTTATCGGTGGCTTAGGTGTGGCATCTGGTGCAAACATTGGAGACGACAAAGCTATTTTTGAAGCCGTGCATGGTTCAGCTCCTGACATTGCGGGCAAAGGCTTAGCAAACCCAACGGCGCTTCTTTTGAGCGGTATTAGCATGTTGGAATTTTTGGGCTTTGATAGCCATGGCGCAAAGATAAGAGCTGCGCTACACAGAACATTGGAGTCGAAAGAAACTAGGACCCAAGATATTGGCGGGCCTTTAGGTACAGACGACTTTACAAAAGCCGTTATTCAAAACCTATAAACTCGTATCTACTTGCTACCGTATTTTTGGCGGTAGCTTTCAATAGCCTCCCGGTTATAGCCGGGAGGTTTTTCTTTCCATGAATCAATTTCGCTGATGAGACTGCTTACATTTGTAATGCAAAAACATGGGCATCCATATAACGCCTCCACTTCTTTTTTTGCTGATATTTTCTGACCAACTTCCTCTCGGTCTAAAACAATGATTACGCAAGCTGTACTTCTATTCGGAAAAGCTTGTTTGAGCTCACCATGCGTTTGCCTTAGCGCAGTTCCGCCCGTAAGCACATCTTCTATAATTACAAGTGGCTTACCATCTCTAAGGCTGCCCACGAGCGTTCCGCCTTCGCCGTGTTGCTTTTTTTCTTTGCGAAAAAAAGCAAACCTGGACTTTGGCATGGCCTGAGACAGGTTCATGCATGCAGCCGCGGCTAAAGCAATTCCTTTGTATGCAGGTCCAAAAAAATCGACGTCACTTATTTTCTGATCGGCTAGAATCATTGCAGTTTTTTCTGCAATTTGGCGAAGGATCAAACTTTCGTAGAGGTTTCCTGTATTGATAAAATAAGGGGAGATCCGTCCGGATTTTGTTTCGAAGTTTCCAAAGCGTAATGCCTTTGTGCGAATAAGTTCATGCGCTAGCGTCTTCATCATTTTTCCCTTTCAACCGTCCAAGCCTTGTCTAACTGATACCTAAAACCCGGGATTTCTGCTATAGTTGTATAAGAATAATTTAGTTTTTTAGATATTTACCAGGTTCGAATACGGCAGCATGGATGCAGCCAAGAGACCTAGCGGTCACTCGAATCATCAAGGAAGATGGAGGTGACATGTCTTTTCGCAAGCAGTTTATTTTAGTTTCTATGGTGTGCATATTTGCAGCGGGTTTTAAGCCAGTAGATCGCCACACTAAAATCACAGCAAAGCTGGTTGAACAAAGTGGCGAGATCGTGGTTGCTGTTCGCAGCGGCCAACCTGAAATGTCTAAAGGCCAATTTTTAGAATCTAACCGCGAGTTGATCTTTGGGCCGTTCGACATTGGTCAGATTGAAAAAATTCTTACAAATAAAAAGCAAATTGGCTACCTACACATATTTAAGCTTTCGGCTGCTTCAACTTTTCGTTCAAACCAGTCACTTATCGGCTGGCTAAAGAGTATGGATAAAGTCGCTTGGGCAGAGCCGGTTATGTCTTACGAAGGCGATTTGCCTATGGAAAGAGCTAGCGTTCAGTTCCCTGCGGCAGAAGAGCCAGACGACGCGGAGTATGCTGACCAATACCATATGCCAGTTATTCAAGCGGCAGAGGCTTGGGAGCACTCAAGAGGCGAAGGCGTCATTGTTGCCGTAACGGACAACGGCTTTCAGTTAGATCATGAAGACCTAGAGAATCAATGGCACGTAAACGAAGGCGAAATTCCAGACAACGACATTGACGATGATGAAAACGGCTATGTCGATGATGTTTATGGCTATGACTTTAATGACGAAGATAGCGACGTTGAGCCAAAAGGGTTTTTTGCAGATGATCATGGAACGCACGTCGCTGGCATCATAGCAGCTGAAGCAAACAACGAGGTAGGCGTAGCAGGCATAGCCCCAGGCGCAAAAATCATGCCTCTTAAGTTTACTGGATCTAGAACCTGGTCGTCAGAAATTATAGCAGAGACCTATAAGTATGCAGCTGATAATGGGGCAAAAATAATTACCACTAGCTATTATATTGACAAGTGGGTTGGTAACAAGCTTTTTGAAGAAGCTATTCAGTATGTCTATGACCGTGGGATCATTCATTTTAACAGTGCCGGAAACGGCTACAAACAAAACGCAGCTAGGCAAACTTTTGGCGAGCTCGTTTTGGTTTGCAGTACGCAAGCAGAAGAGGGCGATGCGGACAAGGTAAGTGATTTTTCAAACACTGGTTGGGGCATCGACGTTTGTGCTCCGGGTGGCGGAGACACAGGGATTCTTAGTACTTCCACACGAGGCACCTACAAACGTAACTCGGGAACCTCGATGGCCTCACCGGCAGCAGCAGCTGTGGCGGCCTTGATTTGGTCCAAAAACCCTTCTTACACACGTGACCAAGTTTTAGCTACACTTTACGGAACAGCTGATGACATCGAGGAGCTAAACAGTGATGACTATCCAGCGGGGTATTTAGGAGCTGGTCGAATCAACGCATTAAAAGCAGTTACGACAAAAGCAGCATCACTCCCTCTTGCAAGCGTAAGAGAGGTTAAAATTAACCTAGGTTCTGAAGAATCTGAAAAGACCATTGAAATTTACTTTTCTAAAAAGTCTGTTTTGCAACCAGAAAATATCCGCGACTTATTGAACTACAGACTCACCTATTCTCAAGACTCTATCTTTGGAAACAGCGACGACAGGTCTGTCTCGCTCGAGCAAGAAGACAGCTTCCTTTCTAACTCCAACAGGCTGGTTTTAAAGGTTGGAGACACTAAGCCGGGTACCCTTAAGCTTCGGATTCAAGGTTTATTAAAAGATGTGTTTGGCAGATCGTGGGACGGCAATGGCGATGGCGTTGCTGGCGGAACCTTCGTGAAAGAAATCGTGCTAGAAAATCCTGATGATGGTGACGACAACGACGATAACGATGATGACAACGA
>JALZUO010000013.1 GCA_023301565.1 Oligoflexales bacterium
CGCTATCAGAGTCACTGTCAGATTCGCCGTCAGACTGTTCTTCAGAGGGCTTTTTAGAAGAGCCGTCAGAGTTTTCCTCACTCTGCTCTCCGCCTTGGCTATCTTCTTTTTCTTCGCCAGAGCTACCTTCTTGCTGCTCACTCGAGTCGTTCTGGTCTTTCGAGTCTTTTTTAGATTCGTTTTTATCTTTATTCTTGTTTTTCTTTTTTTCCTGCGGCTTTGGCGGCTGAAAAGTCTTCATAAACTCAAGGTTTTCATTAGCTTGTTTCAAAAGACTCTTTTCTGGGTTCTCAGTAATCAGTTTTTCTAGGGTTTCCACAGCATTTTTTTTATCGCTATTTTGCCAGTAACTGTTAGCTAGGTTAAACAAGGAGGCATGCCTTAGGTCGGGCGCTACACTAGCGCTATCAAAAGCTTTGATTGCACGTTTATAGTTTTTGCCTTTATACAAGGCCAACCCTAAGTTGTACAAATGTTTTAGCTCCCCAGGCTCTTTCTCCTTTAAAAGCTGAAACCTTGTTTGAGCTTCTTCTAGCTCACTTTTTTTAAGCGCTCGCAGTGCCGTATTTGACTCACCAAACCACCATTCTTTGTCCATGGTCTTTTCGAGCCTATCTACAGCCCTTGCATAGCCAAAAGCTGGTAGTAGCAAAACAAAAAGTAGCAAAGCAAACAGCAAAGGATCAATGCGATAAACTCTCATGCTGCTTCCTCTTTTCTAGCTTCGAGGATCTTGACACGTCTTCTCGGGTCAGCTGCAACATCGCTTTTGCTATAAATACCCATAAAGCTTTCCAATAAAAGAAAAAGTAGCGCTAAGCCTAACGGCCACTGGTAAAGTTCGTTCCACACGCGTCTTTGCTCACTCTTATCTGTCTTAGGTGCTGCAGCCACTGAAAGAGCAGACTCCGAACTGCTCGAGCGAAAATGAGCCAAAACCTGCCTGGTATCGGCCCGCAAAGGCTTTGATTTTAAAGCTAGCCCACCACCGGCGCTGGCTATTTTCCCTAAAACGCCAAACTCTAACCTAGAAATTGCAAGTTTGCTGCTAGAATCACTGTAAAACCCGCCGCTAGGGTCTGGAACGTTTCCGCCTGTACTCGTTCCCATTCCAAAGGAATAAATCTGTACACCTTTCCGGTGCATTTTCTTTGCGAGGGCTATGCCCTCTTTTGCAGATTTTTTCCGCTCGTCTTCGCCATCACTAAATACAAAAACCGCTTTTTGCGTGGTTGAGGATTCGTTTGTATCGGCTGTGATAATTGCGTTTGCCTGCTCAAGGGCCCGCTTGATGCTAGTACCTGGCCAGTCAAGCATGGCCGGATTGGCCCCGTCTACATATTCAAACAAAGCTTTTACATCTCGCGTAAAAGGTGCGTTCAAAGCCGCACCACCGGCGAACACAACAAGTGCAAACCTGTTTCCAGCAAGTCCTTTGGCTAGGTCTTTGATTTCACGCTTGGCTCTATCGAGCCTGTTCGGCTTAATATCTTCGACCATCATCGACTGGGAAACGTCTAAAAGAAACACAATCAGGTCACCTTTTTTCCCAGAAGGGAGCATCGTGTATCCACCTCTTGGAGTAGCTAAGGAAAAACCTAAAAAAACCAAGCTTAAAAGAGCAAAGGTATTTACAAACCACTTTCGGTAGGCAGAAAGTTTTGCGGGCCTGCTGCCACCAAAAATAGTCTGCATATTGACTTGTAGTCCTTTAAAACGCGAACTTGCGCTTGCGTCCACCAAAAAAGAGATTGCCATCAACAAGCAGCACACACCTGCAACCAGCAGCCAAAAGTCATCTGAAAAATGAAAGCTAGTGCTATTCATCCCACCCCCCTTCTACCAAGAAAGGATTCCCACAACACCCCAAACGCTACAAGAAAAAAACCAAAAACAAGATAAAGCTTTGCTAAATCTGTGTAGCGAAACACTGGGTCAGCGTCTATTTCCGTTGTTTCTAGTTTATCAATTTCTGCATACACATCTTCTAGCTCAGCCCCACTGCGGGCCCGGTAAAAGGAACCACCGGTTTGTTCAGAGATTTTCTTGAGCAACCCAAAATCAACCCCACGCTGAAACATACCAGGACTTCCGCCCATCCCAATCGCATAGACCTTCACGCCGAGGGTTTTTGCCATTTTTGCTGCGACCAAAGGCTCTATGGTCGAGGCTGTATCGGCACCATCACTTAAAAGAATCACAACTTTTTCTTTGGACTCAGACGATTCAATTCTTTTAAGGCCTAGGGCTAACCCATTTCCGATCGAAGTCTCTCTTCCGACCATACCCGGATAAGCTTGCTCCAACATTCTACTAAAAAATTTTAGGTCTAAAGTTAAGGGGACCTGCGTCATGGCAACGCTGCCAAACACGACCAGCCCTAGCCTGTCCCCTTGGCGTTTTTTTGCAAAGTCTTCGACTACGAACTTGAGAGCTTTCATGCGAGTTACGGTGGCAGTTCGCCAGCGAAAATCACGTTGTTGCATGCTCCCGCTTGTATCTAAAACCAGCATAATGTCTCTGGCGTCTGCTTTATCATAGTCAAGTTCAGCAACCGTTTGCGGCCTTGCCATAGCAACAATAAGCAAAATAATCCCCAACGCTTTGCACAAACCAGAAAACGGGATGATACGCAGGCGAACTGGGACACCAAACAAAGAAGCCATCGATGCAGTATAGGAAATACCCCATTTTTTTTGCCACTGCCGCACAAGAACAAACGGTACAAGCAGCAGCAACAAAAACCACATCGCACTAGCAAAATGATCTGGGTAAGCAAAGCTTAGCTCATTCATAACGGGCCTACTTTCGGCCTACTTTCGGAGGTTGGGCTAGAACCTCCATTTTTCTTTGCAGAAGGATTTTGCAATAAATCTACTTCTAAAGATTTTTTTTCTAGGCTACTAACCCAAACCATAAGGTCTTGGCAATCGTGTTTTAATTGATCCAAAGAAGTCAAACGATTCCCATAACAGGCTTCGTTGGCTCTAGATAGAAAGTCTTCCCATTTTTTTGCATATTTACTTTTTCGGGTTTTCTTATTTGTACGAAGATACTCGAGGGCTTCTCCATGCGTGGCAGCTTCAAGCGGAATCCCAAAGTGACTCCCCAGAAGCCGGCGCAGGCTAAGAGAGTTTCCAAACTGAATCTCACGGCTAGACCCTTCGCCTAGCTCTCCCTTTAAAAGGTTCATGCGTTCACGCGCTGCAAGCCTACAATGTATGTAAATACTTGCTTTCGATAGGTCCGCCCTACGAGTTTTAGACCGCACGACAATCAAGTAAATCAAATAACCAATGCAAAGCAGCAAAAAGACTACTAAGAGGGCAATCAGGCCATAGACCGGAGGAGCCCCGTAGGGTTGGGCAGAAAGCACCTCATGTGGAAGCCCTTGGGTCATCAGCTGCTTGCCTCAAACTTCTTTGGGAATTTTTTTCCCGAGCTTTTCTGCACCATGTAACGCCGAAACAAATCGACTAAATTTTCATCGGTGTATGCGCTCCAAAGCTTACGGGAAACCTCGCGGACAAACCGTTCTTGTTTAGGCTTTGTAGGGCTGCCTCGCCCAAGCGCCATTCGCCCAGTTTCCGAGTCTCGCCATAAGGTAGAACCGCTCAGGCCCGAAAAACTGGCGGCGTCACCAGAGCTATCCTCGAGCCTGTCGGCAACTTCAATCAGTTGCAGCTGATGCTTTCCTTGTAGGGCCCGCATTCCCTTTGTCCATACAGGGTCTGATTTTGCAAGATGCAAAAAGTCACTAAACCAAAGCACCTGCATTCTTTTTCCGGGAAGCCGCATCACCCGCTCTAGTGCAAAGGCTGTATCCGTCCGCTCCTGGCTAAGCTCAAGCTTATTTATCACTTGGAGAATATGCCAAAGATGGTCGGTGCCCGAGCGTGGCGGTACAAAGGCTACCTCTTTTGTGTCGTAAGCAAAAAAACCAATCTGGTCTTTTTGTTTTTCCGAAAGACACGCAAAGATCGTCGCAATCTCAGCTGCTAGCTGCACCTTTGTTTTTTCTTTGCCAAACCACATCGATGCCGACGTATCGATGCACAGCAATAAGGTGCTTTCTTTTTCTTCGCGAAAAACCTTGATGTGGGGTTTTTGCATGCGAGCCGTGACGTTCCAGTCCATTTTACGGACATCATCACCTGGCACGTACTCTCTGACCTCTTCGAAATCCATCCCCTGGCCTCTATAAAGACTACGGAACCTCCCAGACTGCTGGCCTTTGGCCAGGCGCTGCGCGAAGTATTCGACTTGCGTCAAAGTTTTTCTTAACTCAGGAGTAAGCATAATCTACGGTACCGGCACAGTTTCCATCAAAGCACCAAGATAGTCCTTTGCAGAAACACCTTCGGCTTCAGCATCATAGTTTAAAATGACGCGGTGCCGCAAAACATCTAACACACTACTTTTTACATCTTGCGGCGTAACATAGTCTCGTCCGGCAAGGTAAGCTGCAGCTCTTGCACTGCGGTCTAAGCAAATAGTCCCGCGCGGGCTGACGCCGTAGCGAACATACCTGCTCAACTCTTGAAAGGACTTAAGACCCTGAGATCCTTTAAGGCATTCATCAAACGGGTCTCTGGTTGCTACAACAAGCTTCACTATATAGTCGCGTACTTTTTCGTCGACGTGAATACTGGCAACCTCGCTGCGGGCCGAGGCGAGCTCTTGCCTGGTCATGCGCTGCTCGATCTTGATCGAGTCCCCTGAGGCAAACCTGGCCAAGATAGCAGACTCTTCACTGTAGTCGCTATAGCCCACTTCTACTTTATAAAGAAATCGATCCAGCTGAGCTTCGGGAAGCCTGTAGGTACCTTCTTGCTCCAAGGGGTTTTGGGTAGCCATCACCATAAAGTCAGCAGAAAGCTTGTAGGACTCTCCAGCTATAGTTACTTGGCTTTCAGCCATGGCTTCCAAAAGTGCCGACTGAACCTTTGCAGGGGCTCGGTTGATTTCATCGGCAAGCAGTAAATCTGTGAACACTGGGCCTTTTTGTACTTTAAAACTGCCGGAGGAAGGCTGGTAGATCTGCGTACCAACGATATCTGCAGGCAGCAGATCTGGCGTAAACTGAACTCGCTTAAACCCAAGGTCTAAGGCTTCGCCAACTGTTTGTATGGTAAGCGTCTTTGCCAAACCCGGCAGCCCCTCTAAGAGCACGTGGCCACCGGTCAAAAGGGCCATGAGAATCCTGTCATACACATTCTCTTGGCCTACAATCTTTCGGGCCACTTCATTGCGAACATCTTTAAGCTTGGCAACTGTTGATGAATTGATTGAGTTTGACTCCATACCCTCGTTTAACCTCTTTGATGCTTGATTGTCTGAGTTTGTTTGATCTTAGCCTATTTGTACTTTCACGACACCTATCTTACCGAATATATGGTGGGAATTTCCATAGAAGCTGTTTTTCAGTGCAAATCTGGCTAAAAAACCTGACCAATAATAGGTCAGCGATGCTCATGCCTTATACGGTCGACAATTACCTCTATAAGTGCCTTTAATGATTATATATTTCTAACTGATTAGACACTTAGCACCATCCGCTGGTTTTTGGTCAGTGTAAAGAAAAATGACAACTTCCATCTAACCGATTTGATTTCCATTTCTTTTTTTAGTGAACATTTTGTCCACTTAGCCCGACAAGTAAACCAGATGAGGAATCACTAACCTAAATAGGGAGAGGCGCATGTCCACACAATTACGTTGGGATGAGTTTGACCAAATGCACGTCATCAAGCGGCTTAAAGAGCTGGTGGGAAGATGGTGGCAAGTACAAATCAACTTCACCGATAAGACAGGGTTCTTACAAGGTGTTGAAAAAGGTAAATTTTTCAAACCACTGCATGAAATAGCTAGAGAAATTGCAGCGTCTGAAAAAGGCTTTGCAGACAGCATCAAGGATGCGCGTCAAACTACAGTTGACTCCATGGGACTAAAAACACCAAAGGTGTTTCGGTGCACCTCTGGTTTTTCAGCCGTGACAGTTCCTATAAAGGTTGGCTCTAACTATCTCGGGTGTGTCTATGGCGATGGCTTTTTACTAGAAGAAAGTAAAGCCGAGCAAAAAGCGCTGATTCAAAACTACTTAGAGCGGACCATGCCAGAAAAAGCCTCTGAGCTTATTGCACAGTTCGATGCGCTCCCGAGCCTAACCAAACGCGATGTTGAATACCTAACAGAGCTCATTAAACTTGTTGTTGATGAAATCATCCAGCTACATTCTAGTCTTTCGAAGCAAAAAAAGCAGATCGAACAGCTAAGCGGCGAGCTTGGTGAGAGGTTTGGTTTTAGCAATATGATCGGTAAATCAGCTCCTATGCAGGAAATGTACCGCCTTCTAGAGCGCGTAGCAGACACAGACTCGACCGTATTGGTCCAGGGTGAAAACGGTACGGGTAAAGAACTGATCGCCAAAGCATTGCACTACAACAGCAAACGCAAAAAAAAGAAGTTTCTTATTGTAAACTGCGGAGCTTTTAACGAAAACCTACTAGAGTCCGAACTATTCGGTCACTTAAAAGGGTCTTTTACTGGCGCAAACAGAGATAAAAAAGGTTTGTTCCAAGCTGCAGACAACGGAACACTTTTCCTTGATGAAATCGGAGAAACCTCACCGGCTATGCAGGTAAAGCTTCTTAGGGTTCTGCAAGAGGGTACTTTTACTCCTGTTGGTAGCACCGACGTTTTAAAATCAAACGTACGCGTACTCGCCGCAACAAACCGAGACCTTATCGACATGGTAAAGCAAGGGACATTCCGCGAGGATTTGTTCTACCGTTTAAATGTAATTAACCTGACGGTGCCACCTCTTAGAGATCGCAAAGAAGACATCCCGCTTTTGGTCGATCATTTTATTCAGGACCCTAACCGAGCCAAAAAGTACACTTTATCTAAAGACTGTATGAGCAAGATCCTAAACCATGATTGGCCAGGTAATGTCCGTGAGCTAGAAAACGAAGTCGAAAGACTAACAGTTTTATCTGGCCAGGACAGCGAAATACCTGCCGACCTGTTGTCGCCACGTATACGCGACAACATCAAAAACCAGTTTCCAGGGCTTCGAGTCAATGGAAAGCTAAAGGACGCCGTAGACCAGCTAGAAATGGAAATGATCAAAGAAGGCTTGGAGAGGTGTGGATGGAACAAGTCGAAGCTAGCCAAAGAGCTTGGCATTAGCCGCGCAGGGCTTATTATGAAAGTCGAAAAGTTTAAGCTTGAAAGACGCAAGTCTAGCTAAGCTATCCACAAAAAACTGTAACGGAAAGAGGGCTTCACCTAGAAGCCCTCTTTTTTTGTGAAGATTGAGTGCAAATGAAAAGCTTGTTAGAATAAAGGCAATAAACTTAAAAAAATGCCTTATAAGAAAGATACTGGATTTGCGAAAAAACCTAACTTACATCCTATTGCTTATCGGTTTTGCCACCAGCACACTGGCTACAAAAAAAGGATTGAAAGATTTTTACTAGCGAGGTGGCCTTCACTTGAACTGTCACACGACTTCCATGCATTCAAGAAAAACATTCCAGAAATTGGGGAAGAAGAGGGGGAAATAATAGCTGACGCATGTGTGGAAGTCATATCTTCCTACAAGCAAGAGCTACTAAGAAACAACGAAGTTATGATTGGCAGGACTGCTGAAGAGCTTACTCAAACACTTAGAGAACTCGTAGCTAATAGGCTAGAAAAAATTGAGGAAAAAAAAGATCGACAAAAAGCTTCCAAACCTGTCAAAGAAAAAAAACATGAAATCGAACCAAACATACACGACGTGATAGCCCTAGCCCACCAAAGCAAACAAGACAGTTTCCTTGAATGGTTTAGCAAAATACGCCCAGACAACCAAAAATCTATTTTAAATTTCTTAGCGGCATTGTCAGATAAAAACTGGAACAAGAACAAAAAAATAAAACGCATCAAAAACACAAACAACAAAGGTAAAAAGAATCTTTTTAGGTATGGAACAAAATCAAAAACAGAACCGCTAAGGGTCGTTTTTCATTCGACAAAAGCGTCGACAAAAATTCTTTCTTTTGGTCATAGGCGTGACCTGCACCAACTAGTAAAAAAAGCTGCAGACCTAGTCGAGTAGCCGGCACTTATCCGGCTCTGCTTCAACAGACATGCATTGGCAATCACCAACCCATAAAAAAACAGGGTGGTCGCCAGTTTTAGAGCTTTACCTGAAACCCCAAATTAGCCCCATAAAATACAAAGTCCAACGGGTCGAACATGTGGTTAACTGTTGTGGATAGAGTAATACCCCATTTTTTATCGCTTAACCAGAAGGTGTTGGACCAGTTAAAAGAAGCGTATTGATAGATGCCGCTAATTTCATTTATGATCTCGTCGGTTAAATCAGAAAAGAAACTCTCGACACTATTGCTGGCATCATCACTGGTGCTTTCTGCATTGAAGCTCCATTTAACAGCGTTATAGCGAAGGTTAAAAGCCATCTCATAGCTCCTTGTTGCAAAGAAACTAACTATAGGACCGCCGTACCAATAGAAGGAAGCAGGGCCACCACCTACTCCAGCAACGACTGAAACCGGTGTTTTTTCACTAGAAAGAAAATTGTACTTCCCATCCGCACCGACTAAGACGATTCCCTCATTTTGAAACTCAATGTTCAGCCCTAAATCCAGCTTTTCGGCCAAGCCATAATCATAGGCAAATGCCACCAAAGGTGTGTATCCACCCACTACCTGAATCTGGTGGTTATTGGCTCCGAGCGGCATTGCAGTATGCGGCTCTATCATCGAAGCCGTTGCACATGAAACACAACTAAAAATCAGCATAGCAAAAAGAAACCGATGCATTAAAATATCCAAAAAAGCACTACAGCATAAACGTATATATCTTTATGCCAGTAAACAAGTGAGAATTAATGCCCTCTCCACCAGCTTTTATTCAATTCCAGAGTTTTGATATTCAGGTAATACTTTTAAAAGGAGAATGCCAGCATAGCCAAAATTTTAAAAAAAGTTTAAACAAAGTTTTTACCCGTAAAACAAGCTGGCGAAACAAGCTGTCATCATAGCTGCAAGCGTTCCGCCCAGCATGGCCTTCATACCGTAGCGAGCAAAGTCTGCCCTGCGGCTTTCTACTAAGTTGCCAATGCCACCAATCTGTATGGCAATCGAAGAGAAGTTTGCAAACCCGCACAAGGCGTAGGTAGCGATCATAATGCTTTTAGGCGAAAGGCTTCCGGCTTTGATCATTGCCTGCAACTCTGCGTAAGCGTAAAACTCATTTAAAACCATTTTCATACCCAGAAGAGAGCCAACCGACCTTAGATCAGCCGCAGGAACACCCATAAGCCACGCAAACGGCGTAAAAACAATGCCAAGGATCCTTTGCAGGCTCCAGCGAGCCACCTGTGCGTCCGCTACATCCGGCAGAAACAGGCCGTAGTAGAGCTCTACGGCGCTGTCTATCAGCCCGTTAGCCATTGCCACTAAAGCTGTAAACACCAGCAGAATCGCCCCTACGTTGAAAGCCAGCTTTAGCCCCTGCGTAACGCCGTTTACAGCAGCCTCCCAAATGTTGACATCCGTTGCTTTCAGGCTTAACTGCACGCCACCCATGGTCTTAGGCAACTCGGTTTCTGGCAAAATGATTTTGGCGATTAAGAGCGCAGCCGGAGCCGACATTATAGAGGCTGCCAGTAGGTCTTTGACCGATATATCCATCGAACCGAAAGCAGCCAATACCCCGCCTGCAATCGTAGCCATCCCCGAGGTCATCATGGCGTTGATTTCACTTTTGGTCATGGTTGGAATGTAGGGTTTTACAAATAGCGGCGCTTCGGTCTGGCCCAAAAAAACATTTCCAGCTGCAACCATGCTTTCTGCGCCAGATACTCCCATAGTTTTTTTCATCAGCAACGCCAAAAAGCCGATTATGCGCTGCAAAACACCTAAGTAAAATAAGATGTAGCTAAGGCAGGAAAAAAAGATAATGGTCGGGAGGACCTTAAAAGCAAAAAAGTGATCTTTAAAATTTGCTCCAAAAACAAACTCAGATCCAACATCACAAAAATCAAGCATCCTTAAAAAAACGGCCTGAAAACCTTCAAAAAAAGCCATTCCAAACGAAGTTTTTAGAGCAAAAAAAGCTAGCGCAGCCTGCAGTGCAAGACCTGAAAGAATTATTTTTACAGGGAGCTTTTTTTTATGTTCACTCAAAAGCCAGGCGATAGCCATAAAAACAAGAAGGCCGAGTAGCGGAATAAAAGGTTTCATCACAGCAAGGTTAATCCTTTGTGTTGTTTTTGTTTTTCTTTGGGTTAGCTAGGCTATCTTGGCTTCGCAAAAAAGGAAGCGTTGCTAGAGACGCCGAAGCCTCTTGAAACTCTTCTATTGCATGGATATGGTGATAAGGTAGGTGAAGTCTATCTGTTTTTAAAAAGCGTTTTCTTGCGGCTTCTTCTTCGGCCAAAAGCACTTGCCTGGTTTGGTCATGCCACACGAGACCCTCGAGCGTGACCATCCCTAAAAAATCCCCTGCGTATAATTCCTTTGCAGTTAACTCGTAGGTTTTTTGATCGGCTGGGTCTGCAAAGCGGACTTTGTACCTAAGGTTGTGCTCGGTAGTCATAACAAAAACCTTCTTTCTGGGCCGAAAAGTTAGGGCGGCGATGCCCCGAACATATCCCCCCGACAAGGAAGAACGCAAGAAAGCCAGCCGAGCACTGTCTTTCTTTAATATTTTTCGATAGTTATAGTGGATAGAAGCGGTTTTAAATTGAGCAGTTTTGGCGTTTTTAGCAGGTTAACAGGCTTAACTCTCACACTCTTTTATGGGATAAACAAAAGGACCTACAAACCTCCCCGATTCATAGACCCCCCCGTTTATTCTGGAAAAGCATTAAATATATAGATTTAAAAAGTTACTCACCTCAAAATCAAACAAGCTTTTCCGCACACATCCGTACATGGAAATTTTTAGGGACCGCACAATCCATAGTTCGACCCGCTATTAATCTTTACGTAAAAAGCAGGGTTAAACTTTAGATGTTTTTAGATAGAGATAAAAATCTAAATACTTCAGGTGGTTAGGCGGATCCTCGACGCTTATATCTGCACGTAGAGCCAGACAATATTTGGAAAACGTGTGATTTCACCAAGAACCTCACTCTTGCCCAAAACTGGGTTAACATAGAAAACGCCTCTATTTTACGAGGCGTTTTTTTTGCGCCGCCTATACTCAGCCTCATACCCTGCAAGCTCCCTGCTCGTTTGACCTTGTATAGCCGTGTTTTCGTCAGCCCTGCGTATAAGGTAAGGCATGACGTCTACTATAGGCCCATAAGGAAGGTACTTGGATACGGAACAGCCAAGATGCACGAGGTTGTAGCTTAGAACATCGCTCATCCCAAAAAGCTGCGAAAACTCAACCCGTTCATCTGAAAGGTCCACTCCGACTTCTTGCATCTGCTTTGCCGCTGTTACGCAGGAGTCTTTGTTGTGGGTTCCTATGCAGACGCTGACGCGTTCGAGAGACGACAAAATAAACTCTAAACCATCGTTAAAGGACTTATCTGTAGCTGCTTTGTCTCGGCAGATTGGGCTTTTATAGCCCTGCTCTTCGGCGCGGCTGCGTTCTAGCTCCATGTAGGCTCCGCGGACAAGCTTGACCCCCAAAAAATAACCTGACTCTTTGGCGTCTAAAACAAGTTTTTTTAAATAATCCATGCGGTCATGGCGGTACATCTGCAAAGTAGTAAAAACGATGGGCTTGCTTTGGTTGAACTCGCGGATAAAACTCTCTGCCATATGGTCGATACCGTCTTGAATCCAAGAGTGCTCTCCATCGATGAATACCCGTACTCCTTTTTCAAAGGCATGTTGGCAAATCCTGTGGCCACGCCGGTAAGCTGCTGCACATTTTTCGTCTCTATCAACGATCTTAGGGTCTAAAGAAATCTTTTCTAGGCTTTCCATGGTAGCAAGGCCTGTAAACTTAAACACGGCAAAGCGAACCCAGCGATCTTCTGCCGCCAAATCAATAGCTTTTACAATTTCTTCTGCGGTTTGATCAAAGTCTTCTTCGGTATCACCAGATTCGGCACTGTAATCAACGATGGTCCCGACCTGATGGCTAGCTAGCTTTTGAATGGACGGCACGCAGGCTCCAATGGATTCACCCCCGCAAAAGTGAGAAAAAACACTCGAGCGCACAAACGGCTGCAGCGGAACCCCTTTTCGCATCATCCACGAAGCAAACTTTCCTAGGTAACGTGCAGGCTTGTCTAAGGCCAGCAGCCGAAAGATCCAAATGCTTTTTAAAAGCTCTTTATCTGTAAGGTGGGCATAGGCCACCTCTGTATTTTCTAGCTGGTCGCTTAGCTCTAACAGTGCTTGTTTTGCCACTGGGCATCCCCTTCTAAAATATGTAGTTTCAAAAGCTCTACTTCTATATGTACCTTGATTTACTCATTTTTACTACGTCTTCAGCTTTAACCCTTGGCAAACATGGGTTTTATGCCGATCTGCTTTGACATGAGACACGTAAAACAAATCGAAGAACTTTTAGAGAATGGTCAGCCTGTCGAGGCTGGTACGGCCCTCGAAGACCTTTTAGAGCTTGGATCCCAGAACACCTCTGCACTAAAGCTCAAGGCTCACCTACACGGTGCCAAAGGCGAGTTTGACCAAGAGCTAGAGGCCTGGAAGCGTGTCCATGAGTTAGACCCAGCGGACATTGAGGCCAGGGCGGCTTTAGAAACCTACATCAGAGAGCAGCAAGAGACCTTGTTTTTTGCTGATGAGCTTGAAAACGGCGATCGTAGGTTTGTCCCTTTTCCTTATGGAAGCATACGGGCGACATCTACAGGACTTGTGGGCTGCTGTATATTCTTAGTCAGTTTGCAGCTCATGCAAAGCTATCAGATCAAACCGACCCTAGAAGTGATCGGCGCTGGGTTTCTTCTTTTTGTCTTAGTTCCGTGGTTTTGGATTCTGTATCAGTTTATAGTCTCCCCTACTTCTATCTTACTCTCTAAAGAATCGATTGAAGTAAAAACCAGGTTTCGCCGGCACCGCCTTAACTGGGACGAAGTGCAAAACACCTTTTTGGGCTGGGACGCTCAATCTGCAGATGACGCTTGGCTATGCCTGTGGGTAATCCCTCGAGATAAAGCAAAGCGCGGCATAGAGCTAAACCTTTCTCCGGGCGAGTCCGTCATAAAACCCAAACGTTACTTCCTGCAGGGAATCAACTCATTTTACCGCAGCCCCACTTCGATGCATATCTCTAAGATACCTGAGTGGCCAAACCCGATGTTGAAGGTGTAAATATGCGCAACAGAACGACATACTTTCTTCTATTCACCTTAACCCTATTCATTCAAGCACCAGAAATAAATGCCAATATTTTTGACGATGTTTTGGAAAGTAAAAAAGAGCAAATAAACCTACAAAAATGCAAAAATGCAGCTTTGATGTTTTCAGTTGTATCATTGATCAATAGAGATAAAAAACTCTCAAAATTTGCAGAAGATTCCACAAAAGACTCCCAAATTCAAAAAGAATTGGACAGCATGATAACCAAACTTTCTTTGGGGCACAAAAACGTTGGAATTGGCTTCCACCCTGCCAACAACGGCTACGGCTATTATAGAGGTTCACACGGAGGAAGAGTCTTCATAAAAAGATATGGAGATA
>JALZUO010000014.1 GCA_023301565.1 Oligoflexales bacterium
TTGGTTCGCCGCATTCATCCCGTCATTAGTAGCACGCGCCAAGCGCCTCAGTAAAACCACGTGAATCACGCGGGCCTCGGCACACGTGGAAAAAATACAGGGGTCGATTTTCCGCTGTTTACGCCCAAATTGCCGAAACGATCAGGGGATACCTACCGATCTGAATCGTTAAAAGACCTCTAGAAAAGCCCTGTGCTGACTCAATCAAGAGACGTAGCCAATAGGTGCCCCGCTCCCGTCCCAAAAATTATTCAAATTCGGAAGGACTTGGTCTAAATCTGATGATGGGACTCCGAGCCAAAGGGCGAGTTCTGCGAAATATTCATCGGTAGAGAGGGAGGGCAGTAATTGTCCTGTCGTGCCAACATCAAGCCCTCCAAAAATAGTGAATTCTCCGGGGTCGGGGTATTTCCCATAAACTTTTGCCCCATCGATGCTACCACCCATGACAAAGTGATTCCCCCCCCAAGCATGGTCGCTTCCGACTCCATTAGAGCGCAGGGTGCGAGAGAAGTCAGATGAGCTGAAGAGAATGACTTGATCTTCCATTCCAAGTTCGACGAGAGCATTCCAGAATGCAGTTACCGCATCGTCGAGTTGCTCGAGTAACGGGGCCTGGTTGCTTAATAAATTAATGTGTTGATCCCATCCGCTGGTTCTGACGAAGTAAGTTTGCCGTTGTGAGCCCACAGCTGTGCCTGACCCAATAGATTGCGCAACTCCTCGGAGATCTCGCCCGAGAAGAGTATCGGGAAATATGGTGTTTATTTGAACTTCTTCAAAGGCTTCGCTGAAGTTTTCGTGGCTTGAATAGCTGCGGCTACTTTCGATGGCGAAGCTTTCTTCATAAATGTTCTGGTAGCTTTGTTCGAGAATGCTCCGCGTGGTTGCCGCGGGAGTGGAGAATAATTCTACAGGGACATCGATCCTGGTTAGGCCAAGGCTTCCACTTCCAGAAATCGTGTAGACAAAAGTGTCACTTCCTAGCTGTAGAACATTATTTCCCGATAAGGAAATGTTCATTGAGACGCTACTATTATTAAATCCAGCTGAGGGTTGGTTAATGATGTCGGCCACGCGTCCTAGCCAACCTGTGGCATGATCTAAATCTTGAGGGACAGAGGTTTGCCATTCATGCTGTTGGCTATTGTGAGAAAAAAGAGCCCGAGGCCGGAGAAAACTACCGCTGCGAACCTGTTCGATGGTAGTGGGTTCAATTAGAGTTCCCACGTTAGAAACAAAGGCTAGGTTTCCTTGGTTAAAGATGGATTGCATCCCCCCCATGCTAGGATGGAGGCTGAAATCTCGATCATTATTCTCTGGCGTTTTGGGGGAATTAACTCGGTTCAATGGTAAGACAGCACCAGTGCCATTGTTCGGGAGAGCGAGATTGGTCCGGATGCTTTGGTAATTCGCGTATTCATCAGAACTTGTGGGAACAAGCATGTTGTAGGAGTCATTCCCACCTTCCAGAAAAATGCATACTAATGCTTTATATTCTGGATCGCCGCTGGTTGATTGAGCGGCAACATTCCCCATCATCTTGAGGTTCAGAAGGCTACTATACAGTGGGAGAGATCCCATTGCACCACAGCCTCCGATGAATTTTCTCCGATCGATCGAGTTGGAAGAGTCTGTTTTTTTCATGCGCTTGGATTATTTGAGGATGACTGTGTCGGCAGTGATTGTTGAAAAATAAACAGCCCATTGTGTTCTAAGGCTGTTTTCAGCGCTAGCTGGGCTGATTGTAAAGGTGTCAATAATAGTCAGAGCTGATTGGATCTCGGACCGAGTCAGTGCTGATATTGAGCCATGTGCTAAGAGAAGGTTCAAGGTGTCTAACTGGAACTCATTTGTTTGCGCCATGTTTCGGAAATCATCGGAGTAGGTGATGGAGAAAGGCTCGACCTCACTTGTGTTTAATCTGCCATGAAATTGTAGTTCGCTACAAAGTGAAAAGAGGGTATTTGGAAGGATCGTTGCGGTAATTGCGTTGTGTATTTGGAACTCAGGGCTGTCTAATCCTGCTTGCTGCAAGAGAATTGGGTGGGAGTAATCAGGTTGATAATAGTTAAAGACCGAAGGGGCGTGAAGGGGGAGTTGTAAAGTATTTACAAAAGAGTGTTGGACCCACTGAATCCCCGTGTTGTGGTCAGCGCTATTGGAGGGGTTTGGATCATAGCTATCATCGCGACCAGCTTCAAATGCTCGGGCAAGCATTGTTAAGCGCAACACGGGTTCTTTTAATTTACCAAATTGAGGATTGGTGAGGTACTGGGCGCCTCGAGCCTCTGGGTCTAAGAGAATGGCTTTAAGAGTAGCTCCAAAATCACCGGCTCCTCCTGAGCCATTATTCCGAAAGACTGAAGCGACTCTTTTAATATAGCTAGGGGAAGGTTGTGAGGTCACAAAATGCTTAATGAGCCGATTGGCCATAAAGGGAGCGGTATTGGGATGATGAACTAATACTTTAATGAATTCATTTAGTTCCAATTCAGGATCATATTCCATCCCGGAGGTCTGGAGCAATGGAGGGGGGGCTACTCCTAGGGGAATGATAAAAAGCTCACTCGTGGTGAGGCCATCTTCAAGGTTTTGCTTTGGTTGAACAAAGGTGAAATTGCCTGAGGTAGGAACGGCAGCTGTTAGGCGCAGGGCTTGTAGAGAAGATTGAGTGCTGTCGAAGTGGTAAATCCAGTAGCGCGTGCCAGAAATAGCGTCCCAAGTTAGCGTATAACTATCCGTTTGCTCGCTAATGCTAACGGGTAGAAAGGTGCTTTGAGGGTTGACTGCAAATATAGGATCTTCGAATTCAATATGATGTTTTACTCTGAATTGGTCAAAGGAGAGGTTACCGCCAAGTTCGGCGAAGCTGAGTTCGACTTGAAGGGCACCGGTGGTGGTAGCGGTGGTGATATTTACATTTCTCCATACATTCTCATTGTCACGAACTTGAATGGCGTAAGTAAGGCCATCGACACCATCCCAGCCAATGGAGTACGTATTGTCTGATATTTCGATGTTAAGGTCGCGAACGCATAAGAATGTCTTAGCAGCCGTGTCTTTTTCGCTAAGATCCCATATCATGGGGAGAGCGGCGTTTGCGCCAAAGAGGCTAGATGAGCCAAAGGATGCCCCGCTGAGGTGCATGCCAGTAAAGATACGAGCAAGCACTGAGATGTCTTCTTGGGTGTAGGTTTCTAGCGGCTGTCCGTTTTCATCGGTCCGGACTGATCCGTCAAGATTGAGATCCTGTAAGCCAATCGAAAAAAGCTGCATGATCTCTCTTGCGAAGTTTTCGTCAGGTGTTCGCGTGCCATCTTCAGATCCTTTCCGATTATTTAGATGACTGAGGTAGCGCCCCATCATCGGGTGTCGGGCAATTGAGGTGAGTAGTTCTTCGAAATTACCAAAAGAATGCTCCAAGAGGAGGTCATAGTAA
>JALZUO010000015.1 GCA_023301565.1 Oligoflexales bacterium
CTTTCCACAGCACGCAATTAAAAGCCTCATATATGCTAGAATACACACAAAGCAAGGAGGCTTTGTGATCAGACTCATCCTAATACTTACATTTACGTTTTCAGTGGTCACCTCTTTTAGCAGCTGCAAACTGCGCACATCTGCACTATCTGAAGACGAAGAGATAGCACATATAAATGGTCTCGCCCCCGAAACCCTTGCAAGCAGAGAATTCTGGGCACCTATATTTAGGGGGTTTGCAGAAGTACTAGACCGTACCTATAAAGAGAATATCGGTAGCAGAAAGCTTAAAGACTTACAGCAAGGACTGAGGTCCTCTCTTTCACTGGAGCAAAAAACAGCCCTAGATTTTATACTTCAAGAAACTTACCCAAAGTTCTTAACAGCTATAGGAACAACATCCCTAGCCTCCCCGCTAACCAACCTGAACCTAAAAGCTGAAATATTTTTAGATATCCAAAAGCAGATACCAGGCCTACAGAAACTTGCGTTTTGGCCAGATGAGCTGCGGTTTATCCGTGCAGTTAGTGGTTTAGAGAACCAGGCAAGCATTTTGCTATCTAGCTCCTATGGGTTTGAAACATACAGGTACCTTGGAACCTGGATGAAATTTAACAACGAAGAGGAATCAAGTAAAAACAAAGTATACGTAGGCGAGTTCTTTGACGCCTGGAAAAACGAAATTATCTCTAGAAAGGTCTTTGAACGAGTAAAAAAAACCGGCCACCCTCTAAGCAGAAGAGATAGCCTTTCTATGCTTGCAAAAACCTTAGCAGAGGCTGGAAACACAAGTAGAAGAACAGCTCAACTTCTTGGAGTAAAGACAAAAGCCGTAGAAACCAACTTATCAATGGCCCTGCTAAGTCAAACAAACAGCAAATGGACAACGCTTGAAGAGCAAACTCTAAGAAACTACCTAGATAATACAGATATTCAGTTAAAGACTTGGGAAGCTATAGCTAGCCAAATTGGAAAAAGCGTTTTCTCTTGCCAAGAAAAGGTAGAAAGCGAAGGCTGGGCTACCAAAGAAAACCATGAAAAGGTTCGAGGCCAAGAAAACCCCAGTAAATTGATAAGACATAGTGGCCTTTATCACCGCGAAAACTTGATGCGGTATTTAACCGAAAGGTTTAGAACAGCATTATCAGCGCACTCCGTTGACAATATGATGAAGAATTATTCAAATGAAGTAGCTAGTGATCTTGGCCTAAACAAAGTGTCTGTCGCAAAGCTATTGCACGAGGCAGGCCTAGGAAGCAAGCTAAATAACCGCATGTTAGAAAAACAAATCGCTACACAAAGCGAAATCCAAGAATTGATAAATGCTAAAACACAAAAAATACGCCCTGACGGCCTAGCAGCTCCCAGTATCCCACTAAAGAATTCGCCTATTTTCCTCCGCAACAAGCAGGTTTACCTCGATCTAATTTTTCAGGCAGCTCTAGACCACTTTGAATATCAACAAAAAGAAGATCAAACCAAGAGGGGTCTTACATCAGAATTGCATTTTCCTAACTCAAAGACTGGGATCATTAAAAGTGTCGGGCAAGGTGCTAATATCTGGTTAGGTAGAACCAATAAATTTTTTTGGGAATCTGTAAATCAAATTTTTTCCTCTCACTCTGAGTTTCTTCATGGCTTTTTCGTTTATGCAGAGTCGATCGCAGCCACAAAAGGGCATCGCCAATACAAAATCGCAAACCAGGCTACCCCATTCCGGCTGTTTGGAGCACAACATAAACACTACTACGAAACCTTTGGGGAAAAAATGTATACCCGCGCCCTAGCAGCCGAACAAGCAAAGATCGTTGATATTGGCTTAGCGCTCATGGCAAAAATCTCCGCCGAATCAGAAGAAAAGAAACCCTCGCAAGGCGCGAGCTCAAAAAGCACAAACACGATGATTAGCAGCACATATATAGGAAAGTTTGTGAACGTAGCTGAAAAACGCCTTGGATCCTCGGTGTACTATAGCTTTGCGCTACCACCTCTTACGTTGATTTCGAGGCTTGACCACGCAAGACAACAAAAAATGCTGCATGGACACCCCAGCGAAAAAGAAAGACTAAGCGCCTTTAACTGGTTAGAACACTTCGCGACTAAGCCTCAAAATCAAAAAGAAGCCGAAATCATTAATAAAATTATGGAGAACGATCGAAAAAAGTATCAAAAAAAGATGGCCATGAAAGCAGCTTATACAGCTGTCAAAAATGGTGTCTTTCCTTACGAACGAAGCTCACTACCCTACTTAGGTGTGAAGTTTCTAAAGCTAGTAAAAGATGGAAATTATAAAAGCAACAATAGTGCGCAATATATTTTTGAATCCAAAGAGCACTACTTAGATGCTGCTGCAAAAGCCGCCGTGTCACTTCAGAAAGAACTTGAAAAAAAACTGCCAAAAACAGACCTAGCAGTACAACGAGTCAATGCCCTACAAGACTTTATTCAATTCAAAAAAGAAAACTTAGGATCTCCCATATCTTTTAGAATACACTTACAACAAAATGGAATACCTAATGAAGAACGTAGTCTTGAGCAAGATGCGGTCGATTGCCTAAACAGTTGCACCTGCTTACATTTAAAAGCAGGTGCAAATTAAAGCGTAAAATTTGAGTTATGTGTTACTACATTGAAGTATTGGAATAGCCATTTTACTTATTAGTTACTTACCAGAATTCAATCGAAGTGGTTCGATTTTGCCGTCAAGGAACTCAACATTGATAAGCGTTTCATTGCTGCCATCTACCACTTTAAAACTTTTGACTTCTTGCCTTTCGGCTATGACCTGGCCTTTAGTATTAAATACGACCATTTGATGGTTCGTGCGAGTCCTTGGGTCAAGGATTTCGTCTCTGGCAATAAGTATAGATTGGCCATAATAAATCTCAGCCAAATTGTTAAAACCTATCGTAGCCGGTTGGACGTTTTGATTAGCTCCCAGACCTGCTGTCATATCTACAAAGATCCATGTGTGCACTCCAGAAACTGCATTTTTCGTTTCAAACACTACAAGGTCTCCGTAGTCGATCGCAGGAGAACTTACCTGCTCGGCAGGCTCTTGCTTAGGAAAGTTCGAAAGAAGGATATCTACAGACTGCTTTCCAACCCTTTTGAGCTCTTGCATAGGAACCAAGCCAGGAAGCTGCCCTCTGTTTTCTACAAGATCCGTAAAGTCCATGCGGCTGCGTAAAAGTAAACCTTTTCCTAATTGATCTACTAAAAACAGACCCCGTCCGCCGCTGACTACGTTTACCAGGTTGTCTTGTTGCCACTCTACCAAATAAGCTCCAGATGCTGCCTCAAAGATATAACGAGTCCTAGAACCGTCACGTTCACGCCTGACAACGGAGGTGAACGCACCAAGAACCTCGGGTGTTTCTCCCCTCTGCAGTTTCATGTCTAAAAAAGGATGAGCTGCAATTTTTTGTGCAAACAAACTTTGCTCTTGTACAAGAGGAGCCGGAGCAGGGAGCTCAACGGGAGCTTGCTGATAAACTGGAGGGTTTACTGGGTGATGTACTTGGGGATTTACTGGTGCCTGCACCGAAGGCCTTACTGGGCGAATCTCGGCAGGTAGCAATTCAGGGGTTTGAGCGTTTGCACCGGGTACGAAACGATCCAAACCTGGTTGAGTGACACTCTCAGGAAAACCTTGAGGGGCCTGAAGCAATGGTTCTGGCTTAGCTACGACAGGTCTTGGTATAGGTTGAAGGTCATACTCTTCATCGGCTAAATCTCCTGCCAAGTCCACTGGCAACCCGCCTGGAGTACTTTCTTGCGGAAGCTCTGAAAAAGTTTCTGGTCCATATCCCTGGGATTGGCTAGGCACCTGCAGTTGACTAGGCAAAGGCAGGGTTGGGATGTTTGGAGAGGAAAGGTCGGGCAACCCGTCGCCGGTTTTCTGCGCTGGCGAAATTTGTTGGGCTTCCTGTAGTTGCAGCCCAGGCTGACCTGCCAACGAAAGCTGCGACTGCGCTGCTACCATTGCTGGGTACAAAAAAAGGCAGCTAAAAAAAACCACAAAGGGCGTAGCTTGTTTATTTATATTTAAAGTTTTCAAATTGAACTCCTAGCTAAAATACTTTTCTTTGGCTCTTCTGCCGTTCTAAAGCTTCCGTTTTTTACTCTAGAGCTGATGAGCCGTCTGATTAATAAATATGCGTTACTGTATAAATAACAGGCAGCATCTTTTTTGTCAAACAGAACCAAAAGAAGTATTAGTTACTAATATAACTAGCTAAATTTTAAAAAGCGTATGCACTGCAACTAAAAGCCGTAGTTAAAGTAAGTAGTTAAAATAAATAGCTAAGAGCCTAAACATAAGCTCAGGACGCT
>JALZUO010000016.1 GCA_023301565.1 Oligoflexales bacterium
GCTAAAATGCTGCTTTACGATCTCTGCTTGCTGAAAGTATACGGCTGTCCCGCAAACCCCCATAAGCAGAATATACAGTGCCACTTGCAACAAAAAAGGTGACTGCCAGACCTCCCAAAAACCGCTAAAGGGGTTCCCGCCGGTTCCTTTTTTCTTTTTGGAGCTTTTGTCTGCCTTCGTTGCAGCGCCCAAATTCATTCCGTCGATATTCTCACTAAAAAAATGCACCCTTTCAAGCGCCCCATAGACCAGCACTGCTAGCCCGAGGCTGACAGCTGGCGCAAGCAAAAGATTTTCTACCCCCAGCTTTTCCACAAAAACTCGCGCGAACTGAGATCCTGCAATTCCTCCAAGGGTTCCGCCAGAGGCAATCACTCCAAATATCTTTCCAGCCTGCTGCCGGCTAAACATATCAGTGATCACGCTCCAAAAAAAAGAGACTAAAAAAACACCGTAGATACTTATGAAAACATAAAGCGCGCGGCTAAACCAAACCTGATCTACCTCACTTCCAGACCCCATGCGAAACCGGAAAAAAACAAGAGATAAGAAAAAAATCGAATAAACTACTGGAACTAACACTCGCCGGTTAAGATGGGAAACCAGCAAGGAAAAAAGCGGCACGCAAACGAACATTGACAACAGTGTGAACCAAAAAAGCATGGATAGGCTTTCGGTCCCACCAAGAGAGCCTATCTGTTCTCTAATAGGTCTTAAGATGTAGTAACTAAACAGAAGAAGAAAAAACCAAAAAAAACCGAGGGCAGGCTTATACTTGGCCGGACTCCTCGGTAGGTTTTTAAAGATAGAAAACAAAAAAATCTATCCTTGCTGCAAAGCGTAGATACGTTTTTCAAGAGGCGGATGACTCGACATTAAGCTTTTCAAGCCGCCAGCAGATATTTTCATGCTTGCGTAAGCTTTTGGCTGCCTTGGATCTGCTACTCCGGTGTGAGAAGCTAGCTTTTTTAGGGCGGCAATCATTTTATGCCTGCCAGCGTATTCAGCCCCGCCTTCATCAGCACGAAATTCTCGCCACCTTGAAAACCAAGCTACTACTACACTACCAAGGACACCAAAAACCATTTGCAGCGCCATAGAAATACCAAAGTAAGCCATGCCTCCGCCACGGTTGTCGCTACCTCTAGCAACAGCCGATGCGATGATCCGTGCAAGAAACAATACAAATGCATTGATCACACCTTGCAGCAGCGTCATCGTAACCATATCGCCGTTGGCAATATGGGCAACTTCATGCCCTAAAACACCTTCGACTTCATCTTTACTCATAGAGCCCAAAAGGCCTGTAGACACAGCTACTAAAGAGTTATTTTTAGACGGCCCAGTAGCAAAAGCGTTTAGCTCTGGGCTATCGTAGACGGCTACCTCTGGCATAGTTCGTAAACCAGCCGCAGAAGCGTAGCGATGTACAGACTGAACAATCTCTCTTAGCCTAGGGTCTGCTTCTGTTTCTGGATCAAGCATTTGCAAGCCCATCGATCTTTTTGCCATGAATTTTGACATCGACAAAGAGATAAATGAACCAATCATACCGTAAGCCAAGCATACGGCTGAAAGACCTAAATAGGTCGACGGGTTCAGTCCAAACGCTAACATCAACGCATTAATTAAAGTTAAGATCAAAAAGTTTGTTGCTAAAAACAACCCTACTCTACGAGCGAAAGCCATCTACAAATCCTCCTTAAGTTTTTATGTTCTACAACATCTATTTCCAGTTTTTTTGCCGCCGTAGCAACTCCTAGCTTAATAAATCTTTTACAACTTCTTTTTCACTCAAAAGCTCATCTTGCGTAGCGGTCATTTTTGCACGTGCAAAATCAGAGATTTGTAAGCCTTCTACAACTTCTATTTCTGATCCATTTGACTTTACCGGCACAGAATACATGATCCCAGGGGCTATCCCATAGTGGTTACCACTTGACAGTATTGCTGCAGAAAACCATGAACCCGAAGGGGTCTCTTGGTTCCACTCTCTTACGTGATCTAAACAAGCAGATGCCGCTGATGCTGCGCTTGATTTTCCTCGCGCCTGAATGATTGCTGCACCGCGTTTTTGTACGGTAGGTATAAACTCATTTTCAAGCCAAGCCCTGTCCTGAATCTTGTCGGAAGCAGGTTTTCCGTCTATGCGGGCATTTTCAAAGTCTGGATACATAGTTGAGCTGTGGTTGCCCCATATAGCCATATGAGAAACTGCAGCAGCCAAAGAGCCGGATTTGTTTGCAAGCTGCGCACGCGCTCTGTTCTGATCTAGCATTGTCATTGCATGAAAACGCTCCATCGGCACACCATCTGCGTTATGAGCTGCAATCAATGCATTCGTGTTGCATGGGTTACCAACGACAACAACCCTTAGGTCACTTGCACCCTTGGCCAAAGCTTTTCCTTGGCCTACAAAAATTGGGCCGTTTTCACGTATGAGGTCAGCGCGCTCCATGCCTTTGCCACGCGGCTTAGAGCCAACAAGTAGGGCCCAGTTAACGCCGTCAAAAGCTTTTGCAGCATCGTCGAAAACCTCTACTTTACCGAGCGTGTTAAACCCGCAATCAGCAAGTTCCATGGCAGTACCTTCGGCAGCTTTTACAGCCACAGGAAGCTCGAGCAAGTTCAAATGAACTAAGGTGTCTTTACCAAACACTTGTCCGCTGGCTAAACGAAATAACATTGCATACCCGATCTGACCGGCCGCCCCAGTTACTGCTACTTTTACTTGTTTCATATTTTACCTTTCTATTATGCAATACAATTGCGTTTACTTATTGTGTGTCCCCGTCTGGAGGGGTTACGATACTAAGATGCGCTTTGCGCTCTGAGCTTCTTTTTTGATCTGCGTTTGGTTGAAAGTTATGTGGCCTAAAATCTTCGATATCCTTCCAGTCCAACTCGGCTGCTGTTGGCACGCCTGGCAGGTTTGTTCTTTTTTTATGAAGTGAACCTGTCTGCTCAAAACAAGCTTGGCAGACTAAAACCTCTAGCCTTTGTTTGGCATACCTAACCAGCAACCCTTTAAAGTCTGATAATGTATAGGGCTTCGAGCAAAAAAAACAGTTGCTTGCTTTGTGTTCTTCGGAATTTGTCCCCATAAGAACATTGCTTTGAAGCTTTTGACCACGTTGTAATTTATTCGCTCCCTCTTCAATGCGCTCAAAGCGACGATAACAGGTGTTAGCCAAAAACTGGGCTCCTACGAGAGTGTCCATGTCTGCTGTATATGGCTGCATCTTCCTAACCGTGCGGATTAGGGACTCAAGAACACCAAGACTGCCGGCATAGTAATCAATGAGCGTTAAATTCTGAGCAGCTACAACCTTTGGCGCTAATGAATTTGCTTTATCAACCGAGGTGCACAACTGGTCTAGTAAGCTGGCATGACGGAACCTGCGGTGAGCCTGTTTTTTGTGTAACCAGCCAGAAGCTACTACGCCAAGCATTGTGACCAAAGCCACAGCAAAAATGAAAAAATAAATTGCCCAAAAATATGACAAGCAGCTACCTCGTAGGCATAAGTTTAACATATTTAAAAAATGCTTTTGATTGGGCCTCAGAAGGCCTTGACCATGCTTAAGCCCCTCGATAGCATGAAAATTGCTTAATTTGAAAGCAGGATATGACAATCACTGGTTCCACATTTGAATCCAAAAAAACGGGGCGCTTGCTTTTCGACGAGAACATCGAAGAGCCTACATCTGTGGTTGAGTATGGCTCTACTGGGCTTCTTCATGTCGGATCATTGCTATCGCTTGATGCTACCGCCTCGGCAGGGCTGAACTTTATTTCATCTGCACTCAAACTAGGTGAGCTAAGCAAGTCTAAAAATGAATCTGGACAAAACTTTGCTTCAGACCAATCACTCAGGCTTTTTGAAGTATTAGGCAAGTGCTCCGAAAATATTCTTGCCTGCCAGCAAAACAGACCTTTCAGCATCGGCAACTTAAGCTTAGAGCTACTTCCATCTGGCTCGATGCTAGGTGCTTGCTCTCTTTACATTGAGTCAAACAAAGATAGTGTTCTCTATGCTCCGAACCTGCAACCTTCTAACTTAAAAGTTTGCCATAAAATGAGGGTCAAAAGAGCGGAGACATTAGTCCTCGGTTGTTTCCACCCCGAGCCAAGAAGCTCTGCACCGTCTCGAAAAAAAGAAAGAGAACGCCTACTTTTATCTGTCTCTAACTCTCTTTCAAAAGGCGTTAACCCAATCATTATGTGCAACCCCTACAGTACTGCTGCCGAGCTCACCAACTATCTTTCGGAAGAGGGCGTACCCGTAGCAACCCACAACATGATTTTTAAAATTAACCGGATCTATGCAAATCACGGCGGTTTATCCGGAAAATTTAGCTTTTACTCGCAAAAATACACTCGCCAAAAAGCCGTTTTGTTTCCAAAAGTAGACAAGCCGTTTAGGGCACACTTGCCATCTGGTGATTTATACATGGTAGACGAAACCCTCGTTTCAAAGCCACTGCCGCCTGATAACTTCAGAGCTGTCGAAGACAGGTTTGTGATGAATAACGCCGCTGACGCATCTGAGCTAAAGAAAATCATCCAAGAAGTAGACCCAAGCAATATATATCTGTTTGGCCCCTACACGAAGCGTTATCAAAAAATACTGTCTGGTGTAGGCGTACCTACTTTTGCACTTGAGCCAGAAAAACAAGAATTATTGTTTTAACTGCAGCCAAGATTTTTTGCTAAATACTCTATGGCCTACAAACACTGAGAAGCGTCTGCTTGTCTTGGCTTAAGAAATTTTCTTGGCTACAAAAATAGTGACTTAATAACTCCACTATTTCCTTTTTTCTGTAGCGGTACGAGACAGCTGTAACTATTTTGTTTCCACGTAAGATGCTTTTTGAACCTATCTTAATGTCCGTTCTAGGAATAAAGATCAGCTCTACCCGGCCCTCTGAAAACTCAACGGCGTGTTCGAAGTCTCTTATATCAAGCCCCAACAAACTCAATGGCCCGAAAGCAAAATTTTTAATCTCAGAAACTTCGTATTGAGAAACGATACCTGAGGTGTCGTCATCATAAAGTTCAGAGGCTATGATAACACTACCTATGTTTCCAGAAATTTCACTGAGGAGATTAGAGATATAGTGGCCATTAAAATTCATAAAAGTTAAACCCAGCATTATAAAAGCCTGGTTACTTCTTGGGTAAGACAGGCAATGAGCTAAGTTTTCAAGCCTAGACTCTATTGGAGTAATTGTGGTACAAAACTTTTTTATTTCTCTACAAGCGATCTCTAGATACGCGTCAGACACATCTACCGGAAAATAGTGAAACTTGCCAATTTGTGAAAACTATTTTGCAATGGGCAGGCTTTTGCCTGGATAGCCCGGCCCTAGATCAACCATATTAATTTCAGTCAAAATTGTTGCTCTTTGAGATAAAGAAGGTGTGGCTCGATCAACAACCACTTACCAGAAGTAGATTTTTTAAAGATTTAAAAACTTCCGCTTGAACATTCATACCAAAATACCCATTCGCATAAGGCTGCTGCTTTTACAGCGGGCCTCGTACATCATAGATCATAGATCTTTTCTTCCAAGTACCTTTTGATTTAGCCAAACCGGTGCCTCCACGGAATATAAGTCTATGTGCTATCTGACAATATAACATGTACAGCCGTATGAAATCCTGGCGCACGTGTAGTTCTTTTACACTCGGTTATTTTAAAACTTACATAAAAACAGTTACTTAAAGACAGTCTTTTTGCACTGTAGATTGCAGTAATAGAGGTGGAGGTAACGCAAAATGCTCGCTTTAGACAAAAATATTATCAGTCAAATCACCGCAGAAATCCCTAACGTACCGTGGGTCTGGCCCCTTTGGCATATGATCTTTCAGGAGCAAGCGAAAGGGAGTCATATCTTGTTTTCGCCTTTAGACCGTTTGAATTTTGCAAAAATGCTTAAAGAAAAAAACACGCAATATAAAAACATTGATCTAAAAAACATTGATCAACTGAGCACACGTATAAAGCAAGTAGCTTTCGAGCTTGTCTGTGCAAGGGACCTTCAAGAAGCGATCGCCCTTGTTGATAGTTGCAGCTTAGAGACAAAGTTTGAGCTCTTTAAAATATCTAAGGTAGCTGGTGAATTCGTCCTAAAACAGCCCCAAAAGGCTTTGTAAAGACTGAATTTTCTATAGTTTGTATCTAAATACCCAAAGATTAATTGAGCAAGACAAACTTTCCTATCATTCAACGCAGAATAATAGGTGTCTAGCTTAACTGCCTTTAAGTGGAGCAATATCCAGGCTATAATGGAGGTCTAACTTCCAAATAGAGGGTGTGACTAAGCTTGGCTAAATCACCAAAAAACTCTGTAGCTTTTAGCTACCAACGTGAACTTGCCGTAGTTTTGGCAATCGGGTTCGGGGTATTTTATTACATTGCCCTATTCAGTTTTCATCCATTTGATGGCAGTATTTTTTCTGCTTCCACCCCCAAAATACCAATCAAAAACTTTGGCGGATCCGCTGGTGCCTTCTTAGCAGCAACTGCCTTTTATTATTTTGGCATCCTTTCTTTTTTACTAATGCTCCCCGTTATTTATGCTTCGTTTCACTTTGAATCCAAACGCGAAGCCTTGGCTAAAATTGGAAAAATATTTGCTGGGTGGGCGACTTTTGGTTTAGTTTTAGCCGTTATCTGCACGACGTTTCTAAACACCGTAGCAATTCACAGCATAGATATTCCTTCTGCCGGGATCGTCGGCGTAGAAGCTGCCAAGTTCTTGTTTAATATCTTCGGATCATTTGGTGTATGGATATTTTTGGCTACCGTTCTTCTTGTTCTACTCGTACTTTTTCGCAGAGTAGCGATCAGTAAAAATGTCCTTAAAGCGCAAGAAGAAAGTTATAACCGCCTAAAAAGCATGTCTGTAAGTGTTGGAAGCTCCGTTAGAAGTTCAGTAGCAACTAAGGTGGAACAAGGCAAAGCAAGCCTTGCTGCTTTCCGTGCTAAAAACGATCCTTATCAAGTTGTTAGAAGCCCATCAATTTTGAATTCAGGCCGCAGCTGCGCTGAATGGCGCGAGCCACAAAAACCAGCCATACTACCCACAGCAAACCATATAGAGGCGGTTGATACCTCACCAGGAGCTCATTTAATACCGACAGTAGAAGCTGCAAAAAAGCTGGACTTTCCATCAGCCTTGGATGCTGAAAACGTAGCTACCGAGCTTTCCAGTGAAGCCAGTGGGACCACTATCCTCCTCGACAAAGAGCAAGAAGCTCAGCTCGAAAACATAGATAAAGACCTATATGAAAAACCATCATCAGCTTTTTTTGTTCAATCTAAAAACCTAGAGCTTAGCCAAGAGCAAGAAAGAAAGCTGCGCGAAACCGGCGATCTTTTAGTTAAAACATTTATAGAGTTTGGAGTTAAAGGCTCTGTTATTGCTATTCAACCTGGACCTGTGGTGACTGTTTTTGAATTCAGGCCAGAAGCCGGCGTCAAACAGTCTAAAATCCAAGGCCTTGTTGATGATCTGGCTCTAGCCTTGCGTGTGCAATCTGTTTTTATAGAGCCCGTAATGGGCAAAAGGGCTTTAGGTATACAGGTACCAAACCAAGACCGGCAAATGGTTCATTTTGGCGATGTGGTCAGTGACGAATCTTTTTTAGCATCAACAGAGCCTTTAGCTTTTGCCGTGGGTAAATCTATTGATGGATCTCCCGTCTGTACTAATTTAAGTAAAATGCCTCACCTTCTAATTGCGGGAGCTACGGGTGCCGGTAAATCTGTTGCGATAAACACGTTTATTTGTTCTGTGATCCTTAAATCTCCACCCGAAGAAGTGCGGATGATTTTAGTTGACCCGAAAATGCTCGAGCTATCTGTTTATGAGGGGATCCCTCACCTACTCATGCCAGTAGTAACAGAGTCAAAACGTGCCGCAGCCGTCTTGAAGTGGGCCGTACATGAAATGGAAATGCGTTATCTTATCATGCAGCAGGCAAAGGTAAGAAGCATCGCAGGCTTTAACAAGTTCTGGTCTGCAGCATCTAAAGATCAGAAGACACAGATACTAGACAAGCTCGAAGATATAGACAAAAACGCCTACGACGCATTAAACCGCATTGAAGATAAGCTTCCCTATATTCTTATCATCATCGATGAACTTGCTGACCTCATGCTTACAGCCCCCAAAGAAGTGGAGTCGCTTATCCAGCGGCTGGCTCAAAAAGCAAGGGCTAGCGGTATTCATATGGTTCTTGCAACACAGCGGCCTTCCGTGGATGTGATCACCGGAGTTATAAAAGCAAACCTTCCGTGCAGAACTGCACTGCAGGTAGTTTCTAAGCACGACAGCAGAACCATACTTGATCAAATAGGAGCCGAAAGACTGCTCGGAAAAGGCGACATGCTTTTACAGCGCCCAGGAGCAGGCAGGCTAGAGCGGATTCAAGGTGCCTTTGTAAGTGACGACGAAGTGGTTCAATTTGTAGAAGATGTAAAAAAGAAAAATGCAAAACTCTCTTATGACGCTGCGGTTATGGATTGGGTCGAAAGTAACCGTGAGGATAAGAGCCAAGGCCCGGTAAAAGACTCAGACCTTGACTCAAAATATGAAGAGTCTTGCGACATCGCAGCGCGGCAAGGTACAATTAGCGCCTCGTTCCTGCAACGCCAGCTAAAAGTCGGTTACAATCGAGCTGCCCGCATCGTAGATCAGATGGAGTCCAGAGGACTAATTTCTCCACCAGATGGATCAAAACCACGAACCTGGCTAGGTTCGTCAGAAATTTGACCCCTTATTTTACTTTAGCCATGCGTGGTAAAATATATTATTCAATTTGATCTATTTTTGAGGAGTGCATAATGAGTAGCAAATTATTTTTCGCAGTATTGGCCAGTATGGGGCTATTGTTTTCTTGTTCAGGCAAAGACAAGGAAGTTGTAGAAGTAATCAAAGAAAAATCAACGCCAATAGTACAACAACCGGTCATTATCGACCAACCTGTTCTTATAGAAAAAACCGGAATTTCAGGCACAGTAAAAGACATGGTTTCTACAGCAAAAACCATCACGGGAGATGTAGCATGTACTGCAGGTGAAGACACCCGTAAAATACAGGTAACAACCAATAACAGCGGATGCCAGGTTGTATACACTAAGTTTGGAGCAGAGTCTGAGGTTGCAAATGCAGCAAATGATATGAGTTATTGTGAAAGCGTTTCTAATAAGATTCAAGGAAACCTAAGCGCAGCTGGGTTTGCCTGCACCAATCAGTAGTTGTAAGCACTGCTGACAACTAAAGTTGACGAGCGGTTTTTTGCTTTTTTCAAAGCGGAGAACCGCTTATCTTTTTGGGTTTTAATTTTAATGCCCTTTTGAACCAGGTTAGGATGTTTCTTTTTTATTTTTCTCATATGGCGGTAATGGTCTTCGTATTTGCACGGGCTCTTTGCTTCCAAAACTACCGGAAATGCTTTTTGGATCATTTTCTGCATGCTGCCAGGCCTTAAGATCTTTACTATAGCTAAGCTACGCCTTTTATGAACAACCTTTTTAAGAATTCGTCCCTCGGCAACAAACCTAGCGTGTTCGTCTAGAATGTGAACTACGTCGCCGCGATCTCCGCCATCTACATAAACGGCACATTTCAATGTTTTATTTGAACACTTATGAACGCCACTAGAAGCATCGGCTTCCTGCGAAAACAAAAACACGCCAAAAAGTGTCATACAAACAGGTAGCAAAAAAGAGCTTTTTCTAAATTTAACAAATGAGCTAGCCACGGTAATCCTTCTTCCACTTCAACAGTGTGTACATTTGTACACTTTCAACAATCAACTTATAAGAGCAGGCTATTAGAACGCAGCCAGCTTTGGCTGCCTCTACCCTTGATAGATGCAAACTCTTTGCCAATTAAAATTATAGTATTTCCAGCTACTTACCAGAAAGCTGCCGGAAATTCTGTCAACTTTTTACATACTCCAACAACGTTATTACACTTTGTGCGGCCATTTTGCCCTAAAAGCAGAGACCCAGGAGACTTACCAATGGAACAGCAAACGCCTGTAGCGGAAACCCACAAGCAGCTTGGAGCGAAACTCATCCCGTTTGCAGGCTGGAATATGCCTCTACACTATGGGTCTGTACTAGCCGAACATAAGGCCGTGCGAGAACAAGCAGGTGTTTTCGACGTAAGCCATATGTGTGTTTTCGAATTCAAAAACCAGACACTTGCAGAAAAAATTTTCTCTATCGATTTTAGCACGCTCAAAAAAGGAGAGGCTAGATACGGATTAATTCTAACCGATAATGGTGGCGTATTAGAAGATGGTATCGTTTACAACGTCGATGGAAAAATATGGGCTTGCACTAACGCAGCGAACCACAGCCAGGTTTCTGAATGGATAGCAAAACAATCCAATGATAAAACCGACTACAAAGACCACAGTGGCCAAGTTGGCATACTCGCAATTCAAGGGCCAGAAACTGTAAAAGTCTTAAAAAAACTGCTGGGTCCCAAAAACTTTTTGGAAGCGGTCGAATTGGAGTTTATGCAAGTAAGCTCACAGCTGCCATTGCTCGAGTGCTTTGGGCCTCTAGAAAAACAACCTTGTTTTATTGCAAGGTCCGGATACACGGGCGAACAAGGATTTGAATTTTTTGTTCCAGCAGGCAAAGCAAAGGCTCTTTTTGATAGCATTGTTCAAGCTGGCACCAAACCTGTAGGCCTTGGTGCAAGGGATACTCTTCGCCTAGAAGCCTGCTTCCACCTTCATGGTAGCGATATGAACGGTGAAAAAAACCCGTTTGAAGTTGGTCTTGGTTGGTCCATCCCCAAAGAAGGTAGGGGTTTTTACATAGGAAAAAATGCTCTCGAGAAATTGACCGCAGAAGATAAAAAAAAGCAGCTGATCGCCTTCACCCTAGAAGAAAGAGGCATACCTAGATCGGGCATGGAAATTTACAGCGAGAAAAACAGCGGCCGCCCAATGGGGATAGTCACAAGTGGCGGCTTTCTTCCCACGATTGGCAAAGGCGGCGGGTTGGCTCTTTTAGACAAAGGCAGCAGTCTGGAAATGAATGAGCTATTTAAAATCAGTATTCGCGGCAAGCTTTTTGATGCTAAAAGATGCAAGCTTCCGCTTTACCCTAGCAAGGCAAAAGAGACTCTGAAATATTAAAAAAGTAATTTTAATGAAGACTTGAGGAGATAACACATGTACCCAGAAAATTTAAAATATACCAAAGACCACGAATGGATCAACCAAGCTACATCGCCAGTAGAGGTAGGAGTCACATCTTTTGCTGTCGAACAGCTTGGAGACATCGTTCACCTTGACCTGCCAGATGTTGGCTCTGAAGTGAAGCATGGAGATGCCTTTGGCACGATCGAGTCTACCAAAACAGTGTCAGACCTTTACGCTCCGATTTCTGGCAAAATAGTCGAAATCAATAAAGAATTAGCGGAAAAACCGGAGTCTTTACAAAACTCTGAGAGCGGAAAAAAGTGGCTTATTAAGGTTGAGTCTTCAGGTGAAAACGCAGAGCTATTGAGTGCAGCTGATTATGAAGCTTATATTAAAGAATAAATACTTTTATAAATCAATATCTCGATGATCTAAGACGTAGTCAACGCCGCTTGTTTTCTTAAGAGCTGCATGCAACCGTTCGGCACTCGCGACGCTGCGGTGTTTGCCTCCCGTACAACCTATACCGATATTTAGGTAGCTTTTACCCTCGTTGCGGTAAAGCGGAATGAGGTTTTGCACCACCTTAAAAAAATCTTCGACGTGCCGAAAACTCTCGTCCGCAAACACAAAGTCCTGGATCTCTTTTGTTTTGCCTGTCTTCGGCTTTAGTTCGGGTATATAGTGTGGGTTACGCAAAAAACGAACGTCGAATAAAAGGTCCAAAGGTCTTGGCGCTCCATGCTTAAACCCAAAGCTAAGAATCTTTATAACCAAAGATCTAGCATTAGACTCTGTTCCATACTTTTCCTCTAAAACTCGACGCAATTGCCGCGCTGACAGTAGACTGCTGTCAAGCTCAACATCTGAAACACCGAGCAAGTCTTCAAGGAGTTGAACATTGGACTCAATCGCTTTTTTAAGATCGTCTAAGCCTGCAACTTTTCGCATAGGGTGTGGCCGTCTTGTTTCTTGGTAACGCTTGAGTAAAACTGATACTTCACAGCTTAAAAATAGCCAATGCGTGTTTTGGGTGCCTATTTTCTTGCGCAGTGAATCAGCACTTTTTCCAGACCAAAGGTAGGCCAAAACATCCAGGCCAATAGCCAGGGGGGTTGTCGGCCTCGCACTCAAATGTTCTTGCACAAGCTGCGGGACCAAATCCACGGGAATATTATCACAACACCAATAACCAAGGTCTTCCAGAGCACTCAAAGTCACAGATCTGCCAGCACCTGAGTGCCCTGTAACGATAACTACGGGATTTTTTGCGGTACTAATAAAATCTCTTTCTTTTACTGGAAGGAGGGATCCCCAACGCTTCTCTGTATTTTGCCACTGTCCGACGAGCAAGCTGAACCCCACGCCCCTCTAAGTAGTCAACAATCTTCTGGTCAGAATAGGGCTTTTTTGCATCTTCACCCTTTACGTAAGTTCCGATCATGCTGCGAACGGCTTCGCTAGATATTTCTTCTCCACCTACCAGTTGAACAGAGTTGTTGAAAAAATATTTTAACTCAAAAACACCGCGAGGTGTGTGTATAAATTTATTAGTAGTAACTCTGCTCACCGTAGATTCATGCATTTCTATATCTTCTGACACATCTTTTAAAATCATCGGTTTTAAATGTTCGACACCTTTTTCAAAAAAATCAAGCTGCCTTCGTAAAATTGACTGTGTCACCTTTACAATGGTCCTCTTGCGCTGGTAAATACTTCGAATTAACCAATGTGCGTTTTTGATTTTTTCGTCCAAATATTCTTTTTCAGCTTTTTTAACTTTGTCGTCTTCAGCTAGCCCTGAATAGTAATTAGATATTTTTAGATCAGGAAGACCGTCTTCGTTTAAGGCGATTTTCCACTCTTCTGCAACCTTAAACAGGTATACGTCTGGGACAATGTATAGCTGGTTTGAATCCCCAAAAGGCCTACCAGGAACAGGCTCTAGGCTTGCAATGATTTCAACGTTCTTTTCAATCTCTTCGATTGTGATCTTAAGGCTTTTTGCAATATGGTCGTAGTTTCTTGTCTCTAGATCGGACAAATGATGTGCGATGATTTTTTCGACGATACCGTTTTTAATACGCATATTGCGGACCTGAAGCAGCAAGCATTCTTTAAGGTCTCTTGCACCGACCCCACCAGGATCCATGCGGTGAATAACATCAAGCACGTCTTCAAACGCTTCCATACTAACTGAAAGTGTTTCAATCAGGTTGTCGTGTCTTGCCTGCAAATAGCCGCGGTCGTCCAAGTTTCCTATAATTTCATTTGCGATTCTTTTTTCTTCTTCAGATAGGCCTATTTCACCACACTGATCATAGAGATGCTCTCTTAGGGTTTTTCCAACGGTTACAAAGTTTTCGTAGTTAACCTCTTCGCCGGCTTTAACCCTTCCTCCCCTGCCATCTCCTAGGCGTAGGTAAGACTCCCAGCCCACTTCCTCGCCGTTTCCACCCGTGCGATCGACAATGTCTTTAACAGCGTCGAGTCTTCCGTCCATCAATTCATCTGCAGATGTCTCTTTTGACTTAGACTCTTCGATAGACGCCTCGCTTTGAGCGTCGATAGACTTTTCTTCTAGAACAGGGTTTTCTGCGATCTGCGTAGCTACGTACTGCTCGAGCTCAAGACGAGACAACTGTAAAAGCTTGATGGCCTGCTGCAGCGCAGGAGTCATCATCAAGTTTTGACCTAATTTAAGCCCTTGTTTAAGTTTGAAGTCCAAAGTCATTTCCCCTTGGGTATGTGTGTACCCCTACCCTAGTTCAGATCGGCCTTCTTTGCGCTTAGCTTAACTCTGCAGCTATAAGCAGCTTAAATATATAGTTTTTTTGAGGATTTTCTACAGTTTTAGAAAACCGCCGCCAAACCTATATAGTAAAGTCGGTTCCAAGGTAAATCTCTTTGACGAGCTCGGAAGCTAAGATCTTATCAGGACTTCCAGAAGCAATCTCTTTGCCACTTGCCATAATGACAGCTCTGTCGCAAAGCTCCAAAGTTTCTCTTACGTTGTGGTCGGTGATTAAAACACCCATTCCATCGTTTGCTAGCTTTTTTATAAGCAGCTGTATGTTTTGAACTGTAACCGGATCTACGCCCGCAAAAGGTTCGTCTAAAAGCAAGAACTTAGGCTTTGATAAAACAGCTCGCCCAATTTCAACCCGCCGCCTTTCTCCGCCACTAAGGCTCGCACCTTTTGAGTTTAAAATCCCGCTTAAGCCAAACATCCCAACAACAGAATCAAACGATTCTTTTCGCTCAACCTTGGAGAGCTTTGTCATTTCTAGGTTAGCCCACAAATTGTCTTTTACAGAAAGCCCTCGATAAATGGACTCTCTTTGTGGCAGGTAACTCATCCCGAGAGCAGAGCGTTTATGCAGTGGGGTTCCAGTGATGTCTACACCGTTTAGCTCAACCGAGCCGCCATCAGCTCTAGCCAGCCCTACAATCATATAAAAACAGGTCGTTTTTCCAGCCCCATTAGGGCCAAGGAGCCCAAGAATTTCACCACCATTTACTTGCAAACTGATGCCGTCTACAACTTTTCGCTCTCTAGAATACGATTTAGATATAGACTTGGTTTCAAGCCGTTGGGTTATCATGGGTTGACTAGCTCCCCTTCTGCTGCAGCTGTTTTAATGACATCTTCTACAATATGATACTCGATTTTCTTACTTTCAAACACTTCGGCACCTCCTCTGTTAAGCGATGCTGGGTTGCCTGACATCAGTATTTTTTGCGATTGGTTGTTATATACAAGCGCTGATGACTTTGCTTTTACTGGAAGCCCTGTCCAAGAGTCTGTCTTTTCTACCCGAACATTTCCAAAAGCCTCTACCCGAATGATTTTTTTCATCCGCTTCCCATAGATCATTTTCGCCCGGTTCGCCCTCATCTTTAAGTCGCACTTTTCTATGCGGACCGGGTTAGGCAGATTTAAAATTGAGCGAGTTCTATTTAAAAAAGCTCCGTCTGTCCAAAATCTCAGCTTGCAGCGTTTGAATTTCTGCATCGCTGCTTTTTGTTTTTCACTATTTCTCACCATCGAAACAGCTTCTTTCCCATCTTTTACGGGTGTTTTTTTTAGTGTTTGTACGCCTACGGGTAAATCTCTCTTGGCTGATTTTTTGCTGGACTCGATTATTTGAACCCTATCATTGCTAAGTTTTTTTCTTGGTTTTTCGAAAGAATCAATCACATCACAAAAACTGGAAACTTCAAAAAGAAGGCCTAGGACTAAAAAACAAAAAAAGAGCTTAGCGTGCCAATTCATCATAAACCCCTTCGGTTTTACCGAGCAAACGAAGAGTGTTTTTGGCTGAGTCGAAATCAAAACCCTTCTTGCTTTTTATAGAGCCTCTGCGGGAGCTGTATATAGTCCGACTATCTGACCAAAGCCTTCTTTCTTTTGGCTTAAAAAAAAGAGAGCGAGAGTAAAGCCTGCCGTCTACAAGCGTGGCCACTACACTGCCTCTTAGCTCCAACTTGCTGCCTGAAGCAAAATTAGTATCTGGCGCCAGCTTGAAGCTATTGTTTCCTGACTCAGGCGAAATGATCGCGCCTCTATCAGAGTGAATTATCTTCACATTCTTTTCTGAAACAGGCGTTATAGCTACATTCCCATTAAAGCTTATGATGCCCGATGAAAAAAAGGCGGTGTCTGCAGAAATTTCAACTTTTCTATTCTTGCTACCTAAAAAATTAACCACCGGATTGCTAAAAAATAAACCCGCTGGTTTTCTAGGGTTTTCGGTTTTAGTTTCTGCGCCTGGTCCCTGCAAGGTTTCTTTAGAATTTGAACATGCGAAAAAAAAGCTCACTAGTAAATATACAGCTAAAAATCGCAAACCAACTATTCCTTCCGCAAAGTAGCTAACCTAACTATACCCATCGGACTGTGAGAAGACTCGTCGAGCATAAAAAGAGAGGTTATTTCCTTCTCTTCCATTCTTTTTATGCAGGTCCAAACAGAGTCGCTGCTTGTACAAACGACCGGATTTTTTGAAGCAATCTCAGAAAGCGGCGTAGAAAATGCATCTTTGCCGTATTTCAAAAAAGCCCTTCGAATATCCCCATCTGTGATGCAGCCTACAAGTTTAGCATTTTCCTTTACGCCTACTATCCCAAGGTTTTCTGCCTGCAAAGCCTCTAAAACTTCATTCAGCCCAGCCTCTAGACCCACATACAGGCGAGGCGGGCTCTCTGTATACCTAGAAGCTGAAGCAATTTTAGCACCTAATGTTCCGCCCGGGTGAAGTTTGGCAAAAGAATCGATATTTACTTTTAGCTTATGCATCAAGGCCACCGTCAAAGCATGCCCAAGAGCTAGCGAGACAGAAGACGAAGAGGTCGGAACAACCCCTAAAGGGTCAGACTCACTTTCTATGCTTGCGTCCAAAACATGGCTGGACTTAGCAGCTAGGCTCGAACTGGGGTTTCCAGTAATAGAAATCACTTCGATGCCTTTCTCTCGGCAAAACTCGCACAATCGAAGGGTCTCTATGTTCTCTCCGCTATGCCCAAAGGCAATCAAAACGTCTCCAGTAAGTAAGGTCCCTGCATCCCCATGCATGGCCTCTGTAGGATGTAAAAACGAAGAAGGGACGCCTATGCTCGCTAAAGTAACAGACAGCTTTCTAGCTATATGGCCAGACTTTCCAAGGCCTGATGTAAAAACCCGGCCCTTGCAGCTGTAGATCAAATTTACAGCGTTTACAAAACCTTTACCCAGCCTTGTAGAGCAGCTTTGAATTTCCTGAGACTCTTTTCGAAGAACATCTTTGCCGAGTGTTAATGTTTTTTGGTCAACCAACTCAGTCATGGCAGTCCTCCGTGTTTATCGTTCGCTTCAACTTTGGAGCCTATTAAATAAAAAACTACTTTGTGGCGCTGTGTTTTAAAGCTGCCTTTACAAAAGAGGCAAACAACGGATGAGCCGACCGAGGTGAGCTTTTTAACTCAGGGTGAAACTGGCACCCTAGATACCACGGGTGATCTTCTAGCTCCATAATTTCTACAAGCTCTCCGTCTGGTGAGGTGCCACTAAAACGCATCCCTGCAGATTCAAACCTCTCCCTAAAAGCATTATTAAATTCAAAGCGATGCCTATGACGCTCCGATACAGAAGCAGTCCCATAGCAGCGTTTTGCAAGAGAGTTTTCGTGCAACTCACAAGGATATGATCCGAGGCGCATTGTGCCACCCTTGCGGTGCACACCTTTTTGATGTTCCATCAAGTGAATAACTTCAGAATCAACGGATTCGCTCTCTTTGCTGTCCTCTAAAAACTCTGAGCTTGTTGCAGATGCAAGCTCTAGCGCATGCTTTGCAAACTCAACCGCTGCCACTTGCATCCCCAAACAAATTCCAAAAAAAGGAACTTTGTTTTTTCGAGCAAACTGCGCAGCTTGTATCTTGCCTGCAATGCCGCGTACACCGAACCCTCCAGGAACAAGAACACCATCAAAACCCTGAAGTTTTTCAGTTAAATCTTGCTCAGAAAGTTTGCTGGCATCTAAGTAGTCGACGATAACCTTAGACTCGGTTTGGATCCCGGCATGAATCAAAGCCTCTTGTATAGACTTATACGAGTCGATGACATCCGTATACTTGCCAATCACCCCAATACGAACCCTATGTTTTGGCTCAAGTATGCGCTTTCTAATTCGGTCCCAATCTGACAAGTCAGGGCTTTGCGTCCAAATTTGCAGCGAGTCCATAAGCTTTTGGTCAAAACCTTGTTTATGAAAATCGGTAGGAACCAAATAAATGCTTTCCGCGTCTTGGGCCTCAATCACCCGGTCCACAGGAACGTTGCAAAACAAAGATATCTTCTTCTTTTTTTCTTCTGAAACACTTCGATCAGCCCTGCAAACTATAAAGTCAGGCTGAATACCTATCTGCCTCAACTCTTTTACAGAGTGCTGGGTAGGCTTGGTCTTTAGCTCTTTTGCTGGAGCAATATAGGGCAGCAAGGTGACATGGACGAAGTGTGCATTTTGCGCACCCAACTCTAAGCGAACCTGTCGAATAGCCTCTAAAAAAGGAAGGCTTTCGATATCTCCAACCGTACCGCCTATTTCAATGATCGCTACATCGCTTCCTTTGGCAGCCTCAAACATCTTTGCTTTGATCTGATCGGTCACGTGTGGAATAACCTGCACCGTACCGCCTAAGTATTTTCCATCTCGCTCGTTCGAAAGAACTGCGTCGTAGACCTGGCCTGTTGTAAAACTGTTTTTCTTAGATAGTTTTGCTGTGGTAAAGCGCTCGTAATGACCAATATCTAGATCGGTCTCTGCGCCATCGTCAGTTACAAAAACTTCGCCGTGCTGAAACGGGTTCATTGTACCTGGGTCAATATTTAAATATGGATCGGCTTTAGTTAAGCTAACCTTTAAGCCGCGAGTTTCAAACAATGCTCCCAAACTTCCAGCAACAATTCCTTTGCCTAAAGAAGAAACCACACCACCGGTGATAAAAATAAATTTTGTAGATTGATTACCTGGGGGCATTTTGCTGACTCCGAAGATAGAAGAACTTCAATTAAATTTACGGGCTTTGTGACTCGCTCACTGCCTTCGGGAGCCCAACTTAGTACAAGTTTGAGCGAATTCCAATTCTTGATTTCAGCCCCCAATCAAAGGCCTCAGAGGCTTGCCATTGAGCCTCCAACCCACCTAAAATGCTAAGAAATTTTGCGCACAGCTAGAGCACTAGTCCCCAGGCCGATTGGCAAAGCTCCAAAAAGCCCATCGCCACAGGTCCGATCCAGAAGAACCCGCCCATAACAAACAAAAGAATGAAGGCGGGCATAGCGTAAGACTGAAGCGAGTCGTAGCCAGCGATAAGTTCTCGGTTTGCTGGTAATAGCCCGCGCAAGACGTCAGCGCCATCTAAGGGCTCTAAAGGCACTAAGTTAAAGAAAGCCAAAATAGCGTTTACAAATGCAAACTGAAAAAAAAGGCTAATCAAAGGAATAAAAAAACTGGCGTTAGGAACAGTGTTCCAATCTACTTGTTGCAAAAATAAAAAAAGGCCAGCCGAACAAAAACACAAAACCATGTTACTTAGCGGGCCCGCAAAAGAGATAACCATCATAGCAGTTCTTTGGTCGCCTCTGATGTTATTTGGATTTACCGGAACAGGCTTTGCCCACCCTAAGAGTGGAAAGTTTGACACTGCTCCGAGAATTGGCAAGAGAATCGTGCCTATAGGGTCTATATGCGGCAGAGGGTTGAGTGTCAGGCGTCCCTGGCTTTCGGCTGTATCATCTCCGTACTTTTTTGCAGCAAAGGCGTGAGCCCATTCATGCACACTTAACGCAAAGACAAAGCTAATAAAAAATCCAAAAATTTGCCCTAAGTCCAAACCAAACACGTATTTTCTCCAAACCCAATTGCATCAACCAAAGTCTCTTTTACCAGACAGTTTGCTATAATTTAAGCAGTTAATTGTACTCTATAAAGAAAGAGGAGCGCATTGGGATGAAGTGTTTCAACCTTATTTGTGGTTTTGCTGTGGGTGTAACAGCTCTTCTGGTTAGTTCACCGAGTTTTGGAGCTAGCGTAACGAAAATAAGCACCAGCCGCGGCCTAGTACTCATCGATGAAGGCTCAGGCCAGGGAATATCTTATCGAGACAAGATCTGTATTTATTCAGACTCTGGCTCGAAGGTAGCATGCGGTTTAGTTGTAAATGCCAAAGAAGATTCTAGCTTTGTCGTGATTTCGCAGGCAAGAGTTCGCAAGGTGCGAAAAGGCATGAGGGCAGACCCTGAAGGGTCATCCGAAAATTACTCGCAAGGCCAAGATAGTGGAGACTACGAACAACAAGAAAGTAGCGGGTCAAAAGCAGCCTCTGGCGGCTTTGGTAGCGGTCTTCGCGGTAAGCTTAACTATGTTTTAAGTGTGATTCCGCAAACCAGAACATCTGGACCTGTCCCGTACGACCCAGTAGCTATGAATAGGCCACCGAAGCTGCCTGCCGACGCCGTCGGTGATCCGAACTGGGGAGTTCCAACAAACATCGGGCTAATTGGTAAAATGCGCTTGATCGGTGTTGGCGGCGAAATAGATTTTGGTGTTACCAAAAGCATCCGAGCAGCCGTTGGACTTAGGTACAAGCTTGGCGGATACCCGAACACCTTTGACGGTGAATCTATTGAAATGGCTAATACGATTTCCGAGCTCTCTGGAAGCTCTATTGGTGGATATCTAGATGCTTATCTTATCAACCGACCTGTGGGCCCCGTAAACCTTTCGGCTGGTGTAGGTGTGGATTTTGAAATGAACAGCGTGACCTTTAAGACAGGCGATCGGGCAACTACAGCAGGCAGTACAGCAGCGGGCACAGAAGACGCTACAGCTAGTAAGATTGGCACAGTAAGCTACGAGGGTACTGCAAGCGGATCGATCGTCAGCGTGCGGGTTCCAATTGAGGTTAGCTTTCCTGTCATGAAAAAACTAAGCATTGGGGTAAAGCTAGTTCCCATGTATTCAGTCCTTGCACTAGGCAGGTCCGTTAATTTTACAACCCAGGGCACATCGGGAACGATGCCTCCTCAAGGGACAGCTGCCGGGACAACTACTGGCGAAGAAACAAACGCTGCCGATGCAGTCAAATACGATGACTACTTTAGCGCGCTTGGGGTTGAGCCTGCTGGTTTGGCCTTTGAGATGTATCCAATCTCTATTCAATACTCGTTTTAAATAAAAAAGCGGTCACAAGCCATAGAGCCCAAGCTCAACAGCCTAGGGTTAAAAACTGCAGGCCACTTTTTTGCTTATAAAATAATCAAAATACGCCCCTTCAACTAACCGCTCTGGTGTTTTTGCTGGGGCGGCTTTATAAACTGATATAGGAAGCTCTTAGATGAGCGACACGCGTGGAGAGGTGGCTGAGTGGCCGAAAGCACATCCTTGCTAAGGATGCGACTGGGCAACCGGTCCGGGGGTTCGAATCCCCCCCTCTCCGCCAGCGAGAATCATCTAGCAGCACCTGTTTAAGTTTAGGAGGGGTGGCCGAGTGGTCGAAGGCGGCGGTCTTGAAAACCGTTAAAGGGCAACCTTTCAAGGGTTCGAATCCCTTCCCCTCCGTTCTCTTAAACTAAACCATCGAGTTTACACCGTAGAAAATAAGCATCGCAAATAAAAACATCCGAGTTTTTGGCAACAGCTTAAGTTGGTGCTTTGCGACAAGGTTCATAGCTAAGAACAAAAAGAAGCTCCGCAGCGCCACTACTACAAGGTGGTGATCAGTCCGAAGCTGTTTTGGAAAAAACAAAAGCAGTGTAGGAGCAAAAACTAGAAGCAAGTCTTCTGGGTGCACCCTTAGATTGCTCGACTTATGCTTGGAAATCAAAAAGCAAAGCCCAAATCCTGCTAAACATAAGTAAACAAGGTTATACGGCGTTTGTAGGTCAAAAAGCGTTTCTCCAACTAGCAGCTGTAGCGGGTCCTGGTTTATCACCAAAACAATAAAAACAGCGCTTACAAGAAAGATAAATTTTCCATAAAAATCAAACCTGATTTTAGGAATAAAAAAACTTGGCAACAACAGTCCGGCCAAACAAAAAGAATACAGCCCCCAAACAGGTTCAGAAGGCTTTTGAGCAAATACTAAAAAAGAAAGAGCTGTCAACACAGACAACCGAACCAAAACCCCCAGACGCAGCAGCGTCTTGTCGAGCTTCAAAAAGCCAAGGATGCTTTGAATAAGGGGCGTAGAGCGCATGGCGTAGCCCGCAGCAACTACAGCAGCTGTTCCAGCAATCATTGCAACCACAGGTTTTTGTGTCCTATTATAAGCAACCACGGCCACAGACAAAAACCCGATAAAGGCTGCAATAAAATACTCTATAATCACGACGCGGGAATGCGAAAATCCTCTTTGCAACAAAAGGTGGTGTGAATGAGTGTTGTCAGCTCGAAAAATAGATATCCCACGTAAAAACCTAGAGAAAATAACTCTGCCTGTGTCCAAAATTGGCAAAGCAAAACAGCCTAATATAGTAATCAAGTAAGGCGTTTGGTTTTGGTTCTCACCCAAAACAAGAGTCAAAATTAAATAGCCAACGAAAAAACCAATAAAATTACTGCCGCCATCGCCCATAAAAATCTTCGCAGGATGAGAATTGTATCTTAAAAAACCTGCCAGGCTAAAAATAAGGGGCAAAGAAAGAAGGAAAACCCTGTAAGAATCATTAGCGTGCAAATCTAAAAGACTCAAAAAAACAAGGGCTATCAAAACAATCCCACCGGCTAGCCCATCCAAGCCATCCTTTAAATTTGTAGAATGAATTCCCCCTACCAAAATAAAAACAAAAAGTGGAAAGGCCAAAACAGGGTCAACCTCTAAACCAAGGTGAGGGCCAAACCTTAAGTAGGCCACCTCTCCAAGCCGAGGCAGACACGCTAGAACAGCTACGCCTCCCTGCAAAAGAAGCCTCAGCTTCCCCGACAAAGAGTAGAGGTCATCAAAAAAACCAATCAAAAAAACCAGGAAAAAGCATAGGGCAATAGGCGGCGACACAAAGGTCTGTAGCTCTTCGAAAACCAAATAAAAAAGTGCTACTGGCAAAAAAAGCGCTATTCCTCCAAAACGAGATGTCGGCTTTTTATGTACTCGCCTACTGCTTTCTTTAGGGTCCTCAAAACCAAGCGACGCAAGGTGGGGAAGGGATGCAAGCCTACAAAGCCCCATACTCAAAACCAAGCAAGCTGCTGCGCCTATCGATAAACTTTCTATCTGTGGTGATAACAAAACAGGCCTTTCTCAAATAAAAATCGCCCATTCTTTATTGTCCCAAAAACTATTCTTTGGACAAATCTTTTTTTATTTTTGTCGTGGAGACACCCTCTGTTCGAGACAGGTAAACAACCTCACAGTATTCTTGCAAAAAATCGAACTCGCCCTTCCAGTCGTCTCCAATAACAAAGGTGTCAATATTTAACTTTTTTATATCATCCACTTTTTGCTCCCAAGAGCTCTCGGGGATAATTTGATCTACATATCGAATAGAGCCCAGAATCAGCCTTCGCTCATCAAAGCTATGATAAGAAGACTTGTGCTTTCTGCTGTTAAACTCATCTGTAGACAGACCAACCGTTAGGTGGTCGCCTAGCCCCTTGGCTCTTTTCAACAGATTTATATGCCCCCAATGCAGCAGGTCATAAGTTCCATAAGTAATGATTTTCTTCATAAAAACACCATCTGCTTCTCTCAAAAATTAGGCAAGGCCCGCGGGTGCCATTCTATATCAACTGAGGCTTAACTCTGCGCTTTTTGTTTGCCATATGCTGCTTTTTAAAACTTTTAAACACCGGCTCTTCTTAATGAAAAAAAGCGTCAAGCTTCCCCGTAGCCGCTCCTATCTCACCAGTCAATAGTTTGCTCATCTCCTTGTGCTCATCTGGGCTGTACATAAAGCCAGATAAATCGTTGTTTTTATTTATAAACCTTTGAATAATCATGCCTATGTCAGCAAAAAACCCCACCTCTTCTGCAAAGTCGTCGTCTGGGTTTGTAAGAATAAAAACTGGCAGGCCTAAAGCAGCAAAGTCGAGGGCGAGGCTGCTGGCGTCAGTAATAAGCCCCTCGAAACTGGACATTTCTTGGTAAATATCGGGAGCAAAAAATGCGGAATACGCCACTATATTTGAGTAGCTCCTCTTTAATTGCTCTTGCTCAAACATTGGATGAAACTTTAAATACAATGTCCGCCTCGAAGACTTAAGCACATTGTTGATGTCCTCTAAATCAAGCCGAAACAAAGGATCTTTTTTATTTTTTCTCCAAGTAGGCGCATACAGCAAACTTCCACGGGGTGGCTGCTTTAGGTGCTCTCGTGAAAACTGAATTCTTGGCGGCTCGTCAATCAATACAGAGCTTGGAGACACGCCGAAAGAGCTGGCTACTTTTTCTACCTGGTTACCGGAGGCAGCAAGCCACCTATAGAACTTTGTGGGGTTAAGCCGATAATAAGCTTTTTTCAAAAAACTTTGTTTTTTTTCCGTCAAGCCAACTGTTTTAAAAAGTGTTCCGTGGCCTAAGTGAAGGTTTTTTCTTCTGAAGCCGGCAAAAAAGCCATTGAAAGGCGTTTCCAGCGTTGAGCAAACCCAGCCTTTTGCTGTGACCACTTTCCAGAAACCCAAAACAGAGCTTGTAGTGATAAAGTAAGGTCCATACTGATCTACTAGGATTGCTCTTAGCCGAGCGTCATTGACTAGAAAAAAGACGCGGCCTGCATAAGAAGGTTTTTTAAACATCGATAAAAAAAGATACTTTGCATCATAGCTGAAATCTTTTGTGTGTGAGCTGCAAAATACAAAGTGCGAATACCTAGGAAGCGCCATTCCCACTAAATTAAAAAATGTTCCTACGATCACACTGACCAATCTTTGCTTTGTATACCTTTGACGATTATTCAATTTTTTACACACCCTACTCTAGGTTTACTTTGGCTAATTTTGATAAAATAAAAAACTCTGCACTTTCCTGGATCGATCACAATAAGTCCTGACGGTTTGTAGCCTCTAAATGCTCTACCACCTCTTTAACCCGCTGGGCCTCTTCTGTTTTGCATACGAGCAAAGCTTTATCTGTGCTGACAATGGTCAAGCCCTCGACTCCCACGATCGCTGCAAAACGGTCGACATCTACAATGTTGTTTTTTGTGCCTTGCATAAACGCCTCCCCTAAAACAATGTCTCCGTTCAAATCGGCTCTATATAAATCCTTGTAAGCTTTATATGTCCCCATGTCCCCCCACTTGAAGCTAGCTTCTACCACAGCTGCTGACTTAGACTTTTCCAATAGGCCTTTATCGATAGAAATGTTTTCTAAATTTGCATATTTTTTTTTACAAAATTCTACGTCACTTAATGTATCTGCAATAAGAGGCAACCAAGAAGCAAGCTCTCGCCAAAAGACCTGCACACTCCAGACAAAAATTCCCGTGTTCCAAAGGTATCCGTTCTTTATATATTTTTCTGCGCCTTCATGGCTGGGTTTCTCCTTAAAAGACTTTACTTCAAATGAGCTTAAACCTTTATATTGAAGGCCTTTTTCAATATAGCCAAAACCCGTTTCTGGCCTCGTCGGCCTAAGCCCTACAAGTGCAAGCTTCCCGCTTTTTGCTAATGCTATAGCTTGCTTTTGACTCTGCCAAAAACCAGCATCTAACTTGATCCATTGGTCTGCATGCCAACAAACCATGACTGGATCACACTTTTCCGAACAAATAGAGCGGATATAGGAAGCAGCTAACGCCAGTGCAGCGGCCGTTCCTCGCGGCTTAGGCTCTGCAAGAATCTTTCCGCACAGACTGCCAGCAAGTTTGCTTGCAAGTTCAAACTGATGATCGCTTGTAACTACAATCCTCCTATTTTTTGGAACAAAACCCTCCATCCGCAGCAGTGTCTGCTCCAACATAGATCTGCCGCTTTTGCCGGCTGTTTGAAACTGTTTGGGTATGTTTTTGGTGGATTTTGGCCACAAGCGGGTTCCAGAGCCGCCTGCTAAAACAACTGCGTATGTAGACTCTGACAGCTTCATATTTTTTTTAAGCTAAAAGCTTTTAAAAAATCGTGAACAGAGTTTGCTGCTGAAAGCTCCATATTTTTACGCGACTCTCTAGTAGATGCCCCCATGTGGCAGGTTCCTATAAAGTTTTTTTGGTTTGCTAGTTTTCCATCATAGGGCTCGCTTATAAAAACATCCATGCCAGCAAAAAAAGAGGCGTTAGATTTTAAAAAAACTTCTAGATCGCTCTCGCAAACAATCCCGCCCCTACTAGTATTTACCAAAACGCTTTGCTCGCCTAAAAGAGTTAACTCTTCTAGTTGAATATAATTTTTTGTTTCAGAGCTTAATGGGACAGTTAAAAATAGTGTGTCTGACCATTCGAGTAATTGTTTTTTTTCCAGAAATTCTACCGAAAGCTTTTCTGCAGCTGCATTGTCTGGAGCGATATCTCGAGCTTTCACTTTAGCGCCAAACGCCCGGAGTAAAAGGGCTGTGGCCTGCCCTACCCTTCCAAAGCCTACGATTCCGCATTTTCTGTTTTTAAGCATGTAGCCTGTTTTTCTTTGCCACTGTCCGTGCTTCATAGCCTCCGTGGATAAAGAAACATAGCGCAAGCAATCCAAAACGAAGGCAATGTTTAGTTCGGCAACCGACTGAGTTGGTCCGTCGGGGCAGTTTGTTACTTTGATGTTTCTTTTTTTGCACTCGTCGAGCGGCACGTTGTCTAAGCCAATTCCAGTACGCGCAATTAACTTTAAATTAGGAGAGTTATCTAAAACTTTTGTAGAAATCTTTTCAGTACTTGCGATTAAAACATCACTATTTTTGGAAAGATTTTCCAGCTCGGCTGTAGTTAGGCGCCTAGAAAAAGGATTTTTCTCAACTGTTAGCCCAGGAATATTTTGCAAAAGTTGCAACGGACCAACATCATACTGTGCAAATGGGTATGTACTTATAAATAACTTCAATTTATTCCGCCGAAATTTTGACAGCCCTCTTATAGGGTGATCAAAAATACACCAAAAAAGCGAAGCAGGGTAATTTAGTCTTAGGCTGAGCAAAAAGCGAATAAAATTAGCTTTTTAAAACTGGGGCCCCTGAAGGCTCAAACCGCTCAGGGGACAGTGCCCGCTCCCAGGCGTAGACGGGCCTGCCTAAAAAAGACCTCAAAAGCATCTCGGCAGCAGGTGGGGCCGTCACAAACCCGCTTTTGTGATGACATATATTTAGAGCCAAAAATGGGTCCGTTTGACCAGATATTGGCCCGACTATGGGCGCCTGATCTTTTGTTTCATAACGGAGGCCATGCCTAGCTGGCTTCACGCCAGGGTCTTTAGAAAAAGAGGTTTCTACGCTTTCGCTTCTCCAGAGCAACGGACGGACTTTTCTAATCTCTAACAAAGGCGAGCTTGCGCCGGCTGGCTGTGAAAACAAGAGCCGTGTTTTTGGCGAGGTAATTTGATCTTTATCTTTAAAGCGCTCAAAAGTGCTAGCGTCACTTTTTACTGAGGCTTTCCAACCCTCAGTAAACTTTATGTTTGTTCCTGTAATTCTTAATCGAGCCAAGCAGCTATTGGCAAACTCGCCACTTGCAACCACCACCCCGTCATAGGAGCCTAAATTGTCGATACTGCTATTAAAAAGCTGAATTTTTTTGTTTATGCCAATCTTAAAAGTTTTCACCAGCGTTTCCACAAGTTTTCCACCTTTTTGTAAAAAAGATGTTTTTAAGCACGGCAACAAACTTTCAGGGCTAACCCAAATATCTTGTTCATACAAAAAATAGCCTGAAGATTCTTTTGCGGTCTTTACTTCCTTCACATTTCCCCAAGATTTTTGGTATTTAATGCGGTTTTTTAACACACGGTTAAAGATAGCTTCTCTGGACTCAGGGCTGTCGTAGTATTCGCGAAAACCCTTTTTCCAATCGATCGAAAGGCCAGATTCGCACTCTAGCTCGGTTAACCAAGCTTCATACCCCTGCAGGCCCTTTGATTTTAGGACATAAGCGGGTTTTGATAAGTGTTCTTTTCCCGTTTCTACTACGCCGCCTTTCAAGCCGACGTGGCCTATGGCCGCCCAAGAAGCCATGTTGGGGGCGTCTTGTTTACCAAACACGGTTACCTTAATTCCTGACTTAGCAAAATGCCAAGCGGTCGCAAGGCCAACTACACCAGAGCCTATAACAGCAACCTGTTGTTGGGGTTTAGGCATCATAGGCTTTGTCAGAAGTTAAAGACTGCCAACTGTAGTTAGCTGCTTTTGCTCTAAGCTCCTGAATTCTTGGATCTAACCGGCGCTTATAAGTTCTGTTTGTTAAAAGAACAAAGTAGCCTTGCGTGCCCGGTTCAACCCAAAAACAGCAGCCAGTAAACCCTAAGTGCCCAGCTGCATTGCCGTGTCCAAACACCCTAGAAGACTCGCTTGTAGAAGCCTGCCAACCGTTTAAAAACTCAGGCTGATCAGAGCTTTTTGGCTCTAATACAAAATCCAAAAGGCCCAAGCTATCTTCTTTTTTAGCTAGCCTTGAAACCAATCTGACTAGGTCAGGCCCACTTGCAAAGCAACCTGCGTGACCAGCTAACCCTCCTAAAACATATGCATTTTCGTCATGTGGGACGGAAACTACAGTGTCTTTTCGTAGTTTGCAATAAGCAGAGGGGATACAGGTTTTTGGATCTGGCGAAGGGGTTAAAAAAGCGAACTCTGGGTGAGAGCTGCAAAAATCTTTCCATACTTTTTCCATAGACTTTCCACTGTCTTGCTCTAAAAGCCGCTGTAAAAAAAGAAAGCCCACATCGCTATAGAGGTAGCTGCCCGGCAAAGAGTTTGTCGGACAAGATGCTGCACGTAGCAAAACTCTATCTATATGTTCTGTGATTTGCCGGTGCGACTTTAGCTTTGAAGCACCGTCAGCATCGACCTGGTTGATCCAAAAGTTTTTCCAGGCTGGCAGACCGCTAGTGTGCCTAAGCAGGTCTATAACCAGAGCTTCGTTACAAAAGTCTGCAGAAGTTTGCTGAGCCAATGAAAAATCAAAAAGGTCTTTCACCTTATTGTTTAGCTTTGAATTTAGATATTTAAACACAAGCGGTGTTGTCACTAGCGCTTTGTTTAAAGACGCTATGTCAAACTGAAAGTCTTTTTGAGAAGCTTGCTCGTTTGGGATAGGCGTAGACTGACCGTCGTGCCAAAACTCTTCGTAGAAATCATCTTGCCCTCCAAAGGCAAAGTAAGCGTGCGTACAAAGATCAGGGTGTTCCGTCATCCAGTTTTGTAAAATACTTTTTTTAACCAAGCTTTACCACTTTCATGTTAAGTACTCGCTGCGTTTCTAGCATCTAGCTCTTCTTGCAAAACCCGCCGAAGAACCTGGGGGTCAAGGCTTCCGCGGCCTCTCTTCATAGATTCACCCATCAAAAAGCCAAAGCTCTTTTGATTGCCTTGCAGAAAGTCTAAGGTTGCCTGCTGCTCGGCATCCAAAGTTTCTTTTACTATTTTCAAAATAGAACCGGTATCGGTCTGCTTTAACAGCCCCTCTTCTTGAATAATAATTGAAGGGTCCTGGCCTGTGTCCCACATCCTTGCCAAAACTTTTTTTCCAGCCCTAGCACTGATCTTGCCAGAATTTAACTGGAGCAGCAGCTCGCAAATATGTGAAATATTCCAGCTATTCTTACATTTTTTAGAACTGCCCAAGTCAGTTTGAAGCGTCAATTGGTTTTGTTCTACCCCATCATCAAGCTCTTGAGAAGACAGCTTTTGAATATCTGTACACAGCCATTTAGCCAGTTCTGGCAGAAGCTTTTGCGGCATCACTGGGTTTGTGTTTTTCCGGCATGCTATGTAAAGGCTGTATAAACTCTTTTTATCCTTTAAAATACCTGCATATTCTGAAGAAACACCGTCAACCTCGATCAAATTGCGCTCTACTTCATGAGGTAACATCGGGAGTTTCGCTCTTGTTTCTTCTTTCCAAGCAGAGTCAATTTCTAACTCATTTAAGTCGGGATCAGGAAAATACCTGTAATCATCACTGTCCTCTTTAAGCCTCTGAGTAAATGTCTTGCCTGTGCTAGCATCAAACCCCACTGTTTGCTGGATGATTTTTTCTCCACTTAAGAGGGTGTCGACATGCCGCATAATCTCGTAATTGCAGGCTTTTTCTAGGTTCCTGAAAGAGTTTAAATTTTTAACTTCCGTTCTTGTACCAAGCTCTGTAGCGCCTTCTTTTGCCAAAGACACATTTAAGTCACAGCGCAAAGAGCCCTCTTCTAGATTTCCGTCACAAACCCCAATGGCTCGGACTATATCGTAGACAAACCTAAACGTTGCAGCTGCATCCTCAGGGCTATGAATCTGAGGTTTTGTTACAATCTCGATCAAAGCAGAGCCGGCCCGATTCAAGTCTACGGCACTTGCATCGTCGAGGTGAATGTTTTTACCAGCATCTTCTTCAATGTGGACGCGCTCTAAATCGACGCAAAGCCTGTTGGAGACTAACAGCTTGCCGCCCAAACAGTACGGGTATTCAAACTGCGTTATCTGGTAGCCTTTGGGCAAATCCGGATAGAAATATTGTTTGCGAGAAAACTCGCTTTTTTCTGCAACGTGTCCATCTACAGCAAATGCAAAAAGCATGGCTTTTTCCACAACAGTTTTGTTTAACCGCGGAAGGGCTCCGGGAAGACCCAAACAAACAGGGCAAACATTTGTATTTGGAGTGTCGCCGTAACTGTTTGGACAGCCGCAAAATAACTTGCTTTTAGCGTTTAATCTGCAGTGAATCTCAAGACCAATAGTTGGGACAAAACCGCTATATGTCTTTATAGGTGTATCTTGATGTCTCATGATAAGTACTCCTGCCACACGCTACCAGCCAGGGACGTACCAAGATCGTCGCAGCTTGAAAGCCCAGCAATGCTACGTTCAAACTCCAAGATGTTTTGATCACTTCCGTAGGGTCCGACCAGCTGCATCCCTATTGGTAAAGGGCCATCTTCGTTTGTTACAGGAAAGCTCAGAGCCGGAAGCTCTGCAAGGTTTGCTGGGATCGTAAAAAGATCGTTCAAGTACATGGCCAAAGGGTTGTCTGCGTTTTCGCCTAGCTTAAAAGCTGTGCTTGGCGTGGTTGGTAAAAACAAATAATCACACTCTAAAAATATCTTTTGAAACTCACGCCTGAGCATAGAGCGGGCCTGGTTAGCCTTGCGGTAATATGCTTCTTGATAACCTGCACTAAGCACATAGGTGCCTGTTATAATTCTTCTTTTGACTTCACTACCAAAATACTTAGAACGTGTTTTACAAAAAACTTCTTCTAGTGTTTTGGCCGACGGCTCTCTTTGGCCGTAGCGTACCCCGTCAAACCTCGCAAGGTTTGCTGCAGCTTCTGCGGGAGCTAAAATGTAGTAAATGGATAAGCACTCTTTGATTCCCTTTGGATTAACCGTCACAAGCTCAAACCCTTTAGACTCAATTGAACTTAAGCACCGCTGATAAGCTGAAAAAACTTCAGGTGAACAGTCCTTTAAAAGATCTTCGCTTAAAACAGCGACTTTGTTTTTTGCAGCCGCAGCTTTAAACTCTATGTTCCGCGTGGAGTCGTCAAAAGGATCTACCCCTTCAAGAACACCATAAAGTTTTTGAATGTCTATATTTGAGCGTGCAAACGGTCCAATCTGATCAAGGCTCGATGCGAAAGCTACGAGTCCGTAACGAGAAACACGTCCATAACTTGGCTTAAACCCATAAACACCCGTAAATGCGGCTGGTTGCCTAATTGAACCGCCCGTATCACTGCCAAGTGAAAGCGGCAACCCACCACCTGCTACAGCTGCAGCGCTTGCCCCAGAAGATCCGCCCGGAACACGCTGTAAATCTTTTGGATTTTTCACAGCCCCATAAGCAGAGTTCTCATTAGAAGAACCCATTGCAAACTCGTCCATATTTAACTTGCAAAACCTTATAGCTCCGGCTTCTGCAAGCTTTGTAGAAACCGTTGCCTCATAGGGTGACTGATAGTTTTCGAGTATTTTTGAAGCACAGGTTGTTTTAGTGCCTTTCACGTTAATATTGTCTTTGATACCAACCGGCACACCTAACAAGGGTAGGTTTGCTGCCCCCTTGCTTTCTATAAGTCCCTGAACGCGTTGTATCTCTTGATCTAGGTATGCATCTTCTTGCCACAAAGTGGTGTGGCAGCTTTTATGCACGATTGCCATCGCACGCTTAGCGACATCTACGCTGCTTTTTATTTTGCTGTGGTCAGCAACATGCATCTGAACCAGTTTTTCTACAAAAGTCATCTATTATAGCCTTATAATACGCGAGGAACACCAAATGCAGAGCCAAGGCGGCAAGGGCTTTGCTCCAAAACCTTTTCGATAGAAAGCACTTGGTTTACAATTTCATCATTTCTTAAGCCCTGTTTTTTTGCACAAAGCTTATCAGAGCCTTTGCTTAAAGGGGTTTTTTCACTTTCTTTTATTTCAAGAGCAGCAAGTTCAGCAAAGCGGCCTACTAGCTTTTTTAAATCAGCTTCCAAAGAGATCTTTTCTTTGGGCGGAAGGTCTAGTTTTGCTAGTTTTTCTAAATGCTTTAGGTTGATTTGAGTCAAAAGGTATACCCTCTCAATTTTAAGGAAGAAAAAATTTAGTCTATAAAGTGTAAAAACTGTTCTTTAGGCATCCGCATTCTTGGGCCGTAGATACCTTCTGGATCTTTTTTTCCACAACTTATCACCATTACAACTCTGGCTTGACCTTTAATTGCTAGAGCTTTTTTCACTCGAACCTCGTCGAAACCCTCCATAGGGCAGCTGTCGTAGCCAAGGGCAGATACTGCATTCATAAAATTCTGGCACGCTAAAGCTGTTGTTTTTACAACGGTCATCTCAACAGCGCGGTTAGAAAAAGGACCTCGCGGAACAGGTTTAAAAAAACCCTGGAAGGTCACAACTAATTTTTTAACCAAGCCAAAAACACCCAGCGGCCCATGGCTGTAAACAAGAGGAACAAGCTTTTTATAATAAGAAAGCACCTGCGGATCGGTTACACCGTTTCGTTCAAAGGCCTCTAACACTTGGCCTTGAACTTGTCTCCAGCGATCTCTTCTAGCTACTGCAACAACAAGAGCAGCCGCTGTTTTTGCGCTAGGCTGAGACAAGCATGCCGCCGCTAGCTCTGCTTTTTTATCTGCATTTGTCACACAAAAAAATTCCCATGGCTGCATGTTTGAAGAGTTTGGGGCTAGCAGCGCCGCCTCCAAACTCTTGACCAAGACCTCTTTAGGGACAGGAGTGCTATTATACTTACGCACACTTCTTCTTGTATCAACAACATCAAAAAAATCCATTTAACCCTCATATCTCACTCAAAGGTAGCTGATGGCATTCACAGTGCTCCACCAAAAAGGTCAGTTAAGCTAGAGACTTCCCCACTTTCCGCAGGAAGCCTCTTGCCTAAACTGACTTTAAATCCTTTTAACTTACTTTCTAGGCGTCTTCCGTCGCGCCTTCGCCCTCTTCGCTGTCAACATCTTCGCTTCCGGTCTCTTCACCAGCTTCATCTTTTACTTTACAGATGCTGATAACTTTTTCTCCGGGGTCAACATTAATTAGTTTCACGCCCGAAGTTACCCGGCCAATCACACCAATTTCATTAACCTTAAAGCGAACAAGTTTTCCGCTAGAAGTCATAATCATCAGGTCATCGTTTTCACGAACCTGAGAAACTCCAATGACAGGCCCATTACGGTCTGTAACCTTAATCGTATAAATGCCCTTACCACCACGGCTTTGCTGGCGGTAGCCTTCTAGCTTAGAGCGCTTTCCGTAACCTTTTTCGCAGACTGTAAGGACAGTTGCGTCACCGTTTATAACCTCAAGAGCTACGATGCGGTCATCTTCACCACCAAGCTTCATTCCGGTAACACCCCTAGATGCGCGGCCCATACTCCTAACATCGTTAGAACTAAAGCGAATCGACTTGCCTTCACGAGACACCAAGATTACATCTTTTTCACCCTCAACCTTTGCACAGCTAACCAAAGAGTCGCCTTCATCGAGCTTTAGCCCTATGATTCCAGACTCTCTAATTTTCGAGTAGGCCATCAAGTCAGTCTTTTTGATGTAGCCGTTTCTAGTTACAGACATGACGTACGAGCCTTCGCTGAACTCTTTAACCGGCATAATAGATACTACGACTTCTCCATCCGCCAGCTTTAATAGGCTCGCCAAGTGCGCCCCTTTGGACCGTAAGGCTGCTTCTGGTATGCGGTAGACCATCAGACTATAAACACGCCCCCTGCTTGTGAAGCACAAGAGTGGCTGGTGGTTACTTGACTGGAATACGTCTTTTACAAAGTCTTCGCCACGGGTAAGCATCCCACTTTTACCTTTGCCACCACGTTTTTGTGCTTTGATTTGGTCTGTAGGCGTTCGCTTGATGTAGCCGCCATTTGTTACAGTTACAGCTACCACTTCGTCTGCCACAAGCTTTTCCATAGTAAAATGATCGGCTGCAGCTGCGCGTATCTCTGTTTTTCTTTCGTCAGCAAAGTTTTCCCTTAGGTGGATTAGGTCCGTTTTGATGATTTCAGTGACGCGTTCACGCTTGTCTAGGATGTCTTTTAAGTCTTTGATGGCTTCCAAAATTTCATTGTATTCTTTAACGATTTTCTCGCGTTCCAGGCCTGTGAGCTTGGCAAGGCGCATGTCCAAAATAGCTTTTGCCTGAATTTCAGAAAACTCAAACGTCTCTATCAGCTTAGCTTGAGCCGTGGCTGTGTCAGAACTCTGTCGGATAGTCGAGACGACATCATCGACATTTTCCACCGCTCTTTTAAGCCCCAAAAGTATGTGTGCTTTTTCTTCTGCTTTTCGTAGTTCAAATGCAGTCCTACGAAGTACGACCTCTCTTCTGTGTTGATAGAAGTTGTAAAGAATCTCTTTTAGGTTCAGAATTTTAGGAACGCCTTTAACAAGCGCTACCATGTTTATGCCAAAGGTAGACTGCAGTGCAGTAGCTTTGTAAAGGTTGTTGAGCATGATCTCGCCCATTTCACCCCTTTTAAGCTCTATTACAATACGGATTTCATTCTGTGACGACTCATCGCGGATATCCGATATGCCTTCAATCTTTTTTTGCCTAACTAGGTCTGCAGTTTTTTCTAGTAATCTTGCCTTGTTAACCTGGTATGGAAGCTCAGTAACAATGATACGTTGCCGGCCAGACTTAGTATCTTCCACCTCCGCGCGTGCACGCATTACAACCGATCCACGCCCAGTCTTATAAGCACTAATAATTCCCGCGCGGCCATGAATGATCCCTTTTGTAGGAAAGTCCGGGCCCTTTACGTACTGCAAAAGTTCGTCAATAGAAACCGCTGGGTTTTCTATCAAAGCCTCGAGCGCGTCTATCACTTCATTCATATTATGCGGTGGAATATTCGTAGCCATACCAACTGCGATTCCAGAGGTTCCGTTGATTAAAAGCTGTGGAACCTTTGTGGGTAAAACAACTGGTTCAAATTCTTTACCGTCGTAGTTAGGTACAAAGTCCACAGTTTCTTTATCAAGGTCTTGCAGCAAAAGCTCTGTAAGCTTCTGCAGTTTTACTTCGGTATAACGCATGGCAGCCGGAGGATCTCCATCGACAGAGCCAAAATTGCCTTGTCCGTTAACCAGAAGGTAGCGGGTCGAAAAGTCTTGAGCCAAACGAACCATTGCATAATAGACAGCCGAATCGCCGTGAGGGTGATACTTACCAATCACATCACCAACAATACGCGCTGACTTTAAAAAAGACTTGTTGTGATAGTTTCTAAGCCCGTGCATAGCATAAAGAATTCTTCTATGAACCGGCTTTAGTCCGTCACGAACATCTGGAAGCGCACGTGAAACAATGACCGACATAGAGTAGTCAAGAAACGAGTTTTTAAGCTCGTCTGCAATATTAATCGACTGTATTTGAATGTTTTGGTCCATATTTTTCCCTGATTTAACCTGCTTTGATTGCTTTTACAGTTAAAACTAAATTTATACGTCAAGATTCTTTACATTAAGAGCGTTGGTTTCGATAAACCTACGCCTTGGGTCTACGTCGTCTCCCATCAGAGTTGAAAACAAACGATCGGCTTCAATAGCGTCTTGAATTTCAACTTTCAGCAGGATTCGCCGCTCTTTTTCCATGGTTGTTTCCTGAAGCTGGCTAGCATTCATTTCGCCCAACCCTTTGTAGCGCTGAATGTCCGCGCCTTTTCGGCCTTCAGCAACAACGATTTCTTTTAAATCTTCGAGTTCGGTAATCTTAGATGTTTTTATTCCATCTTCGTTGTTAGCCGTATCTGTTTTCTTGTTGTTTAGCCACGTGATATCAATTGGCAAAAGCACGGTATCGTCTAACTGCTTTTGAACTCTTTTTAGCTCAGCTAACTCTGGCGCCGCAAGAATAGATGCGTCCACTAAAGAGGTTCTTGGAACGTGTTTAATCCTCGAGTGCAAAGTGATTTGGTAGCGCGAACTTTCTTCATCAAAATTAGTTTCATGCGTTAAATAGATGTGCTCACCGTGATATTTTTTCTCTAAGAACTTGTGGAAATCTTTTACAAACTTCTCACATTTTTCTTCACTGCCAAATGAGTCTGCCTTCCAGCTTTCATCAGAAACCAAGTATTCAAAAACCTCTGGAAGTCTGCGTCTTCCGGCGATACCCAAAAGAGCGTTCAACCGTGTGAGTTTTGTTAAAATACCTTGAACCGAAGCGCTGTCGATTTTTTTACCCGATGAATCAATCACCTCTAGGTTTTTCATACCAACTTCACTCAAAAACTTTAAAAGGTCTGTATCGTCTTTGATGTATCTTTCTGTTTTGCCTTTTGCGTACTTGTACAGTGGTGGCTGCGCTATATAAAGGTGACCCCGTTCGATAATTTCAGGTGTTTGCCTGAAGAAAAACGTTAGCAATAACGTGCGGATATGGGCCCCATCAACGTCGGCATCGGTCATAATGACAACTTTATGATACCGCAGTTTTGCAATGTCAAACTCGTTTTTTCCAATCCCTGTACCGATGGCTTTAATCATAAGTTTTATTTCTTGTGATGAAAGCATTTTTTCAAAGCGCGCTTTTTCTACATTTAGGATTTTTCCTTTGAGCGGTAAAATAGCTTGTGTTTTACGGTCTCTTGCCTGCTTTGCCGACCCACCGGCCGACTCTCCTTCCACCAAAAAAAGCTCGCAGAGTGCTGGGTCTTTCTCTTGGCAATCAGCCATTTTTCCGGGTAGCCCAGCAAAATCAAGCGCCCCTTTTCTTCGAGTAAGTTCGCGTGCTTTTTTAGCCGCAATCCTTGCACGCGCAGCTTCAACTATTTTACCGACCACGCTTTTAATTGCGTCCGGGTGCAGGTTAAAATAATCTGTTAGTTTTTCTGTTGTAACCTGTTCAACCCATGGACGAACCTCAGGGTTTCCTAGCTTGGTTTTTGTTTGCCCTTGAAATTCTGGGTTTTTTATTCGTATAGCAATGATTCCGGTTAAGCCTTCACGGATATCTTCGCCGGTGATCCCATGTTTAAATGCTTTTAAAAGGTTTTTCTTTTCAGCAAACTGGTTAATCACCCTTGTAAGGCTAGATCTCAAACCGGTTAAGTGCATCCCGCCTTCCATCGTACTGATGTTGTTTACAAAGGAAAAAAGGCTTTCGTTATAGCTATCTGTCCATTGTAAAACACATTCGAGCTGTGCTTTTACGCTTCCTGTTTTCTCATCTATTTGTTCGTGGGTAAAATAAACTGGTTTTGTGTGTAGAAGATTTTTTCCTTGGTTGAGGTATTCACAAAAAGATCGTAATCCCCCTTCATAATGAAGCTCTTCTGACTTATCTGATCTTTCATCCGTAAGAATGATTTTTACACCTTTGTTTAAAAAAGCTAGCTCTCGTAGTCTTTTTAGCAACACTTCAAACTGAAACTGCGTGTCGGTGAAAATCTTTTCGTCTGGCTTAAACTGCGTCGTTGTACCTGTTTTTGTAGTAGTTCCGTGTTCTTTTACAGAGGCTGATGGTACGCCAATTCTATAATCTTGCTTGTAGAGCTTTCCGTCTTTATGAACATCTACCCTGCACCATTCAGACAATGCGTTTACAACAGAAGCCCCTACTCCATGCAGTCCTCCAGAAAAGGCAAAAGCTTTGTCGTCAAACTTTCCGCCCGCATGCAAAACAGTCATTACAATTTCAAGGGCAGATTTTTTCTCTTTAGGGTGCTCGGCTACTGGAATTCCGCGGCCATTATCCGAAACAGAACAGCTACCGTCTAGGTGCAAAACAATGTCTATTTTATCGCAATGCCCGCCCATAGCTTCATCAATGGAGTTGTCAACGATTTCGTAGACCAAGTGATGGAGACCGTCGACAGAGGTCGAGCCAATATACATGCCTGGCCTTTTGCGAACGGCTTCTAACCCTTCTAGTACTTGAATATTTCCTGCAGAATAATTCTGGCTCGATTTATCAGAACTCATTGTCGTCTCTTCCATAGTTCAAATTGCCTCTTTGTAAGGTAACTGCTTTTTATCACTTTTAATTTGCGGAGCTGCCCGGTTGCGTATCTCTGATAGGGACAAGCACATGCAAGGACTTACATCGGTCGGGCTCTTCTACAGGAACAAGAACGATAGGGTCAGAGCTTTTCTCTTGAAAACACATCTCAATTTGCTGAGACTGAGTAGCTTGAAACACGTCGGTTAAAAAACGGCCGTTTATCGTCACAGATCGAGGGTCACCAATAGATGCGCCTTCTAAGTTTAGAATCTCTTTGCCTTCCGATGATCCGCTTGTTCGCGCGCTTAGCTCAAGCTGGTTATCTTCTATCTTTAGGCGTACTGCACGGCTTTTATCGGCAGCCAACATAACCCGTTTTGCTACGTGCTGAACTTTCTGACGTTCAAGCGATAACGAGTTTTTAACAGACTTAGGTAATACAGCTTGATAGTTTGGAAACTTAACTGCAGATAGGCGAACAAAAAGCTTATAGCCCGGAAGCTGGGCCAACATACTTCCTGACTCTAAATCAAGAGCTAGCTCTAATTTGTCGAAACCTTCTTGGCTCATGCGTATAAGTTCTTGTAGTGCACGTTTTGACAAGCAAATCCCATCTTCCACAGCACTTCCGATAGAATCCATCTGTACATCACAGTGAGAGAGTCTATACCCGTCGGTTCCTACAAGGCGCAGCGTACCTGGAGTAGGCGTGTGTAAGTATCCAACCGTACCGTAGTTACGCGGAGAATCCGTTGAAATGGTGAACTGCACCTGGTCTATCATGTAGGCAAGCTGTGTTGCATCCAAAGCCATAAAGTCTTCGGCACCATACTCGGGCGATTCATGCCAGTGCATTCCTTCGACTAAAGGAATTTTCATTTCAAAGTTGTGGTCTTGAAGGCTTTCTATTTTTAAAAAAGCACCCTCTTGCTTTGCAAGCGTCTTACCCTGAGGAAGCTCACGGACTATATCTGAAAATAGTTTTGCTGGAACAAACAAAATACCTTCGGAGTGTATGGTTGCCTCACAGGTGCAATAAATAGCGATGCTCCTGTCGTTTGCATACAGCTCCAATGAGCCGTTTTTAGTACGCAAACCAATGCTTGCCAGGCTTCTATCGGTAGCGGCTCCAGAGACCCTGTTAACGGCTGTCTGAAGGTCTTGCTTTTGCGTTTCAATATGGATCATTTGCACTCCATTGTTTGCGCTGAACGCTTTGATGCTTGGCTGTACTTTATATAAGTATTTTCTTTTTTAATAGTAGTATTAGTAGTGTCTGTGGGTAACTCTGGTAACCCCCTAAGGCGCTGATTATAAACGCATTTTCGATATTTTAAGCTGTGGATATTACTAGGAGAAATCTGGGGGGGATTTTGGGGAAAAAAACTCAGATTTTTTTTTCCACGTTTGCCCCAAGGCTATCTACAGCCTATCGAAAGCTCATCAACTGTTTATCCACTAGCTGTCCACAGGCTTATCCACAAAAGCCCTGGTCTTATACTTTGGCTGGGCCTCTTCTAAGGCTCGCCTACTGTAGTTGCTCCAGCTTGCGGCGCAGGGTTTCAATCTCTGACTTCATATCGACATCAGCTAGAATAAGCTTTTCAACCTTGTTACAGGCGTGCATCACGGTTGAGTGATCTTTTCCCCCAAACTTCTCGCCAATATCTGGAAAGCTTGCTGAGGTTAGCTGCCGTATCAAGTACATGGCGATCTGCCGCGGCTCAGAAATTGATTTTGTTCGTTTTTTGCTCTTTAGGTCGTGAATTTTAAGCTGAAAGTGCTCTGCAACGGTCTTTTGAATGATTTCTGTACTTAGCTTTCTTACCGGCTCTGTTAAAAAATCTTGAAAAATGTCTACGGCAAGCTCAAGGGTAATTTGCCTTCCTTGTAGCGTCGCAAATGCGTTGATCCTGTGCAGGGCCCCTTCGAGCTCGCGCACATTCCGCCTAGCACCGTCTGCAATAAAATCGGCTACCTCTGGTAAAAGCTGCGTTCCTAGAGCTGCGGCTTTTTCATAAAGTATTGCGATGCGATGCTCTTTGTCTGGCGCTTGAATGTCGGCTGTCATGCCCCACTGGAAGCGGCTTCGAAGTCGGTCGTCAATGTCACTAATCTCGTGCGGAAACAGGTCGGACGTCATTACAATCTGTTTTTTATTGTCTCTTAACGCATTAAAAGTATGAAAAAACTCTTGCTGTGTTTGAACCTTTTTAGAAATGAACTGAATGTCATCTAAAAGCAGAACATCACAGGCCCTGTATTTGCTGCGAAATTCCGGCATTTTTCCATGGCGAATTCCGTATATTAATTCGTTCATAAAGCTTTCGGCGCTTAGGTAGGTTATCTTTGCCGTAGGGTTTGACAGTAGAATCTGATTGCCTATTGCATGAAGAAGGTGGGTTTTGCCAAGCCCTGCTCCACCACAAAAAAACAGCGGGTTGTAGGTCATGCCAGGATTTTTTGCAACTGCTTGTGCAGCGGCATAAGCCATCTGGTTGCTGCCACCACCGACAAAAGACTCAAAGGTATATTTTTCATTCAGAGGTGATCGCGGCATAAGCCTAGAGCTTACAGGGCTTCGATGTGATGGGCTTTTTGCAGCTTTCCAAACAGCCTCTTCTTCGTGGTTTGGCGATACAGGCGAGTTGGCAAGATCTACACGCACCAACACATCTAGGCTCAACTTTGTTTTTATCGCATCTATCATTGGCCATATTTGGTGCAGAAACTGGTGGTAAAATACTTCGTTTGGCGTGATCAGTTCAAACTCTTTTTCAGAGACTTGAACAACCTCTACCGGGCCAACCCATTTTTTAAACTCGTCTTCAGACAAAGAGTTTTTAAGGCTTTCGCGAATTTGGACCCAGCTAGAGTTGCCTTCTTTTTGCTCTGCTTTTTGCTCGACCACTTCATCAAAAATAGGGCGAGAAGAGGTTTGTTTGTTATGATGCGTTTTGGATCCTTGCGGCAAAACGAACTCCTTGAGGTCAGGAACCCTGGTTTAGTAGGGAATTAAAAATTAGAGGTCATTCGTATGAAAAAATCAGTCAACTATAAAATCGCAAGTATCGCAATGGCTTTGCCATTTCAACTGCTTGTTGTTTTGATAGGCTCAGAGTACCTAGGCCCCTATTTAAACAAACACTACCCGCAATCATTTGACTGGAAACCAACTTTATTGTTAACCGGCTTTCTCATGCTCTTCTACACCGGTTATAAGATGTTTGAACTTGTAAATAAAGACCTAAAAAGCGATGACTGATAGAACAGTAAAAACACATCTTTGGATCATTGGTGCTTTGTTTCTGGCTGTAGGCAGCCTTTTTTTCGCTCAAAGCGATGCCTCTTTATGGTCTTATGGGGCTCTTGTGTTTACGACCGCCTATTTAAGCTTATTTTCTTTGATGCCCCTTGTTTTTTTCTTTTCTGAACTCACCTCTAGTCAGAACCGCGCTCTTAGTTTCTTTCTATTCATGTCGTCAGGCTTTTTGAAGGTGCTGTTTTTAGGCGTACTTTTCTGGCTAGTTCTGGTTCGCTTTGAAGAGTTTGCATTTTCAATGCTGCTTTTTATTATAGCAGCTGCAACTTTGTTCATAAGTGTCTTTGTTTTCGACCACGTTTCGACGTAATGACTAGACAAAACCCGTTGAATCACATACTAGTCTTGAGTCTATTTTTTATCTGAAGGCGCGTTTCTTCCGGTGTTTTTTGTTGGCAGGTTGAGTGAAAACTAGCTTTTTAAATTTTTTGTGCATGAAGGCTTTAGCCCTTCTTTTTATGTCTCAAACGGCCCTAGCTGCTGGTGGGTTAAATCATTACCAGTCTTTTTTTGAGCTTTCTGGGATTAAAAGTGCTTTTAATCTAACAGGCGCTGGTGTTGCTGAGTGGCAGGTTGTCCCAGGTGCTTTGTTTGTTACTGCAATTATTTTAGTTGTGGGCATTTTCTATCGCAAGCGTACAGAAGCACTAACTTCTTCTAACACCGTTGTGCCGCAAGGGTTTGCTAGTCTTTTGGGTTTTGTGGATCTGCTAGTTGAGTTTGTAAGAGAAACCGCAGAAAACGTAATCGGCAAGAACCATAAAAACTACCTTTTCATACTGGTCCCTTTGTTTTTGTTCATTTTTATAAGCAACCTTACTGGCTTGATCCCAGGCTTTCCTCCGCCAACAGAATCGATCAGCACTAACATCGCACTGGGACTTTTAGTATTTTTTCTTTATAATTTCGCGGGTTTTCGTGAGCATGGGTTTTCCTATGCCAATCAATTTATTGGTCCTTTTCTGCTTTTGGCGCCACTGATTTTAGTGATCGAGTTGGTTAGCCACTGCATTCGGCCTATATCTTTAGCCCTTCGGCTTTATGCCAATATTTTTGGCGACCATCTTTTGGTTGGGATTTTTTCCCAGCTATCTATAACAAGTTTGGGTTTCCCGGCCTTGCTTTTAGTTTTTGGTTTGCTTGTTTCATTCATTCAGAGTCTAGTTTTTACGTTATTAACATCAATTTACATTTCAATGGCTGAATCTCACGATCATTGATTGGATAACACTGAGGGAGAAAAAAAAATGGTTCAACAATTAGGTAAGTTAAAAGCTTGGCAAGTATGTGGTGCAAGTATTGCAGCGGTTGCAGCAAGTTCAGCATTTGCAGATGGTGCAGCGGTTGCAAGCGGCCATATCGGCATATCTGCTATTGGTGTTGCTCTTGCAGTTGGCTTGGCTGCAATCGGGGTAGCATTGGGTATGGGCTTAGCAGCTGGAAAAGCGTTAGAGGGGATTGCAAGAAATCCAACTTCTAGTAAAGAGGTTTTTACGCCTTTCGTTTTGGCTCTAGCTTTTATGGAAGTTCCTGCTCTTTTAGGTTTCGCGGTTGCGTACTTATTGATGGGTAAACTCTAGGCTAAACATTTTTTGATTAGTCATTTTGACGAGTCGGTTTGATTAGGCGTCCTTTTATGGACGCCTTTTTGTTTAAACATTAAGCAATGCCTAGTCTGTGCATTGATTATACAGCTATATACACTGGTATGCAGATGTTCCACGTGGAACATTTGCTTGCTTGTTTCTGCTAGGAGCTCGTTGGTATATTCCTCAGCGAAACAAAGGTGAGGTGCTTAATGAGCAGAGTAATTGCGGTGTCTAATCAAAAGGGCGGCGTTGGTAAAACGACGACGGCCGTAAACCTTGCTAGTAGCTTGGCAATCAACGAGCAAAGGGTGCTTTTGGTGGACTTAGATCCCCAGGGCAATGCAAGTAGCGGCGTTGGTATCTACGCACATGAATTTGAAAAGCATCTTTACCATGTCATGGTTTCAGATGCCTCTTTGAGAAGCGTCATTCTACATACGGAACTAAGGTTTTTAGACATAGCGCCTACAAACCAAGACCTTATTGGTGCTGAAATTGAGCTGGTGTCTGTGATTGGAAGAGAAACTAGGCTTAAAGAGGCCCTTGAGTCGGTTCGTGACTTTTATGACTATATAATAATAGATTGCCCGCCTGCTTTGGGTATTTTGACGGTAAATGCGCTGACAGCTGCTGACTCTGTAGTCGTTCCTTTACAAACAGAGTACTTTGCTATGGAGGGACTCTCCCAGCTTTTAAAGACCATTAGTTTGATTCAAAACAGGCTAAATACCAGCTTAGAAATTGAAGGGATCCTTTTGACTATGTACGCTAAGAACAATCTGGCAACGCAGGTCGAAGCGGAGGTTAGGGAACACCTTGATGGTAAGGTGTTTCAAACCATTATCCCTAGGAATGTAAAGCTCTCTGAGGCCCCATCTCACGGTAAGCCGGTTGCTCTTTATGACATACAGTGCAAAGGAGCGCAGGCGTACCTTAGCCTTGCTAAAGAGGTCTTATCTAGGAAGGTTGAGAAAACCAGCTTTACTGACCGGATAGACCCTTCTTTGGGGCAGCCTTCAGCTGAACACCTTCATTCTTAATAGGATTTCTTAATGAACAATGTTCCACGTGGAACATTACACCAACCCAATTGTTCCACGTGGAACATTGTAGGAGGAATAAAATGTCAGATCATAAACAACCAGGAAAACGAATTGCTTTGGGTAAAGGTCTTAGCTCCCTTCTTGGAGGGGACCCGTCTTCAGCAAACCCTATGCTGCGTAAAGCATCCGAGGTAAGTACTGCTGTTTCCTTTATAAGTTGCGATGATATTTGTGCTAACCCTAACCAACCTAGAAAGCTTTTTGATGAAGCAGAACTAAGAGATTTAGCTGCTAGCATCGAGCAAGACGGTGTTTTGCAGCCAATTATTGTCCGTAAACACACTGGGCCAGCACCTTACATTATTGTTGCGGGAGAGCGTCGGTGGAGAGCCTCTAAATTAGCAGGTAAAGAGAAAATTCCTGCAATTCTAAAAGACGGTACAGAAGAAGAGTTGATGCGCCTTGCGCTTATTGAAAACATTCAAAGAGCAGACCTAAACTCAATAGAAGAGGCCCAAGCATTTCAGAGCTTGATTGACGACTTTGGTTTAACCCAAGAGCAGTGCAGTAAAAAGGTGGGCAAAAGCCGCTCTAGTATTACCAACTCTTTGCGGCTCTTAAGCTTGCCTTTAAACTTGCAAGATGACCTAATGGAAGGCCTTATATCAACCGGCCACGCAAAGGCCCTTTTAGGGGTTTCCGATAAAGCTAGGCAAAAGGAAATCAGAGATTGGGTGGTACAAAACTCTCTATCTGTCCGCGAAACAGAGCAGCTGATTTCAGGAGATAAAGCCCCAGGAGCAGAAGATAAGACGAAGGTCTCTGGTACAAAGCAAGCTAGTAACAAGCAGGTAACTGATCCAAACCTTCTGCGGGTTATAGATAACATGAGGACGAAGCTTCAAACTAAAGTAAAAATTGTAGGTTCCCCTACTCGTGGCAAAATTGAAATTGCATACTTTAGCTTGGCAGATCTCGAGCGGGTCACGGAGCTTATACAAAAGGCCTAATCACAGCCGATAGACAGCTCAGTTTTATGCCACCCCTTAGGGTGGCATTTTTTATTTAAGGCCTCAGTTTGGGGCTTTTTTTGTTTTCATGCCTAGTCATCCGGAGCCCCTACTAAAAAGCAGGTTTAAATTTTCTAAAAAAATTAAAAAAAAGAAAAAAAATGCGAATTTTTATTTTTTTCCCGAAATTTTTAAAAAAAAAGGAAAATTTGCGTTTTTTCGAAAAAAACAGCTTTTTTACAAAAAAATGGGTTTTTTTAGAAAATTCTCTTTTTTTCGAAAATTTTGCGAAATAATTGGATATTTTGCGAAAAAACTAAACGAAGGGTGTTTTTTGGCGCGGCCTGAGTGTTTTTTGCCATAACTCGCCTTTGAATGTTCCACGTAGAACATTCTTTAAAATATATAAAATCTTATAAAATGATTATAAAAAAACTGATCAGTAAGCTTAGATCGCTTTTATGCCGGACTTTCGTGCATGCGAACAGGTGATTCAAATGGAGCAGCGAAAAAGCTGTAGGTGAAACCTCTTCTTGTTTTAGCTACCTACCAGCGATATAACTCGGGGTCGGACCTATATATGTAAGGGTCTATAGCAAACACTAGATTGGGTAATGCGAAAATGGCAGCATCGATGAATTTGACCCCTAACTTTTGGGTAATGCTTTTTCAAACCATCATTTTTCTTTTCAACGCTTATGTAATCCGCCTTTTTATTTTAGTGCCTTATATGGCGCTACGAAACAAGCGGCTTGGTCTTACTTCTGGAGCAGAGGAAGAGGCGGCAAAACTTGCCGAACAAAACAAAGCGAAGCTTACAGAGCTCGAAACTCAGATTAAAACAGTCAAAGCAGAATGCGCAACAGCGGCAAGCACTGCTATAGAAGGTGCAAAAAAAGCCTCGCAGGTAGCACTTGAAAAAGAGCGCCAAACATACGTTGAAACCATTCAAGCCTCACGAAAACAGTTAGAAGAAAGTATCGGCACGGAAAAGGGCGGACTCGATAAACTTGCATCTAGCGTCGGAAAAGAGCTTAGCGCTTTAATTGGGGTTGCACCGACGGCGACCTCTGACAATGGGAGCCTCCAGCACTAATTATGGAATTCTTACAGACATTTATTTTTCCTCACATTAACTTTGCAATATTTTGTGCGATCGTGTTTTTTGGCGGTCGAAAAGCGATTGCTGAAATCTTTGAAGCACAAAGAAAAGATTTTGAACTCGCCCTAGAGTCCGGGCAAGCCTCGCTGAAAACAGCACAGACAGACCAAGCTGCTATCGTCGAGCGAATGAATGGAATTGAGCATGAAATCAAGCAGCTTCGCGACTCTTCATTAGCTGTTACAAACTCAGAAATCTCTAGGCTTGAAGAGGACTCAGCAAGGGCCGTCGAGCACCTAAGAGCTGACGCGCAAAGAATAGCTCGCATGGAGCTACAAACAGCTCAAAATAACTTAAAAAATAGCGTTATTGAAAAAGCTGTTAAAGGCATTGAGGCTAGCCTAATTCAATCGATCAGAGGCAGGGATAATTCCCCACAAAAATCTCTATTGTCCAAAGCATTTGGTGAGTTCGAAGCAGCAAACTTTACTAGTAGCGAATCACCGTGGTCTATACCAAACAACCACTCCGGCAGCTCAGCAAAATCGAGCCCTAGGCCGGTTTCTTAAGATAAGGGCTTAGTTTTTATGAATATATCTATCATAGCAAAAAGATATGCAGCGGCCCTTTGGGATGTAACAGAGCCGTCAGAAAGGGCGTCCACATACTCAGTGTTATGCGGCCTTCTTTCTGCTGTATGGGACCACGATGACGCTAAGAGGCTACTGCGAAACCCAGCTGTTTCATCTGATGTAAAAATAAAAATTATTGATGAGTGTCTTGATGCATTAGCCGGAAGCGATACTCTCAAGCTTTTTTTCAAAGAGCTTGTATCTAAAGGGCGGTTTGAGGCGTTTGACCAGGTTGTAACAGCATTTGAGCAAAAACTCATGGCAGCAAACAACAGCCAAAAGGCAACAGTAACAACGGCTATCCCACTAGAAGAAAGTGATTGCGTTCGCATCCGCAAGCAGCTCGAAGAAAAAGTAGGGTCTTCTGTGGATCTGACTCAAAAGGTTGATCCCCAGATTTTAGGTGGAATGATTGTAGAAGTCGGTGGAAAGCTTTTGGATTTAAGTGTGAAAACAAAACTGAATTCGTTTCAGTCGCACCTAGAGTCTGAATAAAAAAATAGAAGTTTTAAAGGCTTATTGAAATTGTCCTGAGGAGAATATGAAGAAACTAAGCGTAGAAGAAGTCAGTAACATCATTAGTCAAAAGATAAAATCTTTTGACTATAACAAGGACCTCCAACAGGTAGGAAGCGTTCTTACCGTAGGTGACGGTATCGCCCGTGTCTATGGGCTCGACGATGTTATGGCTGGTGAGCTAGTGGAGTTTGAAAATGGTGCCCGAGGCGTTGTTTTAAACCTTGAAGAGTCCAATGTTGGTGTTGCGATATTTGGCGAGGTTCGCAATATCCGTGAAGGAACTAAGGTAAAGCGAACAGAGCTTATCAACTCAGTTCCCGTCGGTGAGTCGTTGATTGGGCGCGTAGTCGATGCAATGGGTAACCCTATAGATGGAAATGGTCCATTAAAGGGCGCTAAAGACGCAGTAGTAGAAAAAAAAGCACCAGGAATCATTGCAAGAAAATCAGTTCATGAGCCACTGCAAACAGGCATCAAAGCTATCGATGCCATGACTCCTATTGGGAGGGGGCAGCGCGAGCTCATTATTGGCGATCGCCAAACAGGTAAAACAGCAATTGCGATCGATACAATTTTAAACCAAAAAGGCAAAGACGTTATCTGTGTTTATGTTGCTATCGGCCAAAAAGCATCGACAGTAGCAAACGTAGTCGAGCGACTCAGAAAGTCTGGCGCAATGGACTACACAATTGTTGTAAGTGCTACGGCTCTTGATCCAGCCCCTATGCAGTTTTTAGCGCCTTACTCAGGCTGTAGAATTGCTGAATATTTTCGGGATGCTGGTAAGCACGCAGTGATTTTTTATGATGATCTGTCAAAGCAAGCAGTTGCTTACCGAGAACTCTCGTTGCTTTTACGCCGGCCTCCGGGTCGTGAAGCCTACCCAGGCGATGTATTCTATTTGCATAGCAGACTTCTCGAGCGCGCTTGTAAGCTAAACGATGAGCTAGGCGCAGGCTCTCTTACGGCCTTCCCTATCATCGAAACGCAGGCTGGTGATATTTCTGCATACATTCCAACAAATGTAATTTCTATTACAGACGGCCAGATTTTTGTAGAAACAGACTTGTTTAACGCAGGCCAACGTCCGGCTGTAAATGCCGGTTTATCCGTATCGCGGGTAGGTGGTAGCGCACAGGTTCCGGCTATGAAAAAGGTTGCAGGTACTTTGCGTCTTGAATTGGCTCAATACCGTGAACTAGCCGCCTTTGCGCAGTTTGGTTCAGACCTTGATGAGGCTTCGCAAAAGACTCTTAGTAGAGGACGACGGCTGATGGAAGTGCTAAAGCAAAAGCAGTATAAGCCGCTTTCTGTCGGGGCTCAGGTTGCAGTTATTTATGCTGCATCTAAAGGGTTTCTTGACGGTGTCGAGGTTTCAGAAGTCGACGCTTGGCAAGAGGGTTTTTCTGGCTTCCTTACAAGTAATTTTGCATCTGTACTCGATAAAATTGAAAACAGAGCAAAGCTTAGCGAAGTGGAAGAAGACATTAAAAGCGCACTAGAGCAATACAATCAGTCGAGGCTCCACTAGATGGCGGGACTTGCTGATTTAAAACGACGCATACGTAGCGTTAAGAATAACCAAAAGATCACAAAAGCTATGAAGCTTGTGTCAGCGGCCAAATTTGCCAAGTCAGTGGCTGCTGTCCAGGCTGCTCGGCCTTATCAAAAGGCTTTGTACTCAATGGCAGCTAAAGCTTTGCAGAAGGCTCGTGACATACAAGGGTTTTCTTCGCCGTTTATGGATGCAGAAGATTTAGCCGGCCAGGGCGCGCAAAAACAGGCCAAGATGATCATTGTTTTGTCGACGGACAAGGGGCTTTGCGGGGCTTTGAATTCAAATCTTTTCAAAGCTGCTGAAAAGTTTTTATCTGATCCAGTTCACAAAGAAAACAGCTCAACTTTTGAAGTGGCCTATTGGGGTAGGAAGGCATCGACTATCTTTTCTAAGAAAGCCAGCGCTTACAAAGTAGCAGAGTCTCGCGAGGGGGTTTTTGAAAAACCAACTTTCATGCAAACGAAGGATATGTTGCAGTCTGCTATTGACCGGTTTCAAAGCGGAGAGCTTAGCGAAATTTACTTGGTTTACCCCGAGTTCGAATCGGCGCTAGCGCAGACACCTAAGGTTCAAAAGCTTCTTCCTATTGATATAGAGTCGATTGAAAAAGCAGGCAGTGCTAAAAAAAGATCTGGCTCAGAAGATATATTAGTAGAGCCAGACCCTGTGAAAGTCGTCGAAGCTATTCTGGAGAAAGCTGTGTATGGCAAGGTATATACCGCACTCTTAGATGGCAGGGCTTCTGAGCATGGTGCTCGCATGACAGCTATGGATGCCGCTACGCGCAATGCAGATGAAGTGACAAAAAAGCTAACGCTCAAGTATAACCGCGCAAGACAAGCGGCTATAACAAAAGAGCTTATTGAAATCGTAAGTGGCGCTGAAGCACTTTAATTTAAGACCAAAACCTAAAGAAGGTAGGAGACATAAAAAAATGACAACAGCTGCGCAATCAAATCAAAAAGGCAAGATCGTCCAAGTGATGGGTCCAGTCGTGGATATTGCTTTTGAAGGTGGACACCTTCCAGAAATATATAATGCTTTAAGAGTAACAAATCCGTCTATAAACAAAAAAGAAGAGAACCTTGTACTGGAAGTTGCTCAGCATCTTGGCGAAGGCGTCGTCCGTGCAATTGCAATGGATGCAACCGACGGGCTTGTTAGGGGAATGGCAGCAAGAGACACAGGAGAGCAGATATCGGTCCCTGTAGGTGAAGAAGTTCTTGGGCGAATTCTAAATGTAATCGGTGAGCCAGTGGATGAAGCTGGCCCAGTAAAAACTGCAAAAAGACTGCCGATTCACCGCAAAGCCCCCCATTTTACAGAGCTTGCAACACAGTCTGAGATCTTAGAAACAGGTCTAAAAGTGGTAGATCTAATTGCCCCGTTTTTAAAAGGCGGAAAAGTTGGGCTATTTGGTGGTGCTGGCGTAGGTAAGACTGTACTTATTCAAGAACTTATTCATAACGTAGCAAAAAACCATGGTGGCAAATCAATTTTTGCAGGTGTGGGTGAAAGAACGCGTGAAGGAAATGACTTATTTCACGAAATGACCGATACGGGCGTGATTGATAAAACAGCCCTTATATTCGGACAGATGAATGAGCCTCCAGGGGCAAGAGCAAGGGTTGCGCTTTCGGCGCTTACGATTGCCGAGTATTTCCGTGACGAGAAAAACCAAGACGTACTTCTGTTTGTCGATAACATCTTTCGCTTTACGCAGGCAGGCTCAGAAGTGTCAGCGCTTCTAGGCCGGATACCTTCTGCAGTAGGTTATCAGCCGACGCTAGCCTCCGAAATGGGAGAGCTTCAAGAGCGTATTACATCTACTAAAAACGGCTCTATTACATCTGTTCAAGCTGTATATGTTCCTGCTGATGACATCACCGACCCAGCGCCAGCAACGACTTTTGCTCACTTGGACGGCTCTGTTGAACTTTCGCGGGCTATTTCAGAGCTTGGAATCTACCCTGCTGTAGACCCACTTTCATCTACTTCAAGAATTCTTGACCCACAAATTGTTGGAGAAGAGCACTACTCCGTTGCCCGGCAGGTTCAAGAAATTTTGCAGCGTTATAAAGAGCTTCTAGATATCATTGCTATTTTGGGTATGGATGAGCTTTCGGAAGAAGACAAATCAACGGTTAATAGAGCGCGTAAAATACAACGTTTTATGAGTCAGCCAAACTTTGTAGCTGAGCAGTTTACCGGGCTTCCTGGCAAATACGTAAAGCGTGAAGACACTATCTCTGGCTTTAAGCGTATTTGTGATGGCGAGTTAGACCATGTTTCTGAGCAGTGCTTTTTATATTGCGGTGCGATTGAAGAAGTTTTGGAAAAGCATGAAAAAACAAAAAACGGATAGTTAAATTAGCTATATAAAAACAGTTAAATGAGATTTTTCGGAACTGTAAATACTTAAAAACAGATAAGGTAGAGCCCACGTGGAGAAAGCCGCATCAAATCGATTGAACTTAGCACTTCTATCACCGGAAAAAAGAGTTGAGGACCTCCATGAAGCGTCAGCTGTGGCAAACGTCCTTGTGCCCGGTATTAACGGCTATTTTGTAGCCTCGCCCAAACACACAGACTTAATCGCAGAGATTGGGGCTGGGGTGCTCACGCTTCTTGGCGAGTCAAACGAGCTTGTTCAACAGTACTTTGTTTCTGGCGGGTTTGTAGAAATGGCAGAAGGAAATACGCTTAAAGTACTCGCCGATGTCATAGAAACCCCTACGGAGGTTCAGGCCGAGCGAGCAACAAGTGCGCAAAAAAGAGCGATGGACCGACTAAAGGCTAGAAACCACAATACCGACGAGGATATTCTAGACTTTGAACGTGCAAACAAAGCTCTGGCAAGATCGCAGTATCGACTGGACCTCTTGGGCCAAAAAAAATAGGCGTCAGGTCTTTTAGCTTTTAACGGGAGTTTTAAAATGGGTAATCAATTGAACTGGGCAGCTGTATTGATCGTTGCTAGCTTTGTTGGAGGCCTGTTTTTAGGAAAAAGCACAAAAGAAAAAAAGCCTATTGGAAAAATGGCCAAAATTGCTGAATTAGCTGGCCCAGAGTTATCAGAAGATGACCAAGAACACTCCGATGCTCTCAATCAAAACGAGATAATTGAAGAGCAAGTCAAAGAGCTAGACCGTTTACAGGGTGAGGTAACGGTGCTAGAAAAGCAGCTCAAACAGGCAAATGATGTTTGCCGCTCTGATGTAGTGGTCGATGTTAGTACCCCTGCTAAACCTGCAGCGCTAGGGCCGATTCTTGAACCTGGAAACCCAGTATCTAGTCCAGAGGGAGATCTTGGTGAGTCAGCCTCGGAACCTGCTTCTCGGCCAACCTCTGATTCAACTATTAACCCAACTACTAATTCAGCTGTTGAGCCAAGTTCAGCGCAGGCCCCTAAGGCAGTTGATTTACAAACAAAGACTATAGAAAAGCCGCAGCCGGCAATAGTAAAACAACCTACAGTTGCAGAGCTTGAACAAAATCTAGTGTCTGGTGGAGAAAATAGCTTGCAGACACTGGCGAACTTGCGGTGGACAGATCTTCGGGCTGCTCTTTCAAGTGTTCAGCCGATAAGTGATAGTTTGATGGATAAAATGCCGGAAGGAAACTTCACGGGTTCAAATGAACTTGGTCAATATAGGCTGAAAGTTTCTAAAGCCCCCAAACAAAACCAAGCTCCTGTTTACCTGTCGATATCAGACCAAGATATCTGTAGCTGGGAATGGAGCGAGGTTGTACAGCCATCTGCTAGTGAGCTAGGGATTGCCCTCGAATGCGCAGATCAGGTCCTACAGATTTATCCTAACACTGGCTCAGGCAAAGGCTATCTAGGAACAGCGTTTGTAGTAGATCCTAAAAGCGGAAGCACCAAAAGTAATCACGCTTTCGAGTTAATTGCACGGTAAGCGCTTCTCATTTCAGGCTCGTTAAAATCTTGAAGTTAACTCTAGTCGCGTATCTAGTGCTATAATGAATGTAGTAAAGCAAATATACATTCAAAACAGGTAGAAGATACGTGGTGGATTCCAAGAGATTCGATAAAACAGTTCTTGTTACTGGCTCATCTGGCTTTGTTGGTCAAAAGCTTTTGAGAGCGCTATCGGCAAGAGGTGTAAGGACGATAGCAGCTTATCACCACGGGTGTGTGGAGACACTTCCAAATACCTTCCCTTTTAAGTGTGACCTTCGCAACAAAGCAGAAGTTCATGCGCTAGTTCAACGCTCAGATATAGTGGTTCATTGTGCATGGCTAGCTTCCGATAGAAAAGAACACAAAGAGTTCAATCTGTCGCTGACCTCAACCTTGTGTTCGGCAATTCACCAAACCAGCGGCAAACTTATTTTACTGAGTTCAAATGGCGCTTCGCGCCACTCAAAGAACCCGTTTTTAAGCTTAAAGTATAGGGTTGAGCTGGAAGCTATTAATAGCGAACTAGGGTCGATTGACATTGTTAGGCTCCCGCCGCTTTTTGATCTAAAAGGCCACAGCTCACCGCTGCGCTCGGCCCTTTGCCACTTGTTTAGAAGTCCTTTACTTTATCCAAAAAGTGGAGAAAACAAGTTTGTAAGACCTCTATATGTAGGCGACTTAGCGGAGCTTTTAGCCGATCGCGTGACGACAGAAACGAGCGCGGTTGCACAGGTTTTAGCAGCCCATGGCCCCTCTGAAATCTCCATTGCTGAGCTGTCAGATTTAGCACGCAGCGCTTTTCATAAAAAAACAAAGATAGCCGTTAAAGGAGTGTGGGCAGAGCACCTTTTGCGGTGGCTAGGTGAAAGCCCTGCTGTAAAAGCAAAGGCTCAGGCTCCGCTTGAGGTTCTGTCGACTAAAAAATCAAGTGGCAGTGCTTTTACGGGTTTAGCTAAGGCCGTAACAACGGCAAACTTGCTTGATATACGAAAAGCTTGGGCACCGACCCTTAAGTAGAAAATATAAATTTTTTCCAAAAATAAAAACCCCCTCCAATTGGAGGGGGTTTCAAGATTGTGTTTTTTCACTCCTTAGGGAGTCTCTGGAAGGTCCATCACCCCGTTTCGGATGAAAGCCGGTACGTCGAGTTCATCCGATTCACTCTCGTTGCTAGACTTAATCCGTTCAGCAAGTGCAATGGCTTCGTCTATTTTTTGATCGATAGAGCTACTTGCTGCCTTTGCCCCTTCGAAGGCTTCAGAGCTTGCATCAGCTTTTTCTTCTGTCTTCTCATCCATTGCGTTGAGCGTCATCATTGCTAGCTCGTAAGCTTGCGGCAGCTGACTATCATCCAAAGCCTCGCTGGCTAATGGCTCTGCTAAAGGCGTTGGTGTAAAACTTGGAGTGCTTTCAAGCTCGTGAGAGCCAACCCCTGTATCCACCGTCGGTTGAGCTGATGAATGAAACGCAGGTTGGGACTCTAATGGCGCCGCCGCTTCTACCTGCTCCACCTCAAAGGTTGGCACGACAGTTGGAGTCTCTGTAGCTTCTATTTTTTCGATGACAGGCATAGAAGGCAGTTGGTTTACCAACGGCTGCGCAGCTACCTGAGCAGAAGCCAATGTAGCGCCAGCCATGATTGCTGGCTCTGTGTTCCCGACTGCCTCAACCAGGGTTTCAGCAGGAGCGACAACTGAAGAAGCAACCGCAGTCGCTGTGTTAAAGGAGTCGGCTACTCTTTTAAGGTTTTCAGCTTGGACCGCAAGAGGCTCAGGTGCCGGCGTTTCCGTCACTAATCTTTGAGGGGTAGTTAAAGACGGCATTGGCTTCGGCGGATTTTTGAGTGTTCTGTACTGGTGGAAAGTAGCTGAAGCGCCCAGCTCCATGGTGCTAGATGCTTCTGAGCTCTCATGGGCAAAACCGGTTGCAATCACAGTTACGCGAATCATATCTCCCATACTCTCGTTTATCACAGCACCAAAGATTACGTTTGAGTCTTCGTGGGCTGCATCTTGAACTACAGTACATGCTTCGTTGACTTCTAGAAGAGAGAGATCAGAGCCCGAAGTAATATTGATTAAAATACCGGTAGCACCTTCAATGTCGAGGTTTTCCAGAAGCGGAGACTTAATTGCTTGTAGCGCAGCGTCTTTGGCTCTGTTTTGTCCTTCGGCAGCTCCAATACCCATAAGGGCCATACCGCGGCAGGCCATAACCGTCCGGACATCTGCAAAGTCAACGTTGACCGTACCAGGCACGTTGATGATATCGCTAATGCCTTTAACTGCGTTTACCAAAACATCGTCAGCAAGCTTAAAGGCATCAAGCATAGACGTGTTGGCGTCGGCAATCTCTAAAAGCCTTTGGTTAGGGATAGTGATAAGCGTGTCAACAGATTCTTGAAGACGAACTATGCCGCTTTCAGCATGCTTGCGTCGCCTCTTTCCCTCAAAACCAAACGGTTTTGTAACAACGGCAACTGTTAATGCACCCATTTCACGAGCAATTTGCGCAACGATCGGAGCACCACCGGTTCCGGTCCCGCCCCCCATTCCGGCCGTGATAAAAACCATGTCGGCATCACCGATGATCTCTTGGATTTCTTGCCGATCTTCAAGTGCTGCTTCGCGTCCAATTTCTGGGTTTGCCCCTGCACCAAGACCTTTGGTGAGCTGCTTACCGATTTGAACCTTTTTGTCCGCTAGTGAGTTCCTTAAGGCCTGCAAGTCAGTATTGAGTGCGATAAACTCAACACCATCAATGCCTGTGGAAACCATTGTGTTAACGGCATTGCCGCCACCACCACCGACTCCGATTACTTTAATAGTCGCCCCGAACGGAGCGAGGTTTTCTACGTCCAATGTAGCCATGACCACCTCATCTGCTAGGTATCCCACCCCATAACAGCCATCCATAGCTGCAAAGTCTTAATAGGATATTTTGAATTGTTCCCTAAAATTATAAGGACCCGCACGTACCTAAGTCAAACTTTTGACGTTGAAAAAAGCATAAATTCCAAAATAATTTCGTGGACTTAGGGCCTGCATGCGGACTTCGAAACATAGGCAGTTTTTAAGATATTGATGCCGCAGTGAGAATTGAACGTTTTTGTTTTTTTGACCAAATTTTTACAGGCCGAGCAATATAGCAATCAAATCAAAGCACGAAGCCAAATTTATTAGCTTTTTTTGCGGCACTGTTTAACGGATCAACCTTTGATTTTTATTCTTTTCGGTAAAAGCCTAGGCAAGCTCTTTAATCCAGTTTACAAACTTCGAAAAATACCCGCCAGCCTTTTGATTTCCGGCAAACTTGTCTTTGTGCAAGTCGCCAATCTGCATATTAAGCATTCCCAGGCAGGTAGCATATTTTTCAGGAAATACTTTAGCATTGTCTGTTTTCGATAAAATGCTTGGCTGCATTCTTTTGACTTCGATCTTTAGAAGCCTTGAAAAAAGAACGTCTAACCCTGGGATAAGGCTGCCCCCACCGGTTAGGACTAGTCCGGTGCCAAGGTGGTGTTTTAAAGGCCCAAGCTCTGCCTCTATTTTTTCTGCCATCTCGACAATGCGCGGCGCAAGGATCTGATAGATTTTAGTGAATTCTATGTTGCGGGGAACATCGTCTAAGCCGCTACCAACAAAGGTTTGAGCGCGCTTATTTAGGTCAAGTCCGCCCATTCGCTTAAGGCTTTCAGCGCTCTCTTCTTTTACTCCAAGCCCAAGGCAAAGATCTCGAGTGATCATCTTGCCGCCGATATCTAAGGTGAATATTTTTATAGGGCGCTTGCCTTTGAAGATAATTCCATCTGAGGTACCCCCGCCAATATCGAGCATAACTGTACCAAGGTCTTTATGATCTTCTGTCAAGGTGACCGATGAGGATGCCACAGGTTCTGCAATAAAGCGGTCTACCTTTAAGCCAGACTCGTTGCATAAAGCCATCACGTCTTGCAAGTAGTACTGGTCACCGTCTATCTTTAAAAAGTCTACAGTTAGCTTAGATCCTCGAAAGCCAATGGGCTCATCCAGGAAGCGTCGCTCATCTATCTGGTATCCCACAGGAATAAAGTGCATATTTTCACGCATAGGGCTGCGAATATTTATTTTTGCTTTTTGATAGACCTCATCTAAAAGAAGCCCTTCTACCCTATTGCCGTCTAGCATATGCGTTGTTTGTATAACTTCTGATTTAAGATGGGAGCCAGCAACACCAACAGCCACAGAGAGTATATCTGTTTGGAATCTGTCTTCTGCTGCATGCAGCAACTCTATAAGGCTAGCTTTCGCAGACTCAAACCCCGCAACCATACCGCGGTGCATTCCCATGGCTGGAACAGAAACGAGATCGATTTTTTGCTCGCTTTGAAAGTCGACTTTTCCTAAACAGAACTTGGTGGTACCCAGATCTAGTGCAAATATAGTTTTTTTCATTCAAAGCCTCTCGTCGTATTTGATGATTCCCTTGTTGGAATAATCAAGGTCTATGCTCACTGCTTTTTTGTTGCCTAATTTTGCCTGGGTTTGCTTGTAGCGCCCTAGTTTGCGTTTAAACTGAGTGTGGCCAACAATGACATTGGTCTCACTTCGGACAACGTGAAAGGCAAGCCCTCTTCCATCGGTGAACTCAATTTTTTTAAGTTTAACCTGCATGCTGCTAGCCGCTTTTATCAGGCGCAAAGCCTTGCCTAGCTTGGCTCTTGTTTTTTTTGACAGCTCAAGAGTTCCAAGCGGCGCCATCTCAGGCTGTTTGACTTCGTCTGTTAGAAACTGACTAAGCAAAACGTGTTTTGGTTGCTTTTTTTCTGAAGGAAAAACTTCTCCGTCGCTACTCAAACTCCACGTCTTGCCCCAAGCCAATATGTATGCAAGCGCTTCTCGGCGTTTTATGGAAACAGTGATTTCATTTGCCTGCAGGCGTACGTTTGAAAAAGAAAAACCAAATTTTTTGTGCACAGCATTTGCCAGATCTTCTAGAGATCTTGCCTTTTTAGCCTTTGTTTCGACGAGTTTTTTGACCCTATTTTTGGCTTTTTTATCGTCTGGTAAGGTGTCCAAAAACTTAACTCGTATGCGGTATTGATCAAGCCCCGAGCTATGGTTTTGCAAAAGATAGTAACCACCAAACCCAGTTCCACCAAGGACTATAAGCCACGAAAGACTTTTTAGCGCAGTCTTGATTTTTGAAAATGTTCTTTTAGGCTTTTGTCTTAACAGTATAGACTTACCCACGAAAACCTCCTTGTCTTCAGTGCGTGCTTAGCTATTTTAGCAGATTCTTAGTTCTTTAGGTTTGTGCACAACATTGAGTGGATATCACCGGCCCCTAGAGCAATATAAGCACTCTCAACTGCACAAGCATTTAGCCATGAAAGTGAACAAAACTCTTCATTTGTAATAAAAGAGGTTTTACAGCCAGAGGTTTTTTCAATTTGTAAGCAAAACTGCTCCATAGAAAAATTTTCAGGCACTGCTTCTCCAGCAGAATAAGTTGGCAAAAGATACAATTCATCTGCTTTTCTAAATGATTTTAGGAAGTCGTCCCAAAGTTCATTTGTTCTTGAATATCTATGCGGCTGAAACAAGGCGCATACTTTCTTTTTTGGAAAAGCTTCTTTAATGCCAGAAATTGCTGCGCTTAGTTTTTCTGGGTTGTGTGCATAGTCGCTATAAAGAACAGAGTTTTGCATCTTTTGAATGAGTTCCATTCTTCTAGATAAGCCAGAAAACCCCTCTATTCCTTTGACTGCTCTACTCAGTGGCTGGCCTAGCGAGGTTGCAGCTGCAAGAGCTGCAAGCGTATTGCTAGCTAAGAATTCACCTAAGCCCGGGACGTTAACCTCAACAGTCTCATAACGCCACTGCACGGTTATTTTTTGTTTTAACCCGTCGATAGCCCTGCTTAAAAGCCTAACCTCGCTCCCCATGGAGCGGCCGTAACTCAACAGGTTGATGTCGCTGCGAGCAGACTCTATGCGCCTAAAAAGATTGCGGCACTTTGGGTGGTCCCAGTTTAGGACCAGGCTTGCTTTAGTTGGTAGGTTTTTTGCAGCTGCAAAAAAGGCATCTTCTATCTTTTCTTCAGACCCGTAGGCTCCTACGTGGTCTCGGTCAATGTTATGTACAACAAGGCAGCTTGGAGAGTATTTTACGAAAGACCCATCAGACTCGTCGAGCTCTGCTACCAGGGTATAGGGCTTTTGGTGGAGAGTTTTGCCAAGCTTTTTAACCATGTTATCCATGGAGACTGCGCCGACGACCCCGATCGGCTCGGGGCTAAAACCACTTAAAGCAGACAAGCAAAGCCCAGAAGTCGTGGATTTTCCGCTTGTTCCAGATATGCCGATGCTCAGTTTTGCAGAGTTGATCAAAGCATTCAAAACATCGGATCTATGCAAAAGCTTTAGATTTTTTTCTTTGGCCCAAATAAGCTCAGGATTTGTTTCATTAATAGCAGAGCTGACGACAACAATGTCTGCTTGCTGGACTAGCCCGGGCTTATGGCCTTGCTGTGAATCTATAAGGCGCAGCTTCAACTCTTTTGAAAGCGGCCGAACATCAGAGCCAGTCACAGAGTGACCCATATGGGCTAAGGTGCTTGCAATGGGCGCCATCCCACTACCGCCTACACCAATAAAGTGAAAACGATTTGCTTTAGCTTCCTCTAGACAAAGAGGAATTTTTGATGCTGGATTGATCAATTTCTGCCTCCCGGTCTAAACATATCAAGATTCCGATAAGAGAAAGAAAAACTAACAAGGACGAGGTTCCAGCGCTTACAAAGGGCAGTGAAATTCCTTTGGTTGGTACAAGGCCCAAGGTTACGCTTAGATTAAAGATCGCCTGCAGGGATATGAGCAAGGAAATTCCGAGCGCTAGGAAAAAGCGCCGCTTTATTCGCTGTTTAAATGCAATCTGCAGGCCTAAATATGTCACAATAGCAAAGCAAGTGGCTACAAAAAGGCTACCTGTAAGGCCTAGCTCTTCTCCAACAATAGAAAAGATAAAATCTGTGTGAGATTTTGGAAGAAAAAACAGCTTCTGCTTAGACTCTCCAAGCCCAACCCCAAGAACGCCTCCGTTGCGAAAAGCAAGAAAGCTTTGCACGAGCTGGTAGCCCCCGTCTCTTACGTTTTCCCATGGGTCCAAAAAACTAAGGACTCTTCGCATCCTGTAGGGTGCTTGCCAAATGGCAAGTCCAGCAAGGGCTACAATGGTGACTCCAAGGATTGCAAAGTATTTGGTAGCAAGTCCAGCCACCCAAAGTAATAGTATAAATACGGCCGTTAACAGGGCTGTGGTTCCGAAGTCAGGCTGCAGCATCATCAGAAAAACAAAGCATAGGAAGATCACAGATATAGGGATCAGTCGCGGAAGTCTTTCTTTAGTTAGAGGAAAAGCTTTACCAAGAGCTTCGGCAGAAATCAGGATAAAAGCAATTTTTGTCAGCTCACTTGGCTGAAAGCCGAACCCGAATAGTCTGACCCATCTAGTGGCTCCACCGGCTGCATGTCCAACCCCAGGTATCATTACAAGCGACATTGCAATAAAAGCACCAAAAAGAATAAGCCAACGCAGGGAAAAAAGCCTGTCTACTCCGGCAATTTGAATCACACCAATTGAAACTACGCCCAAAGCAATACCTAGCCACTGCTTTTTAACAAACAAAAAACTAGACCCATACTTTAAGTGGCCGTCTACACCGGAGGCAGAAAAAATCAGCAGTCCGCCGATTGCGCACAAGAATAAACAGACGATAAGTAATAGGTTGCGGTTTTGCATACCCCTATTCTACAGCTTTTATGCTTTATACAAAACATGTTAACCGGCCATTAGCTAAGCGCTTGGCCTTCACTATCTCTAAAGGAGTTTGTTAAAAGTCTAACAAGATCAATCAGTGCCCATATTAGAAGTCCGCCTAGTGTAAAAAACTGTATAAGGCCTGTTTTCCACTTTCCAACGTAAAACCTGTGGACTCCGAAAAGACCAAGAAACCAGCAAAGCAGAGTAGCCACTATTTTTGATTTTGTTCCTGCCGGTGCTTGAGGTGTATTTTGTATACCTGCCGCCATTTGCCCTTGGGCCCCAAACGGGTTTGCCCCTTGTTGTTGCATGCTTGATTGTATGTGCGGCTGCATGCTTGGTTGTGCAGCTTGCTGTGCAATAGGCTGACTGGTTTGTGCTTGAGCCGCCTGCATACTTTTGGCCCCCGGCGCCCTAAAAGGATTTGCAGCAGGTTGAGCTGGCTGTGCTGTTGGGGCAATTTGCTGCAGGTTCATACCGGTGTTTGCAATCGTAGGCATAGTCATTGTAGGAAAATCCATAGCTCACTCCTTTAGGTTTCAAAGCGCTGTCCTTATCAGCTCTGCCCGCCTATTCGGAGAATTACAGGAGATAAATAAAGGCTAAGGTAAAAATTCGATAAATATTTGATTATATTGGATTTATTTGAGCTGCTCGAGGGCGAGTTTTTCAAAACTTTTTCCTCGCTCCATAAAATCATTGAATTCATCAAAGCTGGCACAGCCCGGAGAGAGCATCACAAAAGCCTCCTCCTCCCGGTCTTTAAAAGCCTGCTTTGTTGCCTGCTCTAGGTTTGTATGTTTTGTTTTCAAGAAGCATCGGCCCACAGAAATAGCTTCAAACAGACTCTCTGCGCTCTCTCCAAAACAATACCAGTGGACACTTAACTCTTTATTTACACAAAGCTCTTTAAGCTCATGAAAGCTTGGAGCGAACTCTTCTTTTTTAGCGCGGCCGCCAACAAGGATATGGGCTGTTTCTTCTCTTGTCATTTGATCGAATAATTTTTTTACCCCAAAGCAGAGGCTGTGCATATTGGTGCTTTTTGAATCGTTGACCACCCTTGGGTCACTCTTAAGAGGCTGCCAACGGAAGGGGGGATCAACCAAATGAAGTTTACTATAGGGCAGAGGCATTTTGGTGATTGTATATACAAGGCTTTTAGCAAAGTTTATATTTAGGTTTTGTATAGATTCTCCTGCAGAGATACTGGTTACCATTGGGTTTGGCTTTTTTATTTCCGCAAAAAAAAGCCTAGCATCTTTAGAGATAAAAAAAGGAAGGTCAGCGCCTAAACAAAGCTGTATAAGCCTTGCTTTTGCTTGCTTATACTTTTCATGCGAGCCATGCCAGCTCAAGTGGTCTGCTGCAAAGCTGGTGATTGCCCCACCTTTGAGTGTATAGGCATTTTCTAAATAGTGTAGCTGATAGCTGGACAGCTCCACTGCCAAACCATGAGGTGTCAGCGCTTTATTTTTTGAACTGTTTAAAGCAATTTCGCAAACAGGAACACCAAAGTTGCCACACGCAGGTATGTTCAGGCCTTGTTTACTTGCAATCTGTTCGACGTAACTTACAACCGTTGATTTTCCGTTAGTGCCCGTTACTCCAATCCAGGGAACATTGCGCAAAATTGATAGGCCCAGCTCAATTTCGGTTAGAACAGGCTTTCCCTCTTCCTTCGCACGGCGGATCCATTTATTTGAGGGTGCAATTCCCGGGCTCACAACCAATGAAGTAATCTTTGTCCAAAAATCCTCCGGCCGGCGGAAACAAGTTTTTGGCAGACCTAGCTGCAAAAGTTTTTTTTCTATGTCTAAAGCATCGAGCTCCAGCCAACTGTCTTGAAAAACGCAAAACTCTTCTTTCAAATGAATAAGAAGTTTGGCGGCAGCCGAGCCTGATTTTCCGAGACCGTAAACTAGGCGCATATCATCGAAGCTTTACGCTAAGAAGGCTGATCAATGCCAAAATGATAGAGATGATCCAAAACCGTACGATCACTTTAGGCTCTGGCCAGCCTTTAAGTTCAAAATGGTGATGGATAGGAGCCATTCTAAAAATTCTTTTGCCTGTTAACTTGAACGAAGTAACCTGGGCAATCACCGAAAGACCCTCGACAAGAAAAACTCCACCTAGAATAAGCAGTAGAATTTCATGCTTTGTAAAAACCGCTAAGGCGCCAATAGCTGCTCCCAAAGGTAGTGACCCAGTATCTCCCATAAACACCTGAGCAGGGTAAGTGTTGTACCACAAGAAGCCTAGACCAGCCCCGACTAAGGCAGCAGCGAAAATAGCAAGCTCACCGGTTCCAGCCAAAAAAGGATAGTTAAGGTATTCAGCAAAGACAGCATTGCCCGTTAGGTAGCCAAGTATTCCAAGGCAGGCTGCATTGATCATGATAGGTCCGATAGCAAGGCCGTCTAGACCGTCGGTCAGGTTTACTCCGTTGCTTGTTCCTGAGATTACAAGGGCGCCAAAGCCAACATATAAAATGCCTAAGTCGAAGCTAAGGTCTTTTAAAAATGGAAACAGCAGATTAGAATCGCCAGCTCCGTAAAAGTATTCAAAACCACAAAAGCTGATGCCGATAAGAAACTGAAGGCCAAGTTTTTGCCGGGCCGATAAGCCTTGCGTATTTTTCTTGGCTATTTTTAGATAGTCGTCCATAAAGCCCATTAGGCCATAGAAAAACGTGATGCCTATAACATACCAACAATAACGGTTTCGTAGGTCCATCCAAAGCAGCCCGCTGCCAAGGACTGCAAACAAGATCAACGCACCACCCATGGTAGGTGTTCCAGATTTGGAAAGGTGCGTTTTAGGTCCGTCATCTCTTACTTGCTGCCCTAGCTGCTTTTTTTGCAGCCACCGAATAAAGGTCGGTCCAAGCAAAAAAGAAACAAGCAAAGCAGTCAGCATAGCCATGCCTGCTCGAAATGAAATATAAGGCGCAACCCCAAAACCTGTGGCCTGAGATAGGCCCAGAGCTTCGACTAGAAAAAGAATCATAAACTACCCTTTGTGTGTAAGGCTTTTTCCCAACAAGCTGGGATCTTATGTAAGCCGATGGTGTTAGAGGCTTTCAGGTATACTAGCTCGGAGTTGTCTATGGTCCCATTTTGCACCCAAGAATTCCATGTGGAACTTTGCAGAAGTGCTTCTAGGCTTTCAAAGTGCTGGTGCACACAAGGTGCATCTTTCCCAAATGCCCCTGCGAACTCCCCGACTGTAACCAGTTTCTTTAGGTTTGCCAGCCTCTGGATGGTTTCGGCTACGCTAGCATGCATACTGGCGCTAGCGTTGCCAAGCTCGAGCATAGTACCAAGCACCAATGTTTTTTCTTTATCGGCATGGTGAGTAGCCAAAGTGTTTAAGCCAGCTTTAAGGCTCTGCGGGTTGCTATTGTACGCGTCATTTATAAAAACAGAATTCCCATTACCCATTGAGATGCTCTCAAATCTACCAGCTTCGCTGCTGGTTTGGCCAAGCGCCTCTGCCGCAGCCCTCAGGCCCGAGTCAAAAAGTAAGTCCACAACACCGATAGCAGCACATATAGCCAGAGCCGAGCCGGGCCCAACGGCAGATGTTTGGATTTGAGCCTCTTGTTTTGCTCCAAAAATTTTTAGATCCAAAAAACCGTTGTTAGCATCTTGCTTGACCCTATACGTAGAAACAAAACCACTGCCTTGCCCGGCTTCACCAAAGAACGTTAGGTTTGAGCATTTTTTATCTGCAGCTTCGCGCAGATCTTGCTGGTCGCCAAAACAAAAACCGAGTTTGGTACCGTTGGCAAGAATCTCTGTTTTTTCCTGTAATATGTTCTCGTAAGAGCCAAATACCCCTATATGCGAGTCGCCAGCGTTCAAACAAATCCCTATATCAGGCTCAGTAAGGGCTGTTAAAAGCTTTATGTCTCCAACGTTTCTAGCTCCAAACTCTAAAACGACACATCTGGTCGCAGCCGTGCATTGCAAGATCGTTTTGGGTACACCTATTTCGTTGTTAAAGCTTCCAGGTGGGGCCACAACTTTGTCTTTTCCTAGAGCAGCAACAAGAGCTGCAGCGACCATTTTTTTGGTCGTGGTTTTGCCTACGCTGCCCGTTATGGCAACCACCTTTGGGCCAGAGACCAAAGGGTTGTGGCCGTTTTTCCGTAGCCATGCTAGCCAGCCGCTTGCGAGCTTCCCATAGGCTCGAATCGTGTCTTTAACGACGATAGCTTTGCTTCTCAGCTCTGGGCTGTCTACATCAAAAAAATGCTCTTGAGAACAGATTACGGCCGAGACACTAGAGAGAAGCTTGCTGTCTATAAAGTTATGGCCATCAAAGCGTTCACCTTTGATAGCAATAAAACTACTTTGTTGCGGTATTGACCTGGTATCTGAAAAAATCTTTTGGGGATAAAAAGTACTAGCTTTTAAGTCTTCTGCAAGAATGACCAGTTCATCGTTCAACCATTTGCTAGCTTGCTCCCAGGTGGGTAGTTGCATTTCAGTCAAGGTAGAAACTCCTTAGGTTGCTTGTTGACTGGCCCATTGTCGCACTTTTTCTGCGTCATCAAAAGCAATCACTTGATCACCAATAACTTGCGTGGTCTCGTGGCCCTTTCCAGCAATGACCACACAGTCCCCATCAGCTGCATGGTCTAGGGCATAGCGTATGGCCAAGGATCTATCTGCTTCCGTATAGAGTTTTGATGGGCTTACTGCAGCGGCAATATCTTTGACAATAGCTTCTGGCGCTTCGCTTCTGGGGTTGTCGGAGGTGACAACCACCTTGTCAGCTTTTTCAGAGGCTGCTAGGCCCATCATAGGCCTTTTGGAAGTATCACGGTCTCCGCCGCAGCCAAAAACAACCCACAACCTGCATGTCTCAGGACCTTCAGCTTTTTGACTCTCTAAATATTGCCGGCCGTTTTCCAAAACTTTTTCCAGTGCATCTGGCGTATGAGCGTAGTCTATAAAGACATGAAGACGTTTTCTAGTATCCAGTATGACCTTTTCAAACCTGCCTCGCACTTGGACCTGGTTTGTATCTACCTTTGTAAGGTCGTGAACGTAGCCCGTAGTTTTAACCATAGACAATGAGCATAAAAGGTTTGACAGGCTAAGAGAGTCGTAGTGGGTTTGATTTGCAAGCTTTGCTTGCCACACAGGCTTGTCACCGTTTGTGTGTTCAACCAGTATGCTTTGACGGCCAAGCCTGTTTAAAGAAAAACAAGGCCCTTCGACCGAGTGCTTTTCAAGTTCTTTTTTGAGACCGTACACAGCCACAAACTGTGCTGGCTTTTTGAATTTTTTGAAAGCAGACATAAACTTTTCAAAAACGCTTACGTGTACAAAGATAGATGCGTCGTTTTCAGCATAGCGAATGAAAAAATTCATTTTTGCTTGAAAGTACTCGTTCATTGTTTTGTGCAAATCGAGATGATCTTGGCTGAAACTTGTAAAGCTCAAGGCACTAAACTTCATCCCTACAAGTTTTTGGTGGAGTATCGACTGTGAGGCCACCTCCATAATGTTCAGTTTACAGCTAGACTTTTTTGCTTCGCGCAATAGAACATTAAGAGTGTCAGGGTCTGGAGTCGTGTGCGGGGTGTTGACCTGCCACCTGCCTGCCTCACAGAAAAGCTCAGCCCCTAGTGTTCCAAACGCTATGTGGGGGGTTTTAATTTGCGCTAAAAGCATGCTGGTCATTTGGCTAACGCTTGTTTTTCCATTTGTTCCTGTGACCCCCCAGCTGCAAAAGCTTTTCGCGGGATCGTGTAGAGCTCTTTGGCAGCTTTGCGTCCATGCAGCTCGGGCGTTTGGCAAAACCCAGACAGGGGTTTTAGTAGCAACGCTTGGCATTTTTTCACAAACCAGCGCGCCAATGCCTGACAAAAATTCGCTTGTTAACAAGCTATGCGGGTCAAAACTAGTTCCTGGATAACAAAAGAAGACAGATTCAGAGCCGGCATTGCGCGAGTCGGTCGTGATATTTAGAGTCGTATTTAATGCGTTAGGAGGTGAATCGCTTATCGCCGGTGCCCCAAACAGATCTCTAAGATCTTTAGTTTGAATCCGTAGAGGTTTTTTCAGCTGTGTTTGAATTTCTATTTCTTTGCTCATCTGCACCGTCGTTTTTTTCTTTGCTTGCTAGGCGCTCATTTTTTGCAGCACCAGCTGCAAGCTCTTTGAGGGCCTTTTCTTTAAGAAGCTTTTTCTCACTGGGTACATTAAGGTATTTTAAGGTGGCTTCAACGACCTCCTTAAAAACCGGAGCTGCCCAGAGGTTTCCATAGTAGGGCTTTTGGCTCGGCTCGTCGATACTCACGTAGACACTGATAGCAGGGTCATAAAACGGTGCAAAACCGGCAAACCCAGCGATTCTTTTGTCTTTTGAATAGCCCCGCCCATCTTCGTTGGCTTTCTGTGTGGTGCCAGATTTTCCAGCAACTCTATAATGCTTAGATTTAGCGTTCGAGGCCGCCGATTTTTCGACAACAGCCAAGGCCGCGTTGGCTACAAACCTGGTGGTGTCAGCGCTTAAAATAGTGCTGTGTTTAGGTTCGGCCTGCCAAAGAACTTGGCCAGAGTTTGTTTCGATGCGGTCTACGAAAGATGGCTCTATATAGCGGCCGCCATTGGCCAGCACATTCCAGGCTGTAATGACTTCGAGTCCGCTAACTAAAAACCCTTGTCCAAATGAAATGTTGGCAAAGCGAATATCTCTCCAGCCGTCCGGGTTAGATATACGACCGGGAGCTGCCCCTCTAATCCCAGCTGTTGTTTCAGGGTTGCCAAACCCAAACTTTTTGTAGCCGTCGTAAAGCTCTTTCTTCCCAAGCATTTGAGCAGCTTTAAATGCACAAATGTTAGAAGATTTAACTAAAATTCCTTCGAGCCCTAACCACTCTGCTTTTTTTGTATCTCGAATGGTATGTCTTCCCACCTTAAACTTGCCGTTTTCGCAAAAGAAAAAGTCATCTTCTTTTAAGTTTCCAGTCTCGAGGCCTTGCGCTATTAAAAATGGTTTAACAATAGATCCTGGCTCAAACCGGTCACTAAAAGCCTTGTTGCGGAACAGCTCACCGCGGTAACGCTGGCGCCGGTGTGTTGGTGGGGTTGGGCTATTTGCAACTGCAAGGAGCTTGCCTGTGTGCGGGTCCGCAACGATGGCAAAGCCTGACTTAGCACCAGCGCGCTCAACTCCTTTGGCAAGAGCTTCTTCAGCAATTTGTTGGATAGCACGGTCTATCGTTAGAACGATGGAGCTTCCTGTGTGAACATTTTTAATATCGGTCGTATTGAGGAAAAGCAGCCTACCCTTGGCATCTTTTGTTGGCGTAGCCATGTTTGGGCTACCAGCAAGCTCTTTTTCGTATAAAGACTCAAGCCCGGCAAGGCCTTGATTGTCTGTACCCACAAGGCCTATAAGCGGTGCTGCCAGGGAGCCTGATGGGTAAGAACGGGCCGGCTCGTTTAGTATATGAAGGCCTTTTATCTTTAACGCCTTAACTTTTTTGGCCGAAGCAGCGCTGATCTTGCGAGCTACATATGCAAAGTGAGATTTTTTACGTGAGATGGTTAGGATTTTTTTCGACGGTACCCGAAGGTGTGCACTTAATTTTTTAATCTCTTCGCGAGTAGGCGAAAAGACTTTTGGGTTTACATAAACTGTTGGCAGCCGAATACCAACGGCCAGCGGATCTCCGCCTCTATCTAAAATTTGCCCGCGAAAAGGCGGCAGCTTTACCGTGTCTTCATACTGCCGGGCGATTCTATCAAGCACCCCTTCGTGAGAAGGAAAAACATGTAGACGTACCATCTGAGCAAATATTCCGGCAAAACCAAAACAAAAAATGGCGAAAACCACCTTGCTACGTTTTTGATAGAGGTGCTCTAAACTCACTGTTGCGACACCTTTTTATCCGGCGTTGTGTGTGTGGCAGCCTTGCTGAGCTTGCCTTCCATAGTCAGCTTTGACAGTTCGGTTTGCAAGGTGTTGTGTTGTTCGCGCAAGGAAACAATCTCTGATTGGCGTTCGCTAATTTTGTAGCCCAAAAGAACCGTGTGCATACGCATTTGAATATGAAAATAGCTAAAACCAACAAGCACGAGAAATACAAGAAGCGGCCAATGTTGAGGTTTCCGAAGCATGCAATTACTTTAACATTTTACATAGCTTTTGGGGTTAATTTCAAAAAACTCTGGTGGCCCGCAAGGCTACTTAAATATTTTTAAATCTTTTTTTTAACCCAACGCAGCTTAGCGCTTCGGCTCCGTGGGTTTACTTCCAGCTCTGCTTTGCTTGGCTTTTGTGGAAATGGCTTTATGATTTCAAAACTGGCGTCTTCACTAGCCTTGTCTGTAACGGGAAGTTGCGCAAATAGATGCTCTTCCGCCAATGACTTCGAGCCGCATAGTTTGCGGAATCCTTTTTTCACTCTTTTATCTTCGAGCGAGTGAAAACTAATTACACCCATGGTTCCGTTTTTAGCTAGCATGTCAGGGCCAGTTTCAAGTAGCGCTTCCAACTCGCCTAGCTCATTGTTTACGGCGATTCTGAGTGCTTGAAAGACGCGCGTACCAGGGTGGACGCGGCTTTTTGATCTGGACCATATGCCTTTGGCTATATCTGCTAGCTGGCTTGGGTTTGAAAAGGGTGTTTGCTCGCGCCTTTCACAGATTCTTCGCGCGAAAACCCTGGCTTTGGGCTCTTCGCCAAATTCAAAGAATATTTTTGTTAGCTCTTCTGGGCTGTACTCGTTCAGGATCATTGCAGCGTGTAGCTCTGAGCTTTTGTCCATGCGCATATCTAAGCTTTGCGAATCAAAGCCAAAGCCGCGCTCGGGTGCGTCTAGCTGCGGAGAGGAAACACCTATATCTGCAAACAAATAGTCTACCTTTTGCCCGAACTCATAGCTTTGCAGTACGAGCTTTAGCTGTGAAAACTTGCAGTGATGTAAAGAAAACTGATTACCGTAGGTAGCTTTTAGGTGTTTAGCTTGTTCGGATGAAATAGCGTCTTCATCTTGATCTACTGCGATCAAGTGAAAGGGCATATTCGCTTGCTTTAGTATTTCAAGAAAAGCTTGGCTGTGCCCTCCCCTGCCAAAGGTACAATCAACGGCTAAGAAAGGTCTGTTTTTTACACCAGACTTTTTTTTATTTTCTAAAACCGTCTGCAGCATAGAGATGGCTTCATCAAATAAAACGGGCTTATGCTTAAATTCCTTCGCTCGCAAGTTTTTTGACCCCTTTTCGGCTAGCTACAAAACAGAGCGCTGCCATACTCAAGCCAAATACATAGCACAAATACAAAGGAGACAACTGAAAAGTTCCAGCAATCAAAAGGCAAAAAGGAAGGATAAAAAGGGCTGATAAAAGAAACCACCCCTTATATATAGAAAGGGTAAACAGAGCCCCTAGACTTGTTATAGCAAAGGTTAAGGCCATTTGAGAAAAAACCAAGCCGAATCCGGTACTTAAATATGCATATACAAGCTCTAAGCGAAAGATGCTTAGGCCAATAAGGGCGACTACACAAACAATAGCAGTAAGGTGCAGCCCACTACCAAACTCTGTACAGTGAATTTCTTGCCTATACGTGGTGACTAGGCAAGCCCAGAAAAACCCAAGACTGACCACAGCACTCATGGCATTGGGCGGGTCATAAACGAAAACACCGAGCCCTAGACAAGCCCCTAGAAAAGTCAAAATAGGTGGCGCTAGCCCACCCCAAAAACTGGCAAAAAAACATAAAATAGACAGGGCCAACAGTACACTTCTTAGACTAGTGTCCTGTAAATCTACAAGATAGCTTCCCAGGTCAAGGTTTAACAGGCTACTGATTTGCAGAAAAATAGAAACGCCCAAAACGGCATATCCTAATGTAATTGCAATAGTTTTAAGGGTTTTTGGCATAAACAACTCACATTCACGTACAGCTACAGGGTTAGAAGGGCTACATATCTCTGGCCCAGCTAATCTTTAAGTTGCAAAAGAAGCTCCAACACCCAGGTACAAAAGCCTTTTTCCGTAAGATTTTGCAAAAAAATAAAAACCATAGTCAATCTTGCCTCTTAAAGCCCAATTCGCCTTTAGGCCAAAATAGGCCCTAAGGCGCCCAAAGCTCTTTGGCTGCGAGCAAAGCTACCCTAAAAAACTTCAAAGATTTCAGGAACTGCCGATAGACATAGGGAGACGATTTTGGATGAACCAAACGAATAGGAGGTATTTTAGTGAGGTTCTCACAAAAACTTCGCGTAATCGTTGCCACGTTAGCGATTGGACTGGGATCTTGGTCCTGTTCTAGTAGCGGTGGAGACGAGGAATTTCAGGAAGAAATTCAAGAGCAGGAGTTTGACAATCAAGAGGCTGCCGGTGATCAGGATTTCGATCAGCAGCAGGAATTCGCCGAAGACTTTGGTGAAGGTAACTCGCAACAGCTTGCAAATGAGCAATCTGAAAACTTCACGCAAGAGCAGCTTGCAAATTTGAGTGAAGAAGAGTTAGCGGAACTAGAGGCAGAGGTACAAAGTTTACAAAACATGGCCAGCAATGATGCAGGCCAGGGTGACTTGCAAGCCATCCTTAATGACGTGAATCAAGAGGGCAACGAGTTTGCTCAACAGAATCAAGACAACTTGTTTGCTAATCAGAACCAAGACTTTGGTTTAGACGACACAAACGAAGTGGCAGCCAACAGTTTTGGCGAAGACGCTGGCTTTGCTAGCGACGAAGGCTATGTTGATCTAGGCTCTGACGATTCTAGTCAAGAATTTGTTGACCTAGATGGCAACGAAAATGTAGTAGAGAGTGTTGTGGGCGCCGGAAGTGATGATGAGTATGTATCACTAGAAGACGATTCTGACAAAAGCTATGTAAGCATTGCTTCAACAAAATCTAAGCGTAAAAAACGCGCGTATCGCCCAAGTTGGAGATACTCGTACGAATCAGCACAGTCTGTAAGTGTTGCACTACCTGAGATGGGCACGAAAATGCCATATATCATCGAAAGAGGCGATACCCTGAGTGTTGTGGCTAAGCGTATTTATGGAAACATGAGCCGCTGGCAAGAACTAGCTAACTCAAACGGAATTAGCGATGTAAATCGCATCTACCCGGGTGACTTGGTTTACTACACGCTTGATTCTTCTAGCCAGTCGTTTGCACAGGCTTACGAAGGTCGCGGAAAGTCTGTTTACACGGCGCAAGCTGGCGAGACTCTTCGTTCGATCGCAAGTAAGATCTATGGAACTGCTCAAGCATGGAAGATCTTATGGCGCTACAATGATTCACTTGGAAACCCTGACACCCTTCAACCGGGACAGTCGGTTTACTATGCAGCTCCGCAACGTTTGAGCGCATCTGTTACAAGTGAAAAAGCAAAAGAAGAGGTTGTGTATAACCTGCCTAAGCAAGAAGAGCTAACTGCCATGCAACGCATTGCAGCGTTTTTTACACAAGGCTAATGCACACGTAGAAAAAATGTATAGGCGCAGCTTATACAAAAAAGTTGGATACATAAGGGATCTTGCATAATCTACAGCTAGACCTTAAGAACCTAAGGTAGAATAACATTCCACCTAAGATTCTAAAGATGCTGATGCGAGTCGACACTGCCAAAGAACCCTTTTTTCACTTTTTAAGAACGCAAACAGTGTATTCACTAACATTCATTATTTAAAACTTACACATTATCAGCTGCATTGCTCTGGACACAGAAACACCGTCTTTCCAGGGGTATCCTTTTTCCTTTGCAAACCTAAGGGCAACTTTTAAGTCTGCTCTAAAATCCTTTTGAGAATCTGTTTTGTTGTTGATAACTTCCCTGCTGCTCTCGTCTTTCATCAAAGCAAAAATAGCTATTGTGGCCGTTATTGCGAAGCTGCTGAGAAAATCATAGGAAAAAAAAACTGCTTTGGGTTGAGCCACTAGAGAAATAGATATAATAAGCATTCCCATTGCAGATAGTCCGTAAACTAAATTGGTCCGAGATTTTCTTTTTCTAAAGATATCAAAGGAAGTGTTTACCGAGTAAAGAGCAACTGTCAGAACCTCTACGGCCACTTTATTGCTAGCTTTGGCCCAGTCTTTGTCAAAAAGTGTTTGCTGTAGGTCAAAAAGGCTCTGAGCTGAAATGCCAAAGAAAATAGATTTAACGGCAGTAGGTGATAGCGTTGGCAGGGCTTGGGCCCTATCTCTTTTAAACAGCATCTCTACTAAATTACTTTCCCACGTATACTTATAGCTTCTATCTTTAGTTAGGCTCTCTATTTCTTCGCCAGACCATGATTTTGAAACAGCGATAGCTTTAAGGTCATCCATATTTCTGGGCGAAAAGTGTTCTACCGGTGCCGAGCCAGCGATATAGTGCAGCTTCAGCCCATGAAATGCCTTCAAGCGTTCTGCATCAAAGGATTCAGGCGTGTTCCCACTAGTTTTGGCATATATTTCATCTAGCTTTTCTACAGCTGCTAAGTACTCTTCAGCGCTCCAGTCATAGTCAAACCTATTTTTACCTGGGATTTCACCAAATGCATGTGGCGCTATAAGCAAAAAAACCATTAAGATTTTCATGTTTCTTGGCATCTTTTTTAGCCCCATATTCAATTAATGTTACTGAACAATTGCTATTTTATCACGTTGGTAGAGTTGACGTATATATGCTGATTTGAACGCAGCAGAGCCCCTAAAGCTTTAGGCCGCAAGCCGTAAGGTGCGCTATGTTAGGAATTCCTACTCGATCTTTCCAGGCATAACCGTTGATTTTAGCTGTTTCAAGGGCAAGGAAAAGCAGCTTTTTCCGGTACTGAGCCTTATTCTGTTCAGAATTACTTGCCAACTGAATTCGGTCAGAGATCAGAAGAGCTCCAAGAGTAGCCGCTGCTACAGAAGCAAAACCAATACTTAACTCAAAAGAAGAAGGCGTCATATCACCTGGAAATCCTGCAA
>JALZUO010000017.1 GCA_023301565.1 Oligoflexales bacterium
TAAGTCGCCGCCCGTTTTTTTTCTTTTTCTTAGGAAAGAGAGAATAAACAAGACCAATAAAAATAAGCTCACAGTAATGTGGGCTTTTTTTTTGCCCATTCTAGCGATTTAATAAATTTAAAAGTACCATTGTTAATGGATGATGAACAAAATTGTATATTCCATTATGGCAAATACTTTATCAGCTCACCTTTTATATCTCAGAAGAAATTTGAATGATTTAAAAGAACAAAGAGATATTTTCTCGTAAGAGAAGTAGAGATTTAGCCGTTTCAATAATCTGTTAGTACAGATAATATTAGTATCGTTTCCGCCTTTCCACTAGTTCCCAAAGCTTATTCTATGGCTTAGGAAATTAGTTCTGAATTAGCCAATCAAATAAGTGCAGACTGTATGTTGATAGGATGGTCTGGACAATTGAGACATGTAGAGATGTACTGATCATGTATTGCAATGATCGGTAGATGGGGAAATGTAATCTTCAACCCAACGAAAAAAGAAAAATTCACGTCTATATAGTAAAACATGTAATGCTCGTATTTGCACGATGGCTGATATCGAGAGAACAAGCAAAACTAATAATAGCTTTTTAATGAAATTGCAGAAACAAATACAGAAAATTATTTATTTGCTCTTAGCTTTTGTTATTCCAATAATATCTGGCGCTCAAACAACTACGATCTCAGGCTATGTAATAGAGTCAGGTACTCAAGAAGCCCTCATTAATGCTTCCGTGTATTCTGAAAATGATGAAGTATTCACTTATACGAATGATTACGGATTCTTTTCACTGCAATTTAAGTCGGGAATAACAATCTCGCTCACTGCATCATATGTAGGTTATGAGGATAGAATGGTAGAATTCGTAACTAGTAACGATAGTACTTTGAACTTTAGTCTTAATTCTTTTAATCTACAGACTGTAGAAGTAACTGCAGATAAGTCAAAGGGGGCTAATGATTATTTGAAGAATTTAGAAATAAGAAAATTAGTCGAATTGCCTACCCTAGGAGGAGAGCAAGATATCTTAAAAGCTTTAACTTTTTATCCAGGCGTAACTATTGGCGCGGAAGGTACTTCAGAACTATTTGTTAGAGGAGGAACGAGTGATCAAAATTTATATTTACTGGATCAAATTCCTGTTTTTAATGTTACCCATCTTGGAGGATTCCTTTCCGTTTTTAATGCTGATGCCATCCAAAACATAGATTTCTACAAAAGTGGTTTTCCTGCACGGTACGCGGGCAGGTTGTCATCTGTAGTTGATATATCATTAAAGGAAGGTAGTAAAGCAGACTTTAAGGGTAAATATAGTATCGGTGTGTTAACTTCTAAGATTTCGTTAGAAGGGCCTTTATCTGAAAGAAAGAACTCAAGTTTTCTTATTGCTGCAAGATCATCTTATTTAGGCTTAGTAAATCTTTTTAGAGATAAAAACACGTCAGACAATTTTTTGAACTATTGGCTATATGACTTAAATGCAAAAGTCAATTTTACACTAGGGAAGGGTAAGTTTTACGCTTCTTTTTATTCAGGTTTGGACAATGGTACCAATAGATCAGCAGCAGAAAGTACAAGTTTAAATAGAGTATTGAGTTCCTCTGTTAGCGACTTTAAAGTAAATTGGGGAAACCAGACTTTAAGTACTCGATATACCAGAGCGATAGGTAGTAAACTGTTTTTAAAGTCAGCTTTAGGTTTTACTAGATATGAGTACAACAACAATGAAGAAACAACTAGTGAAATATTTGTCACAGAAAATGTTTCGAATGTTGACAAAGAAATTAACAAATATGAATCTAGTATCAATAGCCTAATAGCGAGAATAGATTTAGATTATAACCAAAATAACATTTTATCTTGGCGTTCAGGAATATATGCTGAACATCAAAGCAATTCAATAGACAATTTTATAAATCCAGCGTCTAACAACTCTGCAAATTTTTTAGATATTTATATAGAAAATAGAATTGAGCTAAATCGATTTAAAATCGAAAGTGGCTTGAGAATGTCAAATTATTTTTCAGATAAGTCAAGCTTTAATTTTGTTCAGCCTAGATTTAAAATGGATTTAATGTTAAGTGAACAGAGCAGCCTAGTTTTTAGTTATTCTAGAATGGTTCAGTTTCTTCACCAATTAACAATAAATAGTTTTGGGTTACCAGTAAACACATGGTTAAATTCAAGCCCACTTCTAAAGCCAGAAACTTCCGATCAATTCTCGCTTGCGTTTAATTACAAAAATAAATTTTTAAACAATGGTACCATCGAACTTTTTCACAAAAAGCAAAATAATCTGATTGAATACCGTAATTCTAATCAAGAATTTATCAATGCAGATTTAGAAAATACGATAGATCTTATAAGTACAAATGGTGAGGGTGAAATTTATGGTGTAGAAATGTTTCTTTCTTCGAGTATTGGAAAGATTTCATTAACTGGTGCGTACACCCTATCATGGAATTATAGGCAGTTTGATGATTTAAATAATGGCAAAAAGTACCTTTTTAATTTTGATAGAAGAAATGATGTCTCACTAAATGCCTCTTATCCTTTAAATGCAAAATGGAATTTAAGTAGCACTTTTGTTTATCAAAGTGGTAGCAGATTCACGGGACCAGTAGCTAACATAAAAATACCGGGGAATTTAAATGAAGTTGAGGTGTTCGGTGGTAGAAACAATATTGGATTACCTGATTATCATCGACTTGATTTAAGTATAAAATATAGCAATTTAAATAAAAAGAAAAATTTGGCAACATGGAATCTTACCGTATATAATCTATACAATAGAGCTAATGTCAATAGTGTTATACTAAGTCAGACGGCAGTATTTGATTCAAATGGTGATTTTGTGAAAACTCAACCAGATTTGAGGTTAGTGTCAAATTTCTCTTTTCTTCCATCTTTATCTTACAGTTTAGATTTTTAGAATGAAAAATTATATTCTTATTTTTTCTTGCTTTCTATTGCTAATCAATTGTGAAAGAATAAACGAGCTAGAACTTGAGTTACCTTTTGAAGGAGAAGAGTTTTCAGTGTATGCTTTTCTAACAGAATCTGACTCAAGTTATACCGCAATCTTTAAAAATAAACCTGTTTTAGAAGAATTTA
>JALZUO010000018.1 GCA_023301565.1 Oligoflexales bacterium
TGGCATTGGCATTGGAAACACTGGCATCGGCACTGGTCGTATTGACTGTGCAGATAGTGTACTAGCAGTTAAAAGACAGCTTACTAAAATAATCCATGTTTTCATTTCAAAATCCTTTTTCTAAAAGTTAGCCCCACAGGCTTGATGAAATAAACTACGAGCGTCCAAATTTTTGCACAACGGCCAAATCAAAAGTTCCACATGCGGAACTTTCAAACTCCAAAAAGTACTAACAATCAAAAAACATAACTAAGGTTGCCACTTTTGACGGAGCTAAATCTTTGCATAACCTAACTATCTAAGATCACCCCCGTATTACCTGCCAAGCCAACTAAACACAGGCTTTGTTTCCTGCAATGATGAACACGTACCCATTGAGAGGAAGTGGTCTATGCACAAAAAAAGCTTGAGGCTTAGTCAAAGGATATTCAAAGCCCCGCCTACGCAGTGTTTTGCAGCTGCTTTGATGTCTTTCGTCTTTGTTGCATCCCTCCTAGGTGCAGCCCCTTCTGACTTTTCTGCTTCCTCTCTCCCACCGGGCAAAATGGATTACTCTTTCTGTGACGCGTTAAAAACACCGGAATTTAAAAAGTGCCTACAATATTATTCAAAAATAAAATTTTCTCCTATTGGAGTTCCTTATGCCGAGGTGGAGTACCACCTACCCAAATACCTTATGGAGTCCATACCCCATAGCGAAGGCTCACCAAGTTTTTTAAAGGGGCGCGGAGTTGCAACCTTTGGGCTAGAAAAACACTCGAAAACCCTCAAAGGTGGTATGCAAACAGGTGACCTCGGCACCTACAGCTTTAACTCGAGAGTGATGACTATCCCGGGAGGATCGGCTAGCCTTTTTCTGTCGTGCTCGGCAAAACACCCAGATTCACTAGTACCTATGCTCAAAGCAAGCTCTGAAAAAATAGAAAAACACTGGCGCGAGGGTCACGGCGATAAGTTCTATCAAGACATCATGCTTAAAGTTGCAAAGCCGTTTATTGAAAAACCGGAACTATGCTTTGCCACAAGTGCAAGCATGGCAGCCTTAAGTCAACTAGAAGCAGAATCGTCCGTGAATGTAAAAAAATATGCTCACGAAGCCAGAGATAGCCTCGAGTGGTATAACGACGCACTGGCTATGGCTGGCAGGTTTTTTCCGCCGTTTAAAGTGCCTGAAGAACTGCAAAAAAAACTGTTTCTACTTAGCCCTGTACCACCCTATTTAGTCCCTTGCTCTGCTTGGGGGTTTAACTACCCCAGGTCCGGGACCTACTATGGCTCATCTGAGGTGATCGGCTCTGTAAGTTCTGCGATGAAAATGCGCAACTTAGGGACAACCGTTTTTAAGACTATACCGGTGAACTCAGACGAAAAAATTCAGATGGTCTACCCTAGAGAGTCAGGCTGTTTTACTGAAGGAAAGCCTATTCCTTTTTTAGAAGAAAACCCCCTTACACGCCTAGCTGAACTTGTAACGGGTGGGTACAGCAAAAAACTTACAGGTACAGTGATCTCAAACGAGCGAGGTGGAGTGTCTCACTCAAAGGCTGGTCAGCAGTATGTTCTCTGGCACAAAATAAAGTGCAAAACAGATGTATTCAGAGCTTCCTTTGATAGAGCCTTGATCGAAGGAGTGCTCGAGCCTATCTGCAAAGGTCTTAAAGTAGCCGAAGATACTGCACTCGAAGCTGCAACTGCTGACTTATTAAAACCAATAAAAAACTAAACTGAGGCTGGCTATGATTTTTTATAAAATTTTTTGCAACCTTTTTAATAGGAAGTTTAGCTTTGCCAACATAACCAGACTAGCTTTACTTCTATACGCAGCCTGTTTTTGCCTTGGATCCAAGCTTAAAAAAGAAAAAACAGCACGAAGATTCGAGCAGCTCATAGCCCAAAGCCCTTTCAATTCGCAATTTTACCAGCTTCGGTGGCTAGCAGCAGAGCAAAAAAAAGCCGTGCTAGCTGTGCTAAAAGACCTTCCGCCGCACTACGAGCAGTTAAGGCACAAGCTTGGTGGCGGTGAGTTTGCGGCTCCGGGCAAGCAAGCAGATTTTGTTTTTAGGATTGTGATCGACCAGCGCTGTAGCCTTTGCAAAAACGTCACTGGTCTATACTGGGAGCTTATTCGAAACGGATACACTGTAGACATTGTTTCGGTTGGATCCCCCTCGAAGCCAATTGCGTTAAATGTAACCCCTAAGAAAATTCCCGAAGGCGACCGCAAACGCTACAAATGGAGGTCGCTACCAGCTGTTTTAATCGGAAGCCGGAAAAGCCCCAATGCAGCAGTAGAAGTAAAACAGTTCCCGATCTCTTTTTTGCAGCTAGAAAAAAACATCCAAACGAACAAATAGATTCCTGCCCATAAAAAACTTAGGGAAGCCTAATCTTCCGCCTCTCAAGCTCGACAAGAATCTGATTCAGTAAAAAATTATAATACCTTGGCTTGGTTAGCTTATAGCTACGCACGCGGCCTTTGTTGGTCATGATTTCACGCTCGATACCTAATCGAATAGTTGTTTGCCCCTCCAGGCCTACACTAATTCTATCTGTCCGAAGGACATCGTACTCTGGCGGCGGTTTGGGGAATCTTTTTTCGTGCTTGCATTCGCGCACGAGCTCTTTGCGCTCCTTGGCAGAGCTAGCCTCTCTGACAACTTTTCGGCTCTTGCCCTTGACCTTCCTGAACAAGTCTCTTGTGTGGTTCTGCGAATCCATCGAGCGCAAACGAGAGCAAGAGGGTGTGGGGTCATGCCCACGCTGGCTAGGGTCAGCAAGGGTAATGAGTTTTTCTGCGTAAACAAAACCAGGGTCCCGCTTAGAATCTCTAATAAGGTAGCTGTTGTCTTGCAAAACTGTTTTTGAGCCATAGAAGACCTCTATTGGCTCTATTTGGAAGGTCCGCGACTGGATTAGGCGAAGCTGCATAGGCGTAAACTCTGGTGGCTTTGATATGCAAGCTGGCAGGGTGAAAACCGCTAACAGCAAAACTAAAGAAAAGAAAAATTTCATATCTTAAATGTACCTCACTTTAGATTTTGCATCGCAGTTAACAAGTATTCAACTACTTAGATTAGGTGACTGCTCCATCCGAAATATCGTATTATTCCCGAGACTCATAAGCTGTTGTTTATACAACTAAAAACAACGCACAAAACTCCGAAATTTCGCACAACAAACTTAATCACGGTTAAACACTTGATTTTATTTGTATTTTTAAAGAGACGAATTTCCGGAGTTAAAACTTGCATCAAAAACCATTTAGGCTGTAAGTTGGGAACAGCAAAAATAGAGGCCGGCATTGAAAAACCACAAACTCCTACTTATAGACGACGACGAACTCATCCTAGAGTCACTCGAAACCTTTTTCTCTCCCATGGGGTATGACGTAGACGTCCAGATGAGTGGAGAAAGCGCCCTTTCCTACCTCGAGTCACAGCTAGAGCCCGACACAGCCCCCTACTCGGTGATCATTGTCGACTACGAGCTCGGCAAGGATAAACTCAACGGTTCTGAAATCATCAAAGCCATAAAAGAGAAAAGACCTGACCAGCTTATCGTCTGCCTTTCAGGTCTGGGCGACAACCCTGAAGTGGTAAAAAATACGTGGAGAGCTGGCGCCATCGACTTTGTCGATAAAGCTGACCTTCAAGAGCTTGAGTACGTTGTTGCCAATGCATGTGAAAAATACGATGAATTTTTTCGCCCGCTTGAAATCGACGAGCTAGATCCCAAACGAAAAATAATCGAAGAGACCGGCCTATGCGGCGAGTCGCCTCAACTAGTAAAGATAGCCAAGCAGATCAACCTATACAAAACCAGCAAACGCAACATCCTCATCCTAGGCGAGACAGGCGTAGGTAAAAAAATAGTTGCAGAAGCTTTGCACGTCGGAGAGAAAACGCGTTTTTTCACCATCAACTGCGCCGACTATGCAGACCAACACGAGCTTTTACGCTCGGAACTTTTTGGCTACACAAAAGGAGCCTTTACAGGAGCCACCAAAGATAAGCCTGGAATATTTGAACAAGCAAAAGGCGGCACCGTCTTTTTGGATGAAGTTCACGAACTATCACCTTCTGCACAAGCACAGCTCTACCTCGCCGTAGAAGACCACAAAGTAAAACGCGTCGGCGGGTCACAGTACATCCCAATTGATGTAAAGATCATTGCAGCAGCCAAGCCCCATATAGAGCAGCTTTCAAACGAAGGTGGTTTTAGGCCCGACCTCTTTGAAAGACTAAACGTACTTAGCATCCTTATTCCGCCCCTAAAAGATCGCAAAGAAGACATCCCGCATTTTGTAAAACTTTTTTGCGAAGAGTTCGAAAAAGACACAGGTGAAAAAAAGGTCTTTTTAGACAAAACCGTGAGGCTGCTAAAAAACTATCACTGGCCGCGCAACATCCGCGAGTTACGCAACACAGTTCTGCGAACCCTGTTTCACGCAAGCTCCTCTACGGTCACCCCAAAAGACCTCGACAGTAAGTTTTACCGGATGACACCCACGCAAGGAAGCTCGCCGCTCAAGGACTACAAAACCTTTAAAGAAGATATAGACAAGCAAACAAGCCAGTACTTTACAGATGTTTACCGCCTCCACGACTGCAACGCAGCCAAAACGGCTGAAGCAATTGGAATCGCACCGAACACACTTCGCTCTATCCTAAAAAGACACGGCCTGGATACGCTGCAAAAAATATGAACACCTAAAACGATACTGGCACAAGCCTTGCAACCCTATTTATGTGAAACAAAAATGGGGAGTTCCAATGAAACAGCAAACCTTAGAGCTAGCAAAACTAAACCAAGCGGTGACAAAAAGGTACCTAAAGAGCGGCAGCGACCCACTCAAGGACCAAGAGATTTGCAAGGCGTTAACGTTTATGACACGTCACTTTGGGTCGCTCGCTGATTTAGCTTCCATCGCCGAATATAGCGGCATATCTAAACCAAACCTTTGCAAACGTTTTCAGCGCAGAATGGGCATGAGCCCCATGGCGTGGCTGTGGAACTTTCGCTGCCACCTTGCCATGCAGCTTATTAAAAGCACCCCGAAAGGCTGCCTGCAGAACATCGCAGAAAAGTGTGGGTTCAAACACCAGACGCATTTCAGCAAAAAATTCAAAGAGCTGTTCGAGCTAAAACCTAGCAGCTTCCGAGAGTTCTGCCGTGAAAGCAGATCTATACGCAGCCGCGTCAGCCAGCAAACTCTATGTATTTTGCCTACGACCATACAAAACGCTTTTTACGACACCATGCAAACCGTCGCTAAAACCATGAAAGAATGCAGCACTTCTTACATGGACCTGTTCCCAGGAAACCAAGAGGGACTAGCAGACCTTAGAAGAGTGTTCGAAATAGCTTTTCTTAAACCTGTGGTCAGCGCACCTAGGCAAAAAGCTGTTTAGACAATGGCAAACCAATTACCAAGCCTCACCTAGATTTACTTAAGGTGGGGCAACGTACAGCTCACGAAGAATAGTTTGAATAGAATAGCGTTGTCATTTTGATCCATTGACATGGTTTGGCAAAAAGATTCAATAGTACAATCAACTCCTTGCAACATCCATTTGTAGAGTCTGATCACGAGCGACCAAGCTCTGGTCAATAGCATGACTGCAACCACCTGAAAAGAGCGACCATTATTTCCCTTCAATTTTGTAAATTAAACGGGGTATACCTTGTATGTAAGGTCGTACTACCAAAAAAAGGCAGAATTTATGAAAAAAACACGTTGGCTATACCTTTCTATTGTAGTGGCTTTTACGAGCTTGGGGTTCGTCAGTACATGTGAAAAACTGTACCCATCAAAAACACCACCCTCCCTTGATACAGAACCTTTTTTTAAGGTCGGAAAAAATGCAAAATCATTGAATCAATACCTGCTGTCGCAAAAAAACAGACAAACCGATGTCGCACTGGTAAAGGTAGGTCAAGAAATTATTTATGAATACTACGAAAGAAAAGAGCTAGAAAACAAAAGGATGCTGGCTTGGTCCATCGGTAAAAGTGTTTTCAATCTCATGATCGGTAGACTGGTCGATAAAAACATTATTAATATGGATATGGAAGTCTGCCCACTTTTAAAAAACTCCACTTTTGCCAAGAGCGCTAAGAATTCTAAAATCTGCAAAAACGACTTGTTAAAGCTTAAGCATTTAGCCTCCTTTTCTAGTGCAATTGATTGGCGAGAAAATTACGAAGAAGACGGTAACCCCGGCCAATCATCTGTGCAAACCATGCTGTTTGCGGATGGTGTAGAAGATGGAGTGATAAAACATGTGTTGAAGCATGACTATCTACCGAATAAGGGGCCCGGTGACTTAATGAGCTACAGCAGTGGAGATTCCATCTTACTTTCTGGCGCGATTCAAAGCGGTTTTAAAAAAGAGTACGACCAGCTTTTAAGAGACTTTAACGGGAAATTGGAAACAGAAATAAACTTCGGTCGATCTGTTTGGAATGAAAAAGCCGAGCAAAGTGTTTTGGTTAGTTCTTCTTTTTTACACATCAAGCCAATGGATTTGCTAAAAATAGGTAACCTCATTTTAAACCAAGGCAAATCAAATGATCAACAAATCGTATCAAAACAATGGCTAAACAAGCTATTTACCCCATATAAATCTCAAGAAAACATGGTGGTCCCAAGTCCTGCCACAATAGGACTAGGTTGGTATGTAAATAAATCTGTCGACGCAAATAACATTGCTAAACCTTGGCCTTTTCTTCCAGCTGGTGCCGTAGCAGCGCTCGGACATTGGGGGCAGATTCTATTGGTAGTGCCAAGCTGGGACCTAGTAGCAGTAAGGTTCGGCTTTGACCTCGATAAAAAAGCTGGTTCTATGCGAGCCGGTGAATTTGGTTGGGCAATTGGCCGGCAGATAGGGAAAATACCATTAACCGATGTTGAGCCGATATTTTCTAAAAGCTCAATGGACTCAGCCAAGAATATTTTTGATCGGAAGCACTTTTCTAATTTTAAAAGTCGAGCCCCAATCGCTTTAGGCGCTGTTGGTTCTGGTGTTGCCTCTTACCTCGGCTGTGCCTGCCACTTTATCGCAGAAATGCCGTTTGATTACTGCGCTGCTAGAGTAAATAAGATTGATCCGGTATTGAGTATTAAAAAAGGCCCCTGGCCGAACACAGTAACCGGAAAAGTAACCAAATTCATGCTTCCTATTGATTCAATGGTGGCAGCCTTTGACAAAAAAACAGATTCATCTAGAGACCACTGCATCATGGAAGGTGGGGGTTTTTAGTACGGAGACCTACAAGCAAACTCAAGGTGCACTTAGTGCACGTAATTCCCTTTTTTCTAGAAGTAAACAAATGTAGACTTTCTACTATTCAATAAATCGGAGGACGAAAGATCGAATAGTTTTAAAGGTATTGTGTTCGCTGCGTTTTTCATTGTAAATGGATCTTTGCTGGCAACAAATGAAGCGTGTGAACTTGATGTGCCTGTGAAGGTTAATTTTGCAAAAGTAGTTGAAAATAGCCCGTTTCATACACATTTACTGGGAAAAGACATCATTTCAGATAAGTTCCCAATTTTTTGGGATCCAGAAAAGTACTCATCAGAAGAAGACAAACTCGAGCTTCGACTTTTTAACATAACATGGAATGACAAACTGACTGGCCACCTAGGGGTTCATATTTCAATTGCAGGCTCTTTTGCAGGAGTTGGTTTTTCGAACTACACAGGTAACTATAGCTTCACGTTTAGTGAAAGTGATAAAAATGGCTTAACCACGCCGAGAAAATGCCCTATGAATATGTCACTACCAGGCACAACTAAGGTTTTTTATCTTTCGGAAGCAGAACTTAGCTTGCTGACCCAAATTGATATATACTAAAAAAGGTATATACTAAATAAGATATGTTTGAGATATATGAAAGCAGATCTAGCAGAAGATCTTTGAAGAAACTACCCGTTAAAATTCTTCAAAGATATGAAAAATGGAAAGATATCATTAGGTTATCCGGCATTCAAGGACTCCGCTTAATCAAAGAATTGCATGATGAAGCACTGAAAGGAAAGTGGGCTGGATACCGTTCATCTCGACTAGGAATCCAATACAGAGTAATCTATACAGTCAAAAAAAAGGAAGTCTATATTGAAGTTTTTGATATAACTGCCCACGACTACAGGAAGAAATAGCTATGAGAAAAGGCTACAAGAAAGCAAAGATAAATATCGAAATGACCGTCGGTGATTCCCTTAAAGTATTAAGGGAATTGCAAGAACTTACTCAGAAGGAACTCTCTGAGCTTACGGGAATTGCTCAAGCGACCATCTCAGCCATAGAGAGAAACAGAGTCAGGCTAGGCGTTGAACGCGCAAAAGTGTTAGCTAGAGCGCTTTCTGTTCACCCAGCTGTTTTAGTTTTTCCCGGCTGGGATGTTTCAAATAGTGATGCAGCATAAATTAACGGTTCTACCTAACAAGCAGCGAATGCACACTGTGAACTATTTTGTTAGTAAAAAGAGAGAGCTTTGTGCTTAAGCCGGTCACCTTCACGACTCCCAAAAGACTCTATCCCACCTCGATTTCAGCAATGTCGGCCCATAAAAAAAGCTTTAATTTCAACAACCTAAAAAACACCTAGCCTGACAAAAATGCCTATTCCAGTGTCACAACCTAGGGCGTTTAGACGTATCCTTTAAAAAGAACTTTTTCACGCTTTTATAGTGTTCTTTCGGGGGGAAAATATGCACGGCAGAAAACAAAAATGGATATATATTTACACACTTCTAGCGGTAGTCGTTTTTGGCAGCGCTGTTTCATGCGGGACCGAAGATAACGTACCAACAGAAACTGCAACGGATTCGACTGAAGGTCTTTTAGCAGAAAATTTGGTAAGTTCAGGCAGCTTTGAGGGTGATACTGGCCATACCGTGGAAGGCTCTGCGGAGCTATTTTTCAATTCAGAAACGAACACCTATTCCCTCGTGCTAGATGAGTTTACATCTGATAATGGTCCACGCTTAAATGTATATCTAGCAACTAATAGCAGCGCTTCGAGTTTTACGGATTTAGGCCCACTAACTTCCACAAACGGAACTTTACGCTATGATTTTCCTGCTTCGCAATTTAACCCTGCCAGAGACAACGTTCTTATATGGTGCGTTCAATTCGGTATAAACTTTGGGACTGCTGCGCTAACTGCTAATTAAATCCAAACCTAATTCTTACACAAAATCAGGCACCTATCAGATCTGGGAAATATCTACCCATCTCTGGTGGGTTTTTTTTTATCTAAGCTAATATTTTCATTTTAAAATTCCGATTGTGTCTTTGAACGCTTCGAGAGATGACTGCCAGCGATAAAGCCGCGTAGAACAAACTGTCCTACACTCCTATAGAGGTCTTTCTTTATTGTCACAGTCTAAAGCTCAAAGCGTATTCATAAGGGACAGGATGTCACCATTAAACACTCGGGGGAATAATTTAATGCGTTTAACCAAAGGAACATTTTTAGGACTAGTTACAGCTCTATTTGTCATGGGCGTTTCTACCACCGCTTTTGCAAAAGAGAAATGCTACGGCATAGCTGCTGCAGGAGAAAATGATTGCAGCGCTCCCGGTCATGGTTGTGCCGGATACTCTACGGTAGATAACGACCCTTCAGAATGGAAATACGTGGCTGACGGAAGCTGCATTGCACAGGGCGGAACCCTAGCGCCTGGTAAATAACACTACTAAATAACTTGTGAAAACAAAGTTGAAGGCAGAACAAAAGCCTTTTAAAAAAACTGCTGCACACCAAAAGAAAACTTTTGCGTATCCGTTCTCTTGAGCGGCTGCGCATAGTCAAACCGCAGCACAAACCTATAAAGCTTAGGCAATATAACCCGTAGTCCAGCTCCGGCGCTGGCTGCGGTCAATCCAAAGTAATCTCGCTCCGACATGACGTTGTTGACCACGTCGATAAAAGCCGTAGGCTCTAAAACCACCCAGTCATGTGTATAAGCAAGGTAGCGAAGCTCTGTGTTGCTCAACCAGTAGTAACGCCCGGAAAACCTGTTGTCAGAAAACCCTCGAATACGGTCCAATCCGCCGAGGTAAAACAAGTATTGCTCTACACTTGTACTGGTACTTCCTGCTAAAAACCTTTGCGCAAAAGTTAGCTGCATCGGCAGTGGCTGAAAATAAAGAAGCCGAATATTGCCTTCTAAGAAATTTTCAACCGTTTTATCCGCAACAAATCCGTAGCGAAAACCACCGTACAAAGAATACCCTTTCGAGCGATTGTCTTTGGTATCAATTTCGCCGTACTCTATCCCAATACCAGCAAAGTGTGTTTTAGTTATTGGAGGCAAAACAGATAGAACCCCAGCATCTTCCACTTCTTGACTTACTACGGCATCTGAAAAATCGTCTCCATTGTACTCGTAGCTGACTACGGCCTTCAGCTTCGTAGCAAACCTGCGGGATACCCCAAGGTAAAACTTGTTTCGTTTATGCAAAAACCCATTGTCCGGGACCGCCTCGTTAGCCTGGGGGTCGTATTTTGTTCTTATACGGTTTGTGAGCCAAAACTGTAGGTCCAACCCATAAGGGGTGTTGCCGATCCTGTTTTTTCGGATCCAAGCTACGCCTGAGTTAGTGTTGGCTAACCGTTCATACTGCAATCCGACCTCAAGGTTGTGCCCAAGCACGTTTGGATCAAAAACGCCTACGGCCGTGTGAAGGACGCCGCCACCCGAGGAAAACTTTAAAATAGGTATGGTGGTCCACCGCTCTTTTATCAAAACTTTTAAGCTAGTCCGGGCATTGTTGCCACTTAAGATAAAGCTTACATCAGCAAACAAACCTGTCCCTCTAAGGTTTTTGACAGCCTGGTTCAGCTTTTTTTTACTTACGCTATCACCTACACTAAACTCAAGTTCGTTCATGATGGTCGATATCTTGGTTCGCTTCAACCCATCAACTTGAATATCTGCCATCGTGTACAGGCTTGAGGTAGGTGGCGCTGCCGCAAATGCATCTGATTCAAACTGTATCGACGATTCAAAAGACTCTGAAAGAGCCGCTGAATTAAAACCAGAAACGAAACTAAAAAACAAAAATATAAAAATATAAATACGCATGCAATCATTGTAGCATTTTTCTCGCCGGCCGAGGCTCAATTGCACCCCTATTAAACCAGCTTAGTGGGCGCCCTTTCAGTCCAGGCATTCCCGGGAATGCAGGCCGCTATAAACAGCCTCATAAGCCTGTTTTGGTACAAGTGATCCAACGGATTTGTTGCCAGAATCAAATATCATTGTATGGTGTACAGCTGGCTTGTACTCTACAAATCTCCACCTCCCTTCCTCACCCAGCACATCACCTCGCAAGTCAAACAAAACTGGCTTTGCTGAAGAGCAGTCGAAGTCAAAAGCTGAGGTATCTATGGTAAAAACCTCTTGGGAGTGTGCAATGCGAAAATCTATGCGATTTTGGGCTGGCTGATAAACAATCTGCCACCTAGAAGCAAAATCATTACGAGCTGTACCAACACGCACCATATCCAAAACACTAAATGCTTGTTTGGTCGTATCTTCTACACCTGTGCCCTGCGGCAAGTCTTGGGCGCCAAAAGACGCGCGTACAAACCTGCGTTCTGCTGACAGGTTTTGAGGGTCGGCCTCTATGCCGCCAAACTTTTGAAACCTCTGAACACTTGCCAGAGAAACCTTGTAAGGGGTGTTTGTAAGAGTTTGTACAGACTGGCGAGAAATAACCAGCTCTTTGTTTAGATATTCAAAACTAGCACACTGTTTTTGCAGATCACAAACCATGTAATGTACCGGTGCAAAAAAACGCAGAACCTGCACTTTTTTAGCCAGAGAAATAGCCTCTTCTGTCGTAGATGCCAAATCCAAAATGTATTGAATCCACTGTAGCTCGTTTAACTGAGGCAGTTTTTTTTCAGCTGGGTAGGAACTATTATCTAGCCACATAATCTCTACGACTAGGCCTTTTTCGTTCACGCCACCCAGGGGAAGATCCACGCCAAACTGCGTAAACCCAAAGCTTCCGTACTTAGATACCCACCTGGCGGGCTCGGTAAAATATCCGTCTATATCCAAAGCCGTCTTAGAAACCCCCCGCTGACTAACCAGCCCCACACCTTGGCCGGCACGCCAGTCATAACTTTTTCCAACCACAAGGTTCTGGTGTTCAGGCATTGAAAAAGTTGTACAAGCCATTGAAGAGCGAACTTGCAGCAGTAAAAAAAAAGCAGCAGCAAGGTAAGCTGTTTTAGAGAAGTTTGAAAAATGAAAAAACATAGGCAATGTTCCTTATAAAACCCCAGAAAAGCTCAAAGAACCTAGCCCCTCAAGCGTAAATTTTTGGCCAGGCCTACAAGGCCCTACGCCCGGTGGCGTGCCGGTAAAGATGTAGTCTCCTTCGAGTAGACCAAAACTTTTGTGCAAAAAATCAATCATAAAAGGCAGTGAGAACAGCATTTGACCTACCGAGCCTGCCTGAACATTTTTACCGTCGAGTGAAAGCTCAAAAGACCAAGTATCGGAGGCTGGCAGAGACGAAACATCGGTCCACGGTGAAACAATGGCCGCACCAGCAAAACTTTTTGCAAGAACCCATGGCAGGCCAGCAGTCTTAAGCTCTGTTTGTTTTTGCCGATCCGTTAGGTCAAGCCCAAGTGCAGCATTTTGAATTTTTCCCATCCCAGGCTCAGACGTACTAGATCCAACCTGCAAAACAATTTCTGCTTCATAATGCAGGCCGCTTTTTACCAAAGAGCCTGGATAGCTACCGCCCCACTCTAGGCTTCTGAGGCTTGAAGTTGATTTCATAAAAACAACAGGCTCGGAAGGAACAGGGTTTCCAAGCTCGCTTGCGTGCTTAGCGTAGGTTCTTCCAAGGCAGTATATGTTAGGTGGTTTTATACTCAACACTTTCTTTCTTTTACTGTTTTACCGTTAGCTTGTCTTCTTTAACTTTTTATTTTCTGTCTTTTAGAGAGGCTTGCACACGTACCGGAATCGAAACCAGCGGCTCTCCCAAAGCTGTCTTAAGGTCAATAGTACCGGCTAAGCCAAACTGCCCAGACTTAAACTCAGCAAGTTCCGAGAGTTTTTCTAACTCTAGTCCGTAATTAACCGTAAATGTTTTTTCGCTTATAGCGTTGACCTCTACGGTTCCTTCTTCGCGATCTTTTAAGTTTTGTGTTTCAGAAAAAAGGTAGGCCCCACCGAACTTATTAACTGTAAACCCGGCCACCTCAGCGTAGTAAACCCTTCTTGGATCCGGCTCAAACTGCACCGATTCAACATCGGTAGGCGTAGTGCTCTCGCCGACTAAGACGCAGTTCTCTAGTGTAGAATCGTCACAGCTATGCACGGACAGGTCCAAATCATTACCCGCACTGCCGCCAATAGATACCACAACGCTTTCAACATTTTCTTTATAAGACCTGGCCTTAGATTTGTCTGGCCTAGTGACAATCACTCGCTGTTTTTCTGCTATCTTTTCTTTGCTCTCCTGGTAAAGAGCAGAAAGAGTGTACGTTGATTTTTCAGCGTCAGGCGTAACATCTAACGATGCTTCTTCGACCTTCATATCAATCGTTCCATTTAACGCAGCCAGGTCGCCTTGGACTTCTTTTTTAGATGCATCAATCCTTGAATACTCTACAGAAAGCTTGTAGCTACTCTGCGCAAAAATAGGTCGTCCAAATATATGCACATCCCAGGTCCCAGGAGTTGGGTTGCTGCGGATAATAGTAACGGTTCTGTTTGCACCGTCTAGGCCACCTTGAATATTGCAGCTGCGTGCAATTGCATCGTAGCGCATATCACCTGCAAACTCTGGTGGTTTTGCAGAGTTGTTGCCCTCTAAAACATTAAGCTGTACGCCGGAACACCCGGCGACGCGTCCATCTTTTAACTCAGCTTCGGGCAGTTCCAAAACAACTTTTAAAAGGCTAGTTCCTTTGGGTACTTCAACAAAATGCCTTTTCACCTGTAAAGAGCCAACAGAGCCACTAGTTTCAAAACCTTTGCTACCAGCTAATACCTTGTGTGGGATCTGCATAAAAACAGGCACAATAAAAGACGGTATTGCAGAAACTTTGCCGTCGACAGTTCTATAGCCTTTGATCAAAGCCCCGTGCTCGCCAGCTTTTGCTGTAGCAAGTTTCTTGCGGTCAAGACAAACATTTAGAGCACTGTCACGCAGCAGCCCTGGCTTTGGGCCATCGTCTTCTGCATCCTTGCTGCCAAGACCTACCACCAACAGATTTTGCTCTGGGCTCTTTAGGCACGGCAGCTGCTGGCGCACACCCACCTTAAGCCAATCAAGCTTTCGACCCTCCGAGCCGTAATACTGCTTTTTAAGTACAAACTCATCTTTGCTGGTCAGTAGCTGCGTCCGCAGATCAAAGTACTGCTCTTTACCCACATACCTAGCCGGCAAACGGCGAGCTATCTCAATAGAAAACAGGCTTCGGTCATCGTTTGGATCTATCCAAAGCCCACGACCGAACATGTTGCCAACGACATCTCCAACGGGACCCTCCAGCTTTTTGCCAAAGTACTCAAAACCGTTTCTGTAAGTTTGCTTAACCCTGACCTCGTAGTCTAGTTCGACTGGCTGGCTAGCTCCGTCAGCTTCATCATTTACAGCCGTTGGCAGCTCAACTGCTAGTCCAGACTGCTTTTTTAAAAGATCCCAAGCCCTGTCAAGCTGGAGCATTCCTGCACCTTGATCGGCCCAGGTGTACTCGCCTTTGCTAACTTTGCCCGTATCCGGATCAAAACTTGCTTGTGCAAACGGCTTTGCAGACTCCATTAGGACAAACCTAAGGGTTTGAGCATCTATAGGAAGAGGCTCTCTGTCATCTTGCATGTTGTAGCGCTTAGCTGCGTCTTTGAGCAAAGCAATAGCACCTGTAGCTGCAGGGGCAGACATAGACGTCCCCCAGTATACTGCTAGCCCACCTTGCTGCGTATTCGCATGGTTTAGCTGAATAGCGCTAAGCTCAGTACCTGGAGCCGAAATATTTGGCTTAAACCCGCCGGCACCACTAGGTCCTCTACTGCTAAAATAAAGCATGAAATTTTCATCTGCTGTCTTTGGCCCCAGAGCGTTACCAAGGTTCTGGTACTGAGCCTGAACCATTGCAGCGTTTGCCGTTGCCCCTACGCTGAGAGCCAGCCTTGCTGTAGATGGGCTGCCAACTGTGTTCATTCCTGGCCCGGAGTTTCCTGCAGATATCACAAACATCACATCGTGCTGGGTGACCAACCGGTTGATCGTAATCTCACCGACCGAATACCCATCGTTGAAAGGGTTAAGCCCACCGAGCGACATGTTGATGATCTCAGCTCCGTTCTCAGCTAGGTCCACAACCGCTGGCGTCGAAGAGCAGCCAAAGTTATTTGAGCATACGCGGTTCATCATCAGCTTTGCCGCTGGTGCTACCCCTCTTGCAAGAGTCGTATCTGCATCGTTAGAAATGGTTTTTCGCCCACCGACAATCCCTGCAACGTGCGAACCGTGGTTTCCAGGGTCATATCCAACCATGGCCACAGTAGTCGCTTCGAGCTCACCGCCGCTTTTTGTACGGATCTTAGCCTTTCCAAATTCAAGCCCAACCCGCTCCGAGCCAATTTTCATTGCCTCCTGGTTTGCGTTGTAATCACTAAGCTTAGGCGACTTGCGAAAATCAGGCTTACCATCCTCAGAGATAAAAGAAAGGTATGCGTAACTGTCATTGCCTTTTTGGATGTACAAAATAAAATAAAGGTCTTTTTGACTCCCATTTTGATTGAGATCAACAGGGTCTCTAGGACCACTCAGAAGATCCTCGGAAATCACTCCAAGCTGAGCCTGCACATCTAAAAGCCGCAAATCCTCGGCCTGCTCACTAGACAAAAGCATTTCGCCTCTTATCTCTCTTAAGGAATCTGCCGGAGGTCCTGCTTGTTGGTTTTGTGCTGGCGGCAAAACATCGGCTGTAAATGCAGCCAAAAAGTCTTCTTCATTGTGTTTTCTAAAGTCTAACTTCAGGTTTGATTCAGGATGAATATAAGCCACACCTTCATTAGTAAACTCTTTGATGCGAACGATCCTAGTGTTGCCTTGATCGTCCATAAAAGAAGGGTGCGCTAAGGTGATACCTGTATCAACAATACCAACTGTGACCTGGGAGCCATCCGGTGTCTCTCCTATTTCTTTTTCCACTTTTGCTAAAAACTCTGGGACCTTCAACGTTTTTAGGCCGCTCATATTTGCTAACTCACGCTTGCCGGCATCCGAGGTTAAACCTTGCAAAATGTTTTGGGCTAGGCCCGCGTCCATTGGCTCTTTTAAAGAAACCTGGCCGTCGACCAGAACAGGGTTTACAAGAACATTTGCTCCGAGCCCTTTCACAGCAGAAAGCTTTTGCGCAACCTTTAACGGAATTAAACCTTGAAAATAGCCAACCGAATTATAAAAGCTGCCGTCACGCAAACTCACTTTATCTTCTAGCTGCGACCCTAGCACCTTCCACTCTGCAGCCAACAGCTCTGTTTGCATCGCAGCACCTAAAACACCTGAGCGAGCCCCGAAACGCTGCTCGCTTTGTTCGGCCAAGCCAGTTTGAATCGCTTGAAAACTAGCTTCTGATACAAGTCCTTCGATGCGGATATAGTCTGTACCGTCGATGGTCTCGCCATATATTTCTTTGGGTTCTGCCTTGTTTTTTTGATAGCGGTTTTGGTTTGCGTCTTGACTGCTTAGCCGAAGCGGAAGCAAAAACCTTGCCTTGCCCGACGCTTTGGAAACAAAAACATCATCCATTGAGGGAGGAGCAGATACCGTTCCTGATTTATTTTTTGAGACGATGGTTTGAGGCTCTTGTGAGCTGCAGCCTGATAAACTTAAAAATCCTACTGCTAGTATGCCTATGACTACCTGTCGCATGGTCACCAATCCTTTAGCTTCAATTGCCGAGATATATTCTCTTGTTATATCTTGGTTCTACAGGAAAGTTGACCACCTAGTCAAACATAGGTGCTCTATTTTACTATGATTTGTCTGTCATTTTGGCGTTTTACCAACAGTGGGACTGCTTGGCATACCAGTCTAGCAAGTTTTTTAGGCAAAACTTACGGTTGAGAAATCCAACCTCTTAAAAACCGAAGCTTGTACTCGCTGTCGAGGTTAGCTAGTTCATCGCCCAATATTTTCTTCATCTCTGCGTTTTTCTCGCTGCGTAACTGGGCTGCGACGACCGCTCGTTGCCTTTGCCAGAGGATGAACTTTGGTTCATCCAACTGTTTCATTATTTTCTGTGTATTTACGCTGCTATCCATTCGCTTAACGTAAACATTTAGCTCAGAAACAGCATTACGTGCAACGCGGTCCTGATCACCAAATGCCTCAATGTGGCCGTCCAGCTTTTGTAGCTCAACAACCAAAGCTGAGGCATCACCCGGCCCAAGCCCTACCATATCTTTTCGCACACTGATTCTAGCTTTTTGAAATTTAAGAAAAGCTTCATATTGCGAGGTCATAATCTGAGGAGTAGTACTAATTACAGTTGCGCTTTGAGATACAGAGCTTAAAAATAAATTACCAAGCATCGTATAAACCTGATTTTTTTCCGACTGACTTAGCTTAAAAGCGCTATTTATTTGCGACAACTGTGACGCGACCGGGCCACCACAGGCAACAAACACGAAACTTAAGACTAATAGAGCTAACTTCATTTTCTAGACCTTATTTGTCTCAGAGCGAAAATGCTCGGAGTACCGATATATACTCAAGAATCGTTCCAAGAAAGGCAAAAAAAACCTCAATGATTCCAGGTGCTTTAAAAAGGCTTAGGTGACTAGTGTTTAAAGATGTCAAAAAATAGCGAAAGAATCTTTATAATATGAATCTACACTGCAGGATATTGAGATGTAATATAGTAGAGCACTTAAGCTCCAACAATCGCTAGTAAAAAACCCTACTTCTTGTTTGGCCTTACCTAGAAGTACAGGTAAATGGACCCTTTTCGAACAACAGCTACCAAAGGCACCTATTTTTGATCTGCTAGAGCACGGCACCTGCAGAAGGCTTCCACAAGACCCAAGCTTGATAAGCTCGGCAAAACCCAGCTCGATCATCGTGATAGATGAGATTCAAAAAATGGCTTCGCTTTTAGACGAGGTGCACCGCCATAACTAAAAAGAAAATAGAGCAAAACACTACTTGTTTGACGTTGGGGGTCGCTAACCGTTTGAGGGACGAAAACACCCTTAAACTTAAGTCCTCAGCATTCGGACAGAGTTTTGAACACTTTATTATTTTAAAAGTGAGAGCATTCTTATCTTACCGAGAAAGACCTGAGAATATTTATTATTGGAGATCAGTTAATAAACAAGAAGTAGACCTTTTGATTGGTAGAGAATGGGCTATTGAAATCAAGTCCACCTCCAAAGTTTCGCAAGCAGATTTTCGCGGACTTCGAGCGTTAAAGGAGGAAGGCCTATTCAAGAACTATCTGGCTGTGACCTTAGATCCTTTCGAACAAACTACCGAAGACGGAATTCAATGTGTAAACTATAAAAACTTTTTAGACATGATGTGGAAACCTGATTTAAGTAGCTAATCATCTAAGGACACACGTATTTTTAGTTACGTATATACATTCCTTAAAAAAACATGCACTCAAAGACCCCAGACCTTTACTAGACAACCAAACCGAAGTCAGATAAGGTTTGGACAGCAAATATAAAAACAATAATAAACCCGAGGAGAAGACTATGGATAGAATTCTTTTGTCACTTATGATTGCATTGCCCTTTTCACTAAATGCAGAGCCGCTTAGAATCGCTGAAAAAATCTATTCAGTCCTACTTCACCAAGAAACCTTAGTGAAGTACGAAAGTCACTTCACCCTTAGCGGAGGAGCGGATGAATACCACCGTTTTTCCGAACATAAAAAAATGGAGGCGATCGCAAGAGATCAAAGCCAAGAAAAATGCATGTTACGAAACAAAGAACTAGAAGAGAACAGACCGCAAAAACTCTTATATTCACGCTGCACAGGCTCCTTCGCCGACACAATAACAGGCCGGTATTATTGGCACCTTAACATGGACATTGGCGGTCATGACTCTTTACCTCTTTATATTTCGGGCAGAGCAAACCTGATAACAGTGTTTGATATCGACTCAGAAGAAACACATACATTCAAAGAAAACTTTAGGACAGCTAAGCTAAAAGTTGACAACCCTATAAAAGCTGGTGCCTTTGCGGAAAGGCAGCACATAGAGCTGCGGAAAAAGTGCAACCTATGGGTAAACAGCCTTAAAAAGAACCTTGGCGACAGCTTTATCCATGCGACATGTGACAGTTTTAATGCAAGCTGCACAGACGGCGAAATACGCCCTGTTGATGCCACAGACGGGTACTCTTTTGAAGGTTGTGGACTTAGCTCTTCGATCCAGGGAAAGGTTTGGAAGAAAAAATAGACCCTAAACTGAAGGGTTTTTGCAAAGTGAGAGAATGCTTTTTTCAGTCAGCTTTAGAAAACATGTAAAAAAATTAAACAAGCCTAAAAAAAGGACGTTAAAATCATATGAAGCTCTCAACAATAGTTTTTTTCTTCGCATTTTGTTTTTCCTGCAAAGCGATAAACACAACTCAATCCACGATAAAATCAATAGGCTTTACAGATGATGTCGAATCCATAGTGGTTTTCGGCCCAATTGAAAAAGCATTCAAAAACAAAGAAACGTACGTCTGGAATGATAAAAAAAAGGATTTTGAGAAGCCCTATTATAAGGGGAAGATGCATATTGGTACCAAAATTTTGGATATTGATTTCCGAGCGCGCGGAAACTCCAGACTACAGTGCGAGGTCCCACCCTTAAAAATAAACTTCAAGAAAAGCGCAATGAAGGGCACTTTTTTGGAGGGTAGTAGAAATTTAAAACTAGTTGGCCACTGTAACGACAAAGAGTTTTTATTGAACGGAAAAAGAGAACTGTTTCAATACAAACTCGCCCAAACAGCCCTGCCTCAACACATACGAACGCAAGAGCTAAAAATCACATATAAAGACGAAGACAAAACGCTATGGCAGGAAAAGTTTGGGTTTGTGCTTGAAAACGCAAAAGACGCCGCTAGCAGATCCAACATGAAACTTTACGAAATACCAGAAAGGTTCATGTACACTGGGGATTCAGAAGAGATAAACAAAGAGCTTGTAGCCGTGCTCTCGCCAGAACTCAAAGAAATGTACAGCAGTCTTTATAAAGAGTTAAAAGCACAGAATCCTGAATCCTCGCTTTTTGAGTTAACCACCCAGATGATAAGTACCGTCGAGAATCGTCCTCTTGACTTAACTCTGAAACACCTAGAACAGCATTATAGGGCAAAATTTAATGTGAAAAAATTCAGAGCTGAAAACAACACTTTTATACAAAAGCTACTAAAAAAGACTGATAAAGAGAATCTTTTTCAGCTTGCTCTGTTTAACACGATGATCAACAACCAAGACTGGAACTACATTGTATTTTCTCCCTCCTACGGCACGGCGAGAAACGTAATATTGTTTACATCCAAGAAAAACACAACACACATAACCCCTTACGATATGAATCTTACTGGTTTTTACCAAGGGGAAAAAATAAAAACGGCAACATACGAGAAAAACTTAATCGACCAGCTTTTGCCCGGTAACCAGGCGTTTCAGTTTCTTTTTGATCCCGACACAAAAAGAAGTGGAATTAGAAAATTCTTAAGAAAGAAAGATGCTCTAATCAAACAAGTCGGAAACTTTGATCTCACCACTCAAAAAATATTCAAAGAGAACATCCACAACTTTTTCGCAGCTCTCCAAAAGCTCTCTACTATTTAATAATAGGTGCAATCATAGGTTTTTATGACCCCGATAATTTAACTTCAAGATCTTGCAACATTTGTTGTTGATGTAGTTGGGTGTTGTTATTCCAGCATGTATCATTTTCGCACCCCAAAATAGACGCTATTCAATTTAGTTGCGTCACAAAAGGCTCTGCTAAGGAACTACCGTAAATTATATTTTTACAATGAAGTGGAAGTCATACTATATACACCGGCTGACGCTTACGCACCAATCACCCCTCCTGGTTTTCTCGAACGAACGACTCTATAAGCTCCCAAAAAAGCCGCATATCGTGTTTGTGCCCGAGCGTACGCAGAACATGATAGATACCCCCAAGCTTCCTGTTAAGAAACGCAAATTGTTTGGCAGGCGAGGTGTAGCGGATGTTTCTGACGAGGCCCATGATTTGAGACCTGGTTTCGTGTAAAAAGTCTGGACTCGAAAAATCAAAGGGCTGGATGCCGGGAGAAAACATTTCTGCTACCACTTTTACGACATCCACAAACTGCTCTTTTACCGCATCCGACTCCTTTGCGCTCACAAGGTCTAAAGTCTCACCCATGGCTAGGACTTTTGCCGAATCGCCTTTTAGGCTGGCTGCTAGCATCTCGCGTACGTTTAAACGGTGCTGAACCTTAAAAGACTGTATGCTTCCCATATCCAAAAGCACCAATTGACCAGCCTTAGGGTCAAAGAAAAAATTCCCTAGGTTTGGATCTGTCTGTACATGCCCAAACTTAAAATACTCAAGAAACAAAAGCTCTAGAAGAAGCGCTGCAAGAACCTTTTTATCGGCCTTGCCAATAGCGGGTTTGTCTTCGGATATACAAGACTTAAGCGGCACCCCCTCTTCAAAAGCCATCACTAAGACCATCGGAGTGCAAAGTTCCAAGTAAGCCTCGGGAACCCTAAACCCGGGGTGGCCTAAAAAGTTCTGTTTGGCTTGGTTAAGACTATTTGCCTCTCTGCGGTAGTCTGCTTCTTGCTTAAGTTTTGTTTTGGCCACAGAAAAGAAAGGGCGAATATCTAACTTTTTTCGCGTCACCATCAAATAACCACGGATCAGTTTTTCTAAGGCAAACATATCAGCGTCAATCGATTTGGCTACGCCAGGGTACTGCACCTTGATCGCTACCTTTTTCCCTTGATAAGTACCCGTATGTACTTGGCCTATAGATGCTGCTGCGATAGGCTCGGAGCTTATGTTGCTAAGCTTGGCGTAGCGCTCTGCGCCCAAAGATTTTTTGAGGATTTTTTGTACTTTTTCAAACTCTAAAAAACTTGAATCATCTGAAAGCTTATAGAGAACATCGCGCACCTCTGCCGGAATCATATCTCCTAGATCCAACGCCAGCATTTGTCCGGCCTTCATAGCCGCACCCTTCATGTTAGAAAGTGTGCCGACCAAATCTTCGGCCATCTTTAGCTGAGATTTTAATAGAGCTTGTTCAGACAAGGTTGAAACTGTTGACTGTAGCTTGTCTTTTACGTTTTTGGCAATAAGCTTTGTCGATAGCCAGCCGAGCCTCGCAGCGCGGCTCCAAGCCGTTTGTGGTAGGTTTTTTAGTTTTTTTGTCTTTTGTTTGGTTTGCTTTTTACCCGTATCGCTTTTGCTACCTGTCATCTTTAAATGCCTTTTCTAAACAACTGTGAAACTCCCGAAGGTAGGCGTTCTCTAAAATCCACTGATCTTCCGGCAAAACCAAGTGGCTCTCACTGGTATGCAGCCCCATCTTAGTGTTTTTTGTTAGTGCAGACCAAAGTTTTTGCGACAGCCGGCTACCTGCAAGCTGCTCTAGGTCTGCAAGAGATAGACCTTTTCGAGTACGAAGCCGCACGAGGCCATACTCTAAAACCAGATCTAACAACCTCCGCCCTTCTTCAAGCAACGGTTCTTGCCAGCTATTCATGTAACTCTTTAGGTTCTTCGGGTAGGAATAACGAACGCCGGGGCTGAAACTGCTAGATGCATCCAACCTAAAACCATGGGCCCCAGAACCTACTGCCACGCAAGACATTAGGTCCCAGTACTTAGAGTTATGTCTGCTTTTTTTGCCGGGCCTACACCAGCTTGCCAGCTCGTAGTGATCGTAGCCGTTGGCAGATAGGGTTTGGCAAGCAAGCTGGTACATGTTTGCCTCAATCTCTTGCGGAGATTTTTTTAAGACCCCACGCTGCTCGCGCAAATAGTAAGGTGTCCCTGGTTCGTACGTTAGGTTGTAGATGCTGACATGTGCTGGCTTATAGCTTAGTGCACGTTCAAGGTCCTCCTTCCAATCGGTCAGAGTTTGGTCGTGCCAACCGTATATTAAATCCAGAGACCAGTTCGCCTCTGACCTTTGTAAGATTTGCAGTGCTTTGTCTGTTTGCTCGGCGCCGTGATCACGGGTAAGCAACTTTAGAGCTTTGGGCTGAAACGACTGCACGCCCACAGAGAACCTATTTATCCCTACACTAGTCCAGTAAGAAAAATTTTCGGGCTTGAGGTTGTTAGGGTTCACCTCCATGGTAACCTCAGTCGATGACCTGATTTTGCCCTCAAGCAATGCGAGCAAACCGCCAATTTCTGAGGTAAACAAGCCAGGAGTACCTCCACCAAAGTAAACCGTTTCTAGCTCGCCGGATAAGCTAGCTAGGTTTGCCGTGATGTTTGCTGTCAGGGCAGAAAAATAATCTTTGATAAGATCTGCACTTAGATCTGCTGTTTTTGAAAAATCACAGTAATGACATGCAAAGCTGCAAAACGGAATGTGTATGTAGATGGATTTTGCTGCTGAGCTCAAGCAGGTCCCCTAAGACAGGTTAGGCCTCTAGCTTATCGCAATAAGTGCTAAGTTTCTATATAATGAAGCAAAGAGCTTTTGTCTTAAAGGAGCATATTCGATGGCAAAAAAAACAGAGAAGAAAACCGGTTCGAGCTGGAAAGACTTTATGGGTGCTGCCATAAGTGGCGGATTTAGGCAGGGTTCAGACAAAATACCCTTAGACCAGGCTAAAGATATGCTCAATGGTTTTTTACAGTGGGCAGGAAAAAGCAAAGACGAAGTCTTGCAACTAATGGCCGCTGAGGCTGCTACAGCCTTTGCAAATACGCTCAAAGAGCCACTTGTGCAGATTTTAAAAAGCAAGAACGTAAGCATTGAAATCAAGCTGCAAGAGAAGACAGACGCAACATCAGAAAAACAGCCAGAGCAAAAGGCGGCAAGAAAATCAAAAGTAGCAAAGAAACGAACGGCAAAAAGAACAAAGAAAAAAAGCAGCTGAACACGCTTTTAAAAAGGCTTCACAAAAGCAGCCCTACATGCTTCCGTGCAAGACGTTCGAAGGCGCCGAGCAGGTACCCAGGTCGTAGGGAGCCTCTGGATCATCTCCAGCCTCTGTACAACTGTAATCGGTAGCCGTGTCTGCTGAAACCCCAAAACTCCAACCGTCGGTTGCCGCTACTTCACCACAGTCAAAAAAGCGCTCGAAAATATTGATGCCAAAGGTCTCTCCAGCTGTGTATTCAGCCCGGATTTTTGGGAAAATGCCATTTGTCACTAACGTGTAACAAGCTGTACCTGTCGTATTTAGCGCATCGACTATAGCCTGCATAAACCCAGCCTCTGTACTAGGAGGCGCATAGCGGGTTGAAGCCCAAGAGACATCTATCAGACCATTGCCAGAAGCCACCCCATGAAGTTGATAAAAAGAAAAACCTGGGCACCCGGAAGAGGCTGCATAGACATCTAAACCAGGTGGACTGTTTTTTTGTTCTAACCCTATCGGGCCAGGTCCTGTCGATTGATCTTCTGCAAAATAGGTTTTTTCAAAACAAGGATCACACGGACGGCACGATGAGACCGGAGCCAAAACTAACTCTTCTTCTTCTTTGACCTGAAAACCACAGGATAGAAACAACCACAACAAAACAAACCCCAGAAGGGGTTTAGGATTAAAAATTAAAGCTGAAGGGTATACTCTCACGCAGTACTTATTATAGCGCGGATAGCAGGCAAATGGTCTAGGCGTTGTATTTATCTGCGTTTATATAGTTTTCAGATTTGGCCACAATACAGGTCACCACCGCGTCGCCCGTGATGTTTACCGCTGTGCGGATCATATCTAGAAGACGGTCCACACCTAAAATGATGCCAATCCCTTCGGCTGGCAAACCTACTTGCGTCAAAACCATGGCGAGCATGATCATGCCTGCTCCAGGGACGCCTGCCGTGCCAACACTGGCCAAAGTAGCCGTTAAGATAACCATAAGAAAATCGGTCATCCCAAGATCAATGTTATAAGCGTTTGCAATAAAGACCGTAGCCACGCCCTGCATGATCGCGGTTCCATCCATGTTGATGGTCGCACCCAACGGGATAGTAAAACCTGCCACGCTGCGGTCTACCCCAAGTTCCTCTTCTACTGTTTTTAGGGTAACTGGTATCGTCGCGTTCGAGGAGGCAGTACTAAAAGCAAAAGCTAACGGAGATCGCATTTTTTTAAGTAGCCGAACCGGGTTTAGGCGAGAAAACAAGCTGAGCAAAACCGGGTAAACAACTAACGCTTGCAGGGCAAGAACCCCTACCACGCAAAAGAAGTATACGAGTAAATTCGCAAACATACTCAGGCCTTTGTCGGCAAACACCTTAGCTACAAGACAGAAAACCCCGATCGGAGCAAACTCCATAAGTAGCATGATCATCTTCAGGACGACGTCGTTGAGCTGGTCTAGGATAGGCCGCAGGCGATCGGACTGTTTTGGGCTCAAAAGCGAAACGGCAATTCCAAAGAAAAGCGCAAAAAAGATAAGTTGCAGCATGCTGCCAGAGCTCATCGAGTCAAACGGGTTCGTCGGGATAATGTTAAGAAAAACATCTTTGATAGCCGGAGGGGCCTTTGGCGTATAGCTGCTAGCAGCCTCAATATTTGCCCCAGCACCGGTACCAACCAAAGTAGCCACACTTAGTGCGAGGGTGATCGCAACAGCTGTTGTGATCAAATAAAGCCCAATGGTTTTAAGCCCTATGCGGCCAAGTTTCTTAGGATCACCTAAACCAGATACTCCGACGATCAACGAAACTAGTACGATCGGCACAACCAGCATCTTCAAAGTTCGGATAAAAGCTTTCCCTCCGAAATCAAGGATGCCGTCGACAAAAAAGGTATAAAATTTTGTTGGGCTACCCATATCTGGGCCATAGTTGTGAACAGCAACTCCAATAAAGAGCCCCAGGACCATCGCTAAGAGAATACGTGCAGTCAGTCCTGAAAATTGTTTTGCCATCATATGATTCACCTGCCATCGAAAGATTAGTCACGGGCTCTGAAAGGGCCCAGCTATGCCCGACTTGAATATCACAGGAAGGACCCAGCCTGCTCCGTTGCCTGCTTAATTTATACACAAATACTCAGTTGAACCTCGCGAATTCTCAGATGAGGCGTTAAAAATGAGGAATATGGAATTTTTACATCACTTTATCGAACACTTAGAGACCGCACCATCTATTCTGGTTTTATTGGTTTTTGGCGGAGCCATGGTGGTCTTAGGCAAGGCAGCCGACATTCTTGTCGAACAAGCTGCTTCTTTGTCAGAGAAGTCAGGGATCCCCAAACTTGTGGTCGGCTCTACCATTGTCAGCCTAGGTACGACTCTGCCCGAGGCAAGTGTATCTGTAATGGCTGCGATCAAGGGCAACCCTGGACTTGCCATTGGTAATGCCATCGGCTCTATTTTGTGTGATTCAGGGCTAATCCTAGGCATTGCACTTATCTTATCGCCAATCCCGCTGCGCTCGGTTGTTTTGCAAAGATCTGCTTGGCTGCAACTTGGCTCGGGATTCTTTCTATTGTTTGCCCTTCTTTGGGGTGCTGGTTTTGACGTCGTTTCCTTTTTTGCGAAAGGCACTGTTTTTTCACGTAGCTTTGGCTTTATTTCCGTGGCTCTGCTAGCGATTTATTTATTTGATTCGATTCGTTCTGGCCTTTCGGCAGGACCTGAAGAAGACAGCGCGGACCAAGAAAATCCAGATCTAGCTTTTTGGCTTCGATCTATTTCTATTATTTTTGTGTGTGCAATCTTTGTCATCATCGCCTCGGAGGTTTTGATTGGCTGTGCTGAGATCTTGGCACACCGCCTATCGATACCAGAAGCTGTCATTGCTGCGACCTTGGTTGCCTTCGGAACAAGCCTTCCTGAGTTAGTTACAGCTATTTCAGCGAGCCGAAAAGGCCATGGAGAGCTGGCTTTGGGTAACATCATCGGTGCAGACATTTTAAACGTCCTGTTTGTGGCCGGTCTTGCAGCAGCTGTTACACCGGGTGGGATTGCCGTAGACCCTCCTTTGCTGCGACTGCAACTACCAGCCATGATCGCGATCTTAGTACTCATCCGTTGGGCGCTTTTGCACTATGGCAAAAAATCAGATGTCTCGGCTAGGTTTCTACCGTCTCGCTTTGGTTGGGTTTTACTTGCCGCCTACGTGGCTGTCACAGCTTTTTCGTTCGGCTGATATGGCCAGACCTGATCAAACTGATAAAAACCAAATGATTTTAAACTTTGTTTATGTGTCTTCTTTTTTTTACGGACTCATGACCCTTCTCGGTCTAGCCATTATTTACTTTACCGGTGGCGACTTTGGCATGTTCGAATGGAGCTCAAAGGGCAAAGATATCGACAACCTAGTCCGGATTGTTTTTTTGACTATTGCTATCCTCTATTGCCTTGGCTACCTAATCGAAGAGTACTTTGCAGACTACCGCGACGTCAAAGAACAGATGGTTGAAATGCTTTCAAACCTACCCCTATGGGCTCCTCCATTGTTGGGCTTGGCATCAGGGGTTGGAGAAGAGGTTCTGTTTCGGGGCGCGCTGCAGCCGCTTCTAGGGTGGGTAGCAACAAGTGTGGTTTTTGGCCTGGTGCACTTAGCACCAGCTACTGCTTCACGCTCGAGCCGGATTACCAGCTGGAGCCTCGCGACAGGAGTTGCAGGTCTTTTGTTTGGTTATGTTTTTTTGACCACGCAAAAAATTATTCCATGCATTGCAGCACATGCTCTTATCAACTGTTTATCGATGTATTGGATGATTTGGGAAGGTAAAAATGCAGCCGCCTAAAAAGTTAAAAATTGTACTGGTGACCCCAGAAATACCCCAAAACACAGGAAACATCGGACGCTTCTGCCTGGCCACTGGCTGTAGCCTTGATCTTGTTCACCCACTAGGGTTTGAACTCTCGGAAAAAACTCTACGGCGAGCTGGGCTTGACTATTGGAAGCACCTAGACTGCAAAGAGTATGCATCCTGGGACGACTGGCTAACACAAAACCCCGAAAGCAACCCAGCTTACTTGAGTAAAAAAGCAAGCAAAACCCTAGCCGATATAGACTGTAACAAAATAGACACTCTTGTCTTTGGTTGCGAGTCGGCCGGCCTTCCTAGCCGCATTCTCGAAAAACAGCCTGGCAGCTGCTTTAAAATTCCTATTTGGGATGAGCGCGTTCGAAGTTATAATTTAGCCAATTCCGTTGCCATGACTGCTATGCACATTCGCTTGCAGCAAACTACAGTGAACAGATCTTAGAAAAAAAGAACTTAGGAAAGAGACGCTATGACCACCGACGCTACCCCACCCTCGAAGCTAGGCAGTTCATTTTTGAACCGGTTTTGTAAACAAAGCTTGTTGGACTCTCCGACCTACAGCATTGATAAGTTCACAGCTGAAATAAAAATTGATCAAAACGAAATGCCATGGGACTGGCCCAAAAAGCACAAGGAAGCCGTCGCAGCAAACCTCGTAGGCGCTGCATGGAACCGTTACCCAGACGCTCACAGCATAGAGCTAAATGCAAAACTTGCTGACCACCTAGGTGTGGCCGAAAATAGTTTGCTCACAAGTTCTGGGTCTGACTCTATTCTAACTATGCTACTGCGTGGGTTTGGAAATACAAAAATCATCGGCTTAGACCCGAGCTTCCCGGTAACTAAAATACAAGCTGGCGTACACGACCTCAGGTTTGCCGCATGGCCCCTGGATGAAAACTTTCAGTTTGATTTAGACAAAATCCCAGAGATAGAGCCGGGCTCGCTAGTGATCTTCGCCTCACCAAACAACCCAACCGGTTCTGTGCTCGAGCTTTCTGCATTGAAACGTCTTCTTAGCTCACACCCTGACTCTCTTTTTATTGCTGACGAGGCTTACGCAGAGTTTCATGACCAGGATGCCAAAGCTCTTCTTGCACAATTCCCCAACCTTCTCAGCCTGCGTACTCTCAGCAAAGCGTGGGCCAGCGCTGGCCTACGGTTTGGGTATGCCCTCGGAGATCCTGCTATCATCGCTGAGCTCAAAAAGTTTAGGCTACCGTACGCTGTCAACGCCTTTAGCAGCTGTGCCGTCGAGTACTTCACGCAAAACAAAGAAATACAAACCTGGTCACAATCAAAAGTATCTTCAGTTAAGTCTTTGATTAAAACCTTTTCTGGGGAGACCGCAGCTATAGGGACAGCAGCAGGCTGGAAGGTCCACCCTACTGCTGCCAATTTCTTTTTACTATCGGTCGCAGAAACCACCGAAGTTCCTCTGCTATACAACCACCTTAAAACACATGGAATTCTTGTGCGAAACGTTAGCCAAGGCAAAGGGCTTGAGCGCTGCCTGAGGTTCTCTTGTGGTAGTCCAGAGCAGATTGATAAGGCGCTTTTAGCTCTTAAAGCTTACGTAGGATAGTGGGCCTTATACAAAAAAAAGCCTCGAACTTAGAGTCGAGGCTTTGAAGCAATACACATCAATTATGATGTTCCGATCAGTACGTTTAGTCTATTTAAAGAGGTTGCGGTATCCATCCACAGTATTTTTCCAAAAGCCTGCATCAGCTTTTTCTTTTTCCAGTTTTTCAGTTGAATTTTTCAACAGCTCAGCAATTTGCTCATTCGCCTCATCGAGAGTTAACTCACCGTTTTGAGCTTTTTTCTTGATTTTTGCGTGTTGCAGGTTGTACCTTTCGATCTCTAGTTTTTCCGCTTTATCAGTAGCATCAAAAAGTGCGTTTGCAGATTCATTGTGAGACCAAACCATATCTGCTGTTCCATAGATAATTTTTTTCTGATTCGGTGTCATGCTAGCCGAACTCATTGATTCCTTAAAACCTTCTGATGCGAGAGTCAATCCTTGTTGAGCCACATTCACGAGGCTAGCAGAAGCGTCGGAAATAGCCTTAAGCGTTTTAGTCTTACTGGCTGTCGCCTCAACTGCAGCTTTGGTTGCGTCTTCTTTAGTTCCAACAATTACTTTTTCTTCTACGTCTGCTTTTGTTTTAGCAACGGTAACTGTTTTCTTTTCATCTTTACCACAACCAAATGCAATAGTTGCGGCTAATACGGTTAAAATTTTTGTTTGTAGTTTCATCTTCGGGACTCCATTTGAACTGTTTGAATGGGAAAAACAAAATTAAAGGGGGGTACGAGCATGAAAGTCACTCGTGAATACCTACCATACAATGTATTTTATGATTTTAAAAGCATTTTAATAAAAAAATGTTAAGGCTAGTTAAATCTTTAATGATTCCGACTACTTTTAAAGGCTTGTTGCCCGCAGGAGCATTGCAACATACCCCGCTTGATTCGGCGTGGAATAGGTTTTGGCTTTCTCTGCTGCCTTTTTTGCTAGTTTGAGATTTTGGCGCTCGTACAAACTAAGCTCAGCTAACTTACGGAAATACTCAAAGTAAAAGCTTTTGTGTAGTGTCGAAATGGTTTCATGTTCAGGAAACGCATCAATCATTTCCGCAAGAGATTTGCCCGTAGACACTTTGCTCGATGCAGAACGCAGATACAAGTATTCCACCAGCCAGGGCACAGATCCATCTCCTTGAAAACCAGGCGGATTCTTTCGCCACCCAGCGAGATAGCGCCTCCACTGTTTGTTTACCTTTACGCTTGTTAGACTAGCTAGCCTTAAGCGTGCCTCAGCTGCCCGGTACAGATCTACACCGAGCTCTTTGATTTGCAGCTCTTGAACAAGCTCCTCTAAAACCTTCTCGGACTCGTCCCAACGGTCATCTACCGACAAAAGGTCGCTACGCAAAAGCCGAAGCTTAGCCTGAAGCCGGCTATTAAACGGCGTGCGCAGCATCGAAGAGACATCTACCAACCATTTTTTAACGCTTACCTGTGCATACTGGTTTTGATCCATTTCTTCTTTTATTCGTGTACTTAAAAAAGAAAAGTCCATGTCTGTGACTTGCTCGTCTGAGCCTATCTTAAAGTTAGAAAGAGCCCACGGGTGATAATCTATTTTTGGGTCCCACCCTAAAGGCTGCCTTAGGCGTAGCCAAAACCCTTTGTCTCTTGAGCGTTGATTGATCTCTCTGCTGTGGGGGCACCTAAGATCAAGCTGTGATTGCTGCGATAAGACACGCTGAAAATAGCCACGAGAAGAATCGCCTTTGAATACCTTCTCTAGGTAGCTTAGCCAGTTTTTTTCTAGCTCTTCTATAGAGGCGCCGTAGGAATGCTCAAACGACTTACCTGCGTATAGATCCAAAAGCTTCGGCCCACCGTGGGTCTCGAGCAAAAACTTAAAGAAAGATCCGGCTATCCCATAGGCGTGGGCTGGAGGCTGGCGCCAAAACCAAGGCGAAAACAAATCGGAAAGTTTAGGCGGTTTGTCCTGCCCGAGCATAAGGGTAGCAGCAAGTTCGTGCACGCTGCGCTCACGCGGAGACGATTCCAAAGCAACGGCGACTCCTTCGGTCATAGCCATGTTGACCCTAAAGCCCAGACCTAGTGGAGCTTTATGCGCAAGAATTGCATGAACAAGTTCATGCCTTAAGGTTGCATGTGGAAGCAGGCGGCGGGTGATGTGTATGGACGAGCCAAAAACATCGGCAATATCAGTGTTATAGCCACCAAAAGATATTTTTTTGTGGTTCGCGTCATCATATACGTAAACCCTAACAGCTGCCACCTCGTCTGTACCTAAACCTAACTGCCAGCAAATATCTCGAAAGTGAAACTCTGCTTGGCGCTGCAAGCTCAGTATCTCGGATGAATCCTTTGATTTCTGGTTGAAATAAAGCTGTATACCGCTGCCGCTGGCTGACTCAGTAAACTCTGACCTAAGAGCCGCGTGCCCGAGCTGCGTACTAGCAAAATGCCCTGACCCCACCACTAGACCCAAGAAAAGAAGTAAAAAAGCAAGACTGAGGCACCGCCGGTTATAGATGTCTTTTATGTAATAAAAAACCAGAACAGATAAACTCAAAACAACCAAAGAAAGACGCCTTAAAACAACACCTGCATCCAAGGAAATATAGGCGTCGTATATGGGTCCGTGCAAAAAGCCAAACACTGCGTGTACAACTCTTTTTTGTGGAAACGCCCATAGGGTCAAAGCCAAAAGCAGCCATAGACCAAGGTACGCACCAAAAAAGTAGCCTAACCGTACAAATGTTGCTTTTTTCTTAAACAAAGAGCCCGTTGTGCTAAAGAAAATAAAGCCCACAGACCTTGCTGGCAGCCAAAGAATAGCCCACCAAATAAAAAAACCAATTGGATTACAAGCACAAGAGCGGGTAGCAAAGGCAAATACACCTGGAATCAAACTCACCAAAGGGGCATAAAAAGTCAGCATATGAAACAAAAATACGGGTCGGTTCTTCCAAGGATTTTTCTTGATTACTGACCTGGCTAAAACCCACAAGAACACCTCTACCCATGCAGCATAAAGATGGTACTCATATTCGAAGTTTGCCCCTGCTGGAAGCAGCAACGGAGTAAGCGCTGCAACAACAGTTATCCAAATAGGGATTAGAGACAAAAAAAGCATGCTTAGATTGTAGCATCAATCTAAAAAGACGAATATATCTACGAAAGCGCTGCCAGCCAGGCATAAGCCGGCGACCTAAAAATACTACAGCAAATTAAGGAGAGACCACGGACGGCTCCCCCTGCGGCAGGCGGACATCAATATTCTTTTTTTGCGGCGAAGATTGCGAACCATATTAGAAGAGTCTTTACGGGAGGTAGCCACCGCTAAACCATGTTTGATTTCTTTTAACCTGGGCTCAAGCTGACTTAAAAGCCGGGTGGTGCGCTCGGGAAGGCTGGCCGAAACATGCGACTTTGCATTGCCAACTAAAAGAGCCAGGGAGTCAAACTCATCAAAAAATTCGTTGAGAGTTTCGCAGTTGAACTCTCCGCAAAGAACCCGAAGATTTCCAGTCTTCCTTTTTATGTTTCTGGAAATCTCATCTTTGTAGACACTAGCTTTATAAAAATTTAGCTGCGATCTAATCTCTCGAATATAATCAAAACTCGAGTCGATCAATTCCACCTGTAAGTCGCGGTAAGAAAATCGCATATTATCTCCAAAGCAAAGTCTGTGATAATCATATCCGACAAGCCTTGGCTAGCGTTAGGACGTTAGGGCAAAAGCATCTAAGTATTTTCTTAATGAACGGGAAAAAACTCAACCAGCAAAGGATTTTGCGGGTCTATTCAACATCACCAGCCAACTATAACTCTTCCATCAGTATGAGAAACTTTCAGAGCAAAAGGTCCTGATTCTAGCTGGTTGTCACCTGAAACATCAAAGCGCAATAAATACTCTGTAGACCAGTTGTCTACAGAGTCAAAGAAGGATGCTAAAAAATCTTTTTGATTCAGGCGCGTTATGTCTTTTGGGGCGAATTTTTGATTCGACTGGTCGAGTTCAATATGCCAATTTGGCGACCCTTTTAAATCGTCATCCCAGCTTTTGCTAAAAACAGAGATTAAAAACACTTTTTCACCAGAATTCATGGGCCCTAAAAGCGCACTGATTTTGTCCACGCCATAGTTTTCTATCGCCCTATTTTTTACTGTACCCATAAGCTGCTCGTCTAGATGGACAACTCCTACCTTGACGCGGGTTTCAAAATCCACATACAAAGTTGCCTTTTTGGTTTTTTCTTTAATAATCGCTCGGTACTTTTTTTCAGAATGCTTAAACTCGTGTGACTCTGTTACCACAGCATCATCTCTGGTTATACAAGAAGCAGCAAAAAAAGAAGTGGCTGCGAAAATAGCCCATAAAAAATAGAAAGAACTTTTTACAAAAAACATCATGTACCTACTTTGTTTCTTCCGGTTCGTTTTGCGTCATATAGTCTTTGATCAGCAACTTCAAGAAGCTGTTTGCAGCTTGTCATGCTTGGGTGAAACTGAGCTACTCCGATGGAAACCGTCTGCTTTAGAGACTTCCCTTCGTAGTGAAAAACAGCCTGCTCAAAGGCCAGCCGAATTCTTTCTGCCAACTCTACAGCAGCATGAATACTTGTCTCCGGTAAAATAACCACAAACTCCTCGCCACCAAATCGCGCTAGTACATCATTCTTACGCATATGCTTTTTGGCGAGCTCTGCAGTTTGTTTTAGAACTGCATCTCCGCAGTTGTGTCCGTAGGTATCGTTTACTTTTTTAAAAAAATCCAGGTCAAATATCAGAACACAAAGCGGACGTTGGTAGTTTCTGGCCAATTTAAAATGGCTTTCCAGCTCGTCCGTTAAATAGGTTTTATTGTAAATTCCAGTCGTGTGATCGATGGTCGCTTTTTTATATATGTTATCCATCAAAACACCTTCGCTTGAACCATCAGCAAAGTATTTAAACACCACAGAGCCAAGCCTTAGCATGTCGCCATGGCCGAGTTCGGCACGTGAAATTTTTCGTTCTTGTATGTAGGTTCCATTGGCACTTCCAAGATCTTCTACAACCCAGCTTGTTCCAACCCTAGAAAATTTAGCGTGCCTCCTAGAGACGCTCAGGTCAGACACCTGGATGCCAGATCCGTCTGTCCTGCCAACTACAAGTTCGTTTTCATCTAAAATGTAACGCTTACCTGTTTTTGCTCCACTATATTGAATCAAACAGGCACGATGAGAAGCTCTTTTCCCACCCAAAAAAGATAGGTCTACGACCTCGCCTATAATAGTTTTTGCTTCTTTTTTTGACATAAATTTGCTTTTTTGCTCGCTGTTATGACCTCTTCCAAATTACCACCTGACTCTTACGCAAAAAATCAGGGCCAGGAAAAATATACTCGATTTCTCACCGATATTTTTGAACTACGGTTAACGCTTTTTCATTAAAACGAACAAACCCGGCAGAAAGCCTAGCATTAACTGCCACTTAACCCTCCTAACCTATTTGCGTGAATAAGGGCTGTTTGCAAAGCTTAAGACATGATGAGTAGAGCGCAAAAAATTGAAAACATTAAGAACAGCTACACAGCCAGCCAATGGGCTTTGGTCGTTAAAGATGCTTTGAGCAAAAAGCTCCACGGTCAAGAGCTAGTAGATATTCAATTTATTAGCAAAGCAACACGTTCACCTGCATACCTAACCGCAAGAAAACTCGGGAAGGTCTCCGACTGCTTTTTTCAAGATGTAGTTACTAGAAACTTGCACGAAGAAAACAACAAAAAAACACTGGAGATTATTGCTGCATCCAAACACGTGGATATCTTTAAACTAAGCTCATCTAGCCTAGAGATCAGATTAGATAATCTTTTGGTTTATACATTTACCGAGACGTCGCCGCGAGAAACATTCTTTCAAATCACACAAAAAATACACACGGCAAAATATCCCAGCATATGTATGAAACTTAGCGAGCTTGAGCACAAGAAAGTATGCTCACTTGCGAAAGAAAACAAAAAAAGCGATAGCGAACCGAAGGCAACCTACAGGCTAAGAACTCAAAAAACAGACGAGCAGCGCCTACTCGAACAAACACCCTATGTAGAACTCTTTTCAAACTGCCTTAAGTTTGGCAAAGACTCAGGCGTCAGCGACATTCACTTCGAGAGCAAGTCTAACTGCACCGTTATTCGAATGCGAAGACACGGTAAGTTTTTTATTTGGCAAACCATCGGCAAAGAATACGCACAGCCTTTTTTCAACCACGTTAAGAAATGTTGCAACCTTAACCTTGGTGTAACCAGGACATCTCAAGACACAAGAATATCCCTTCCTAACTGGGATCTAGACGTGCGGGTAAACTCCATGCCCACCCTGCATGGAGAAAGAATTGTTTTGAGGCTTTTGGATCTAAGCAAAAGCTTTGACCTTGCAAAGTCCGGGTTCCACGAAAAAAACCTAAACGCACTGAGACAGTCACTTGACCACAAAAATGGGCTCATCCTTGTAACAGGCCCTACCGGAAGCGGCAAAACAACAACTCTTTACTCTCTCTTGTGCGAACTGGACCATTCATCGTGCAATATCATCACCATTGAAAACCCTGTCGAATATAGCTTTTCTGGTATTTCACAGGTGCAGGTTTCTGAAAACTTTGGCTTCAAAGACGCAATCCGAGCTATTTTACGGCAAGATCCAGATGTCATTCTGGTCGGAGAGATAAGAGACCAAGAAACAGCGTCATTGTGTTTAGAGGCATCGGCTACAGGTCACCTAGTACTATCTACCCTACATACTAACGGAGCCTTAGAGGCCGTCTCTAGACTTGTGGGACTTGGTGTCGACAAACAGCTCATAGGCGAGAATCTTCGTTTTTGCGCAACCCAGCAACTCACACCTATCCAATGCAACGAATGCGCGACATCCACAGAAGCAGACCAGCTCAAATGTACCAGCTGCCAAGGGGGCATTGTTGGCCGCTACCCGGACATAGAGTACCTAACCCAAAACCAAATACAGGCTTATGTGCAACACAGTAAGCAACCTCAATACAAACGCCTTAGCAGGCTAGCCGCGCATAGCCCGGGAAGGAATGCATCATGAAATTATCTTTAGGTTTCCCAATTTACTTGACCCTCAGCCAGCTTTGCATACAGGCAAGTCCGTTTTATGAAAAACCAATTGATTACTTTCAAGATGCCAAAGAACTACCACAAGCTGAGTCTACCTTCGATTGGAGGGAAGTCATGGATATAAACTCGGACGAGTATTTTCGCGAGGGAGACTACCTGCCTCCTGCTGCTTTCATGGAGGTAGCAAGAAGACCTACAGAAAAAAACATTCAAAACTGGCTTACATACCAAGAACACAAACAAGAGCTAACAAACAAACTTAACCAACGCATCAATAGATACGTAAAAAAAAAGAATTCATTTGCGTTAAAAATAATTGCAAAAAAAGCTGAAATTAAATCTAAAAAAATGCGCCAGTTCACGCGATTTTTGGAACAAAACAACCTCCATTTTGAGCTTATACCTAGCCAGAATGCACAAAACATCACGATCGTTCAGTTAAACCCTGGTCGTTCTAAACAGCATGACACAGATTCTATTAGCCAAAATGAATACGAACTAATCAAGCAATGGATAAAAAACAAAAAAGGAGAAGAAAAATGAATTCAAACCTAAAACAACTTAGTCTTATCTGTCTCGTAGGGTCGACGAGCATCCTATTGGGCCAGGGGTCGGGTGGCGATCCCTTGGACAACTTAGGTGCCGCGAAAGAACTTATGACCATCATCGACAGTGGCTTGTTTCACTGGATTGGCCGCCTCATGGCAGGGATCTGTATCTTAAGCGCAGGATGGGCACTTAAAGAGCAAAAGTTTAGTGTTGCTGTCGTATGCCTTCTTGGAGCTATGCTTTTTGGAACAGCCGTCAAATGGGTGAAAAACGTGTTCTCTATGGGTGGAGATAAAAAAGGAGTGTTCGATAGTGGCATGATTGAAGTTCCTCAAACAGAAGCCTACAAACTAGCAAGTAAACTTGTGAAAGGCCTCAAAAGTGCATGATTACCGCGAAATCCAGCGAGAACACTCCATTGCAATATCCCGGACGGTCGACGAGCCAATCATGATCCTCGATACGTGGGAGCTTGCAGACGCGTTTATGGCTCTTGCGTGCATGCTTTTTTTTGGCATCATCCTCGACTCCCTAGGGCTTCTGCTTTTGAGCCTCTGTGCAAATTTAGTCGTGGTACCCATCGTCAAAAAGAGATGTAAAAAAGGGGTTTTCCTACATGCTCCATACCGCTATCTGGGGATGACCTTACCCGGACTCGCGCAGCCCGGTGGAAACAATGAATTTTCTGACTAAAGGAGGCTTTATGGTTAATACGATCAAACAAAAATCCATGCAAATCGCCGCATCAATTACAGGTTGCTTGCTAGATATAGGCCATAGGTTGACCTCAGCAAGAAAAGCAGCTCAAACAAAACTAAATAAAAGCTTGTCCAACCTTTACAGATCCATGGAGACACAAATGATCTCACCTATGCAAAAAGGAGTAGTGCTAGCGAAGGTTCAAACGCCAGACCCATCTGTGCTAGGAGAGCTGGACCTTCGAACTCTACCAAAATACATCTGCTATAAGGCTGCGCTGCAGAAAGAAAAAACGACCTACCAGACAATATCCCTTGTACTCATTGCGTTGCTCTGTTCTTTGTTTCTATACTCCCGCTATGAAGCTTACCAATTTTCTAACCAGCTAAGAAAAAAAGAATACATCCTTGCACCTGGTAGCTTTGATTTCACTCCAGTTCGCGCCCACAAAGTCTCCGACAAGTACGTCCAGCAAACCGTGAGTGAATACCTCGTCTTACTCGGAAACATCACACCTGATGCAGTGGAAGATCAGTATGAGAACCTAAAGAAATATATGTCCAAAGACCTTGCCGCACGGTTTGGAGCAGAATCAAACGAATGGATTGAGAAAGTAAAAAAAGACAACGTCACAGAAACTCTGCAGATTTCATCGAAAGAAATCCAGTCAGACGGAAACGGCAACTACAAGCTCGAAGCCATAGCAAAGCGAAGTATATTTTCCAGCAACCAATTCTTGAGTAGTGAGCCTGAAAAAATCCAAATGAAGATCAGACTTGTCTACCCAGACAACAATCGAAAAAAGAACTGGTACCTAGAAATATATGAGCTAAGCCGAAACAAACATCAACAAAAAAAGAAGTAGGAGTGATTATGTTGAATTTATGCAAAACATTTCTTTTATTGCTCGCTATCTACGTAGCAGCAACGGGGCACCCTGCATATGCCATGGATATACCTTTTGTAGACAAAAAACCTGTTTTTATCAGGTTAAAAACCGAAGTAGACACTCTGCTTCGGTTTCCAGAACCAGTAAAGACAATCAACGGCGCGACCCGGCTAGTCGTTGGCCCAGCCAACGAGAGCTCGCCCGACTACTCCATCCTAAAAGTGTCTCCTCGCATCAAAAGAGGTAGTGGCTCAGTCGTTTTTATACTTAATTCTGGCAAAGTGGTCATGCTTAGCTTTGCAGTAGACCCAAGTAACTCAAACAGAAATCACTCTTTTTTTGATTTTGTCGAAGATAGAGCCGCGTCTAAGGAAAAAACAGAAAGTGCAAAAATTTCTCACGTAGATTTTATGCGGTCGATGCTTCTGCAAAAAAGAATCCGAGGCTTTAAAGAGTCAAGGGTTTCCCAAGAAATCAACACAGGAAATCAAGACACTGACATGGAACTACGGAAAATTTACCAAGGAAGTGAATACAATGGCTACGTTTATGAAATCAAAAATAAAAACAAGAAAAAAACTCTGGTCATAGATGTCCGTAACCTCAAACTAGGCAAAGAAATGAGTCTTGTCTGTGCATCCGTGCGTTACCCGTTTCTCGCACCTGGAGAGAGCACAAAGCTATGGGTCCTTGCAAGGTCCGACTCGTCGCCAGAACGGGTCATGCTTCCCTATACAAAAATCAAAGTAAAACGTGGATAGAAGGCAGGTAGCTATGGAATTTATTAATTATCTAAAATCGAATCTCTCACATTCATTTTTTGGCCCATTCGTGGTGTCTGCGTTGGTTTTATTTTCGGGCTCTTATATGTGCGAGCCTAGAACGAAAACCGTTCTGATTGAAAAAAACATCCTTCCCTTTGAATCCAAAAGAATCTTAAGCGATCGCAAAGACTCGTACTACAAAGGGAAAGAGTCTCAACTTGCAGAACATACAAAAAAACTTAGAGAGCAAAACGCGGCGCTTGAGTCTAAGCTGAGCAGTTTAGAAAAAAGACTAAAGCAGATAGAAACCAAACCTCAAAGAGTTTTAGTAGATGGTAAGCCCCAACAAAAGTACGCTGCGCGGTTTGGATCTGGCGGATGGAGGTCTACAAGTTCCCCACCCCCTTTTGGCAAAAAGAAGCAAGGAAGACCCTTAAAGGGGCCTTCGACTATACACTTTCCAGTAGCGACACCTACGGCGCAAAAAGAAAAAAAACAGGTGCAAATTCCTGTAGGTAGTTACGTTAAAGGCAAGCTTATGACAGGCATAGAAGCACCGGAAGGGAAAACCCTGCCCGTACTACTGCAGCTTGACCATGCCATGGTAGGACCTAACGAATCGAACCTGGACCTGAATGGATGCTTTATCATTGCGAAAGCCTCAGGTGACCTCTCTACGGAAAGAGTACAAATGCAGGCCACGAAACTATCGTGCGTATCTCCAAATGGAGAGCTTTTTGAACAAAAAATCAATGGTTTTGTCGCAGACGACAAAGACAACAGTTTTGCAGTTATTGGAAAAGTAAACTCCAAGCGGATGCGTTCGGCAGGAGTCGGGTTTCTAGCCTCAGTAGTCGAGGGGGTCGGCTCCTCTATACAAGACCGCCAATCGCAACTATCGGTCAGTAGTGCCGGTATTGCCAAATCGATTACAGGAAGCCGAGGCGCCTACCTGGCTGCCGGTGGGGCTTCGAACGCTGCGTCAAAAGTTACCGACTGGTACCTGAAACAGGCTGAAAGCCTGCTTCCCACCATAAATGTGGGGTCCGGACAAGATGTATGGATTGTCATGCACGACAGCGTTTCGATCCCTAGCCACTTTTTCCAACCACTAACAAAAAACAAGGAGAACACGGATGAGCAAGAGAAAAGCATATACTTTCGTGATGTCAGCAGCTCTATTAGTATCGACTAGCTGCGTGACCAGAGCAAAAAGCAAACGAATGTTGCACAAAAGAAGCTACTACAAAGAAAAAATTCAAGAAGCAGCTCTAGTAGAGTTTAAAAATAAAAACCGAAGAAGCTTTGAAGTATGGATGTTTCCGCATGATACGGCTGACGGCTACGCATTCCACGGGGGATGGATCAACCTTTCAAGAAACAAAGCAAAGATGGCAAGTATGCAAGATTTATCAAAACCGTTGGGGTTTTTGCAACACATGGAATAGGAGCCAATATGTTATCTACAGCACTGAATTTTTTCAAAAGCCAATCTAAGATCACTAGAAGTGACCTTCATGAAGCCATTTGTAAAAACCCATCATCCATGGCTGGTTTTTTTGTGTATGACGAATACTTAGAAAACCAGAGAGTATTTGTACACAAAGATGGTTCCTTTGGGGTCACTTACAAGCTCGATCTAAAAGAACATGAAACTATGACTTCAGACCAAATCATGGAGTTTGTCGGATCTGCACAAAACATTCTTTCTTTGGAACCGGGCTACACCGTGCAGATACATATGGATCAATCGGCACTGACTGAGCTTCCTGATATGCATAGAAACGCAAACCTTCTCAGCGAAAACATCTTTGCCGAACGTAAAACCCTGCTTTTAGACGGAATAGGGCTATTTAAAAGGTCGCTTATGATATCTATCCGCTACTTCCCCCGCAAAGAGGCCCTAGCAGGAACCGTTGCTAAACTGTTTTCACCGAAATCCAAAGACCTAAAGTCCATTGCAGTCCACACGGCTGCTGAGCTTCGTTCGTTTCAAAACAGGCTAGACGTTTATGAACTAGGCTTGCCTTTTAGCTTACAAAGAATGACGGCGCAGGAACTGGTAGACAAAATGCGCGTTAAACTAAACCCTGAATCATCTACTGTGCGCTCGTTTGCAAGCTATGCCCAAAACTGCCCGATATCAGAGCAGCTCGTCTACTGCAAGCCAGAGATTAGCTTTGATAAGCTCACGCTGGAAGGCCATACCTACAAGGTTCTTAGCTTAAAAAACCCGCCTGCCTACGTTTTCCCAGGTCAGATGGCACTGCTAACCTCTCTAGACTTTCCTTATGAAATTGTAACGAATTTCAACTTTCCGCCCGCTGCAAAAACAAAACGTTATTTAGATATGAAAGAGTTTTTCTTACAAAACACCCCCAGCGCAAAAGCAAGGAGGCAGCGCGAAGAGGTACTTCAGGTCCAAGATAGGTTGGCAAGAGACGACAGCTGCGTGCAAATGAGTTTTCACATTATTCTTTCCGGAAAAGACGAGGAAGAGATTCAAAAAAGAGCGCGAAGCCTGCAAGCCGCTTTTTCGAGTTCCCTCGATTGTGAGTTGATAGAAGAGGTCGATATAGGGTTTGGACTTTTTATGCAAACCTTGCCCATGGGATACAGTCCGGACGTAGACCTTTCGGCCAAAAGGTTCATTCGTATGCTCCGCAGCGACGCGGCGCAGTTTCTGCCTTTATTCGACTCTTTCAGAGGATCCACTGCAAACGATCAGATTTACATTTCAAGGGAAAAAAATTTAGTTCGTTTCGGCCTTCTCGATAACGACACATCAAACCACTCAGTAGTAATAGCAGATAGCGGATCGGGCAAAAGTGCATTTATCATCAGCTGCATTCAAGGGTTAAAAAGACGCAAAGAAGAACCCATTGTTTTTTGCTTAGACAAAAAATCTAGCTACCCTCTTATGAGTGAGTTTTATGGAGGCGAGCTAACTGTCTTTGAGGTAGACAAGGAAATGCCATTTTCCGTATTTTCTGGAGTCTTTGACGAAGAAAAAGCAATTTTTCTCACCCGCCTAACGTGTGCTGCCATCAAGCTGGTAGAACCAGATTTTAGAATAAAACCAGAAATCAACGAAGCAATTACAAGGGCATTCAAACTGGCTCATAAGAAAAAGCAGGGCATCGACAATGTAATCCTTTTAGAAGGAGAGCTCGTCGCGTCAGACACGGAAACCCTTACGCAACTTAACCTCGAAGACTTTATCATCGAGTTTAGCACGTTGTGTGCTGATAAAGAGTATGCAGAACTTAAAACAGATATCTCCATTGTCTGTCAAAAACTGCGCCCGTTTTATGGTGATGGAATGTATGCACATTTCTTCAAAGGTCAAAGCAAGAAGATGGAGCAAAACAAGAAACTATTTGTCTATGACCTGGACTCACTAGACAGCGACCCTGTCCTACGTAGCCTAATGAGCATGGCGATTCTTGAAGAAATAAAACGCATCAAAAAACTCCCCGAAAACAAAGACACACCTGTAGTTCTGATCGTCGAAGAAATGGGCCGCCTCGGGCAAATCAAAGAAATTGCTGATATGGTTATTGACTTTGCGGAGACAGGAAGAAAGCTCGGAATGTGGCTTATAGCTATTTCACCACGGGCAAAACACTTCTTTGAAGGTGACGTAGGAAAGGCCATGTGGTCGGTTGCTGACAACTATATGTTTCTGCAAATGAGCAAAGATAACATTACTTACCTTGCCGAAAAATCAAGCATGATTGACGAGGCCAGCAGGCAAATCATTGAGTCTCTCAGGCTTCATAAAGGATCGCATACAGAAGTGTTCTACATGAACAAAAAGAAAACCGTGCAAGGCGCTTTTTGCTACCACCAGACACCGACAGAAAGGTGGCTAGCACCTACCAACATCAAAGAAATGGCAAAGGCACTAGAGGTCTTAAAAGCTTTCCCCAAAAACCCACATGCCGCCATAGCACACTTAGCTAAAAACTACCCCTACGGCATAAGCGCAAACCAGGCAAAGGAGGCTTCAAATGCTTAAACAAATTACTCTTACTTTACTTCTTGCATGTGTCGCACCCCATACCCAGCAAATCCTTGCGGAAGAGGCCATATACAGTGACTCGCTACGTGGAGAGGATTTTGAAAACATACCTTCGATGAACAAAAACTTTATAGAGTCTCAAAACCCAACCAGCGAAAAAAAATACGTTAGAAAGCATGCGACCATTGGAGATAACATTGGTGATGCGATACGTGAAGGCGCTGAAAACATTGTCGGAAACATAAAAGACAATGCTTCGGAAATGCTTGATTCAATCACTAAATCGCCAATGCTTGTAAACTGTTTTATGTCGCCAACAAAGTGCGCGGTAACCAAGGACGCAAGAAGGCATGGAACCATGGTCGCAGCCATGATGGAAAATAAAATACGAGACCTAGACAAGTACCTCAGCGAAGGGGGGCGCGTCCTTAAAGAAACATTCGCTCAGTGCATCACAGGAAAGCTAGATCATGGCACATCAAAAACCAAGGCGTTTAACGCGTGTGACGCGCAAATAAACCAGAAGGGTTCGATCCTTAACTTTGCCACTGGAAAACTCGCCGATTCCCACCAAGGTGTTTTAGAGGACAGTTTAGACTGGGCAAATGTACCGAACAACCCAGAAACCAAGCATATTATAAATCTCATGAAGTCGTTTTTGGGGGATCTGGTCGTAGAAAAGGTCGGGTCTGAAAAAGGGGTGACTATAGATCTAAAAAACAACTACGGAAAAAGTTTAGATAATGAACTCTTTACAACAAGCCAGCCGCTACGCCACGCACTAAAGCCATCCGAATACCTGTTTAAGCTGCAGACGTTTTACCGCAAACAAATATGCTCCCCGATCCTAAAAGAAGGCAATGCTTTTTTAAGCAATACAAGGAAGATCTCTTTACTTGTAAAAAAACTAAATATAGGTGCCGCCAGTGGCGTGTTTCATCCTGATATACTGCGAAGCTTTACAGATATAGAGCCGAGCCAACGTAGAGGCGAATGCAACCATCTGGCAAACTCTTACGCTAGACTTCGCTTTTCACGCGAATCTAACCAGATTCGAGACCTTGCAATGCAGTCGCTAAAAAACCCTCACCTTTCCGAATCGACCAAATCCATCATTCAAAATCGCCTCGATCTGTTTACCGGCTCCAGCCAAGACCAAATTAAGTTCTTTGACCGAGAAGATGAAATCTTGGGCAAAAACCTGGCAAGCTTAAAAAGAAGAAGCACCAGGCAAAAAGAAGATAAAGCAAAAATCTCCTATAGGAAAAAGGGTATGCGCCGCACGCAGCAGCGCATGCAAAAAAGCCTAGGAAGATGCTCTATAGACACTGGAGACGGGTGCATCTAGACGGTAGCAGCTCGTACCAAAAAAAGAGTTCTATTTGCTTAATACAAGGGAAAAGACATGACCACAGCAACACTTACAGAAGCAATATACTTGGCTCAAGGGCTTAAGCTCCACTCGAAGTTTTTAGGCTTTATCAACGGTAGCTCCTTATCTGCACTAGCTGTTCTTTTTGGTGCTGTTTTCATGTTGACTACGATCCGCTATTTTTCCAGGTTTTTTCCTGGTAGCCCAGGCCTAAAGCAATCAGGTTTGTTCGATTACGTAAAAATTATGTTTGCCGTCATTATAGGAATGAGCATCTTAAAAGCGGATTACGCGGTGTCTGTCAAAAATTTTTCCCAACAAGAGTGGGCAAGAAACCCAAGGTTCGTTTCGGTTAAGGGAAACGGCAATGTACGTACATCTTACCTTTTTTATCTTTTGGGTGGTTCCGCAAGCGGTATCGCCACTAGCCTTGAGCAAGTGATTGACAAGATCGGAGGTGAGCACTCACAAACTAAAAGACCAAATGAGATGATCCGAAGAGTAGTCAATGCCAGCCTGGCGCAAATAGAAGATGAGGGTCTACGCTCTAAGAGTCACCTTCTCTTTGATGAGTGCGATAATATTGAAGGGGTAGAACTTCTACGCCTAGACAATAGAATAGCAGCAAAAACTAAAGACAAACTTCGCTCCGTTTCTTTTAACACCAACCAAGGGGACAGCTACGATTGCCTTTCACTATTGGGGGAAGTACGTGCCGGGGTCTCGGCCGAGGCGCATGATAAAAATGCTGCACTTCACAACAGAGTCTCCTACACCCAAACACCTGGACCCTACGGAGGTAGCTTAAAGTATGACCCGGGGGTAATTGGCAATGCAATGCTTCTAAACCTTCTTCATACTAGGCAACCAAAAGCTGAGCTTCAACCTGATTCAGGCGGAGGGATGGGCGCTTTTTTCATAGATCAATTCAACAGGTTTTTTACATGGAATGCAGATGTAAAATCAAATGAAGCGGCCAGGAAAAAAGCAAAAGAATATGAAAGCGCTGAGCGCTTAGCCCCACATTTTATTGGTTTTGTAAAAATGATTCTTATCGCAATCTTTCCATTTTTGGTTTTTCCTATGGTCATGGGACACTGGCGAGTCATGATTTTTTGGACTTTGGCGTTTTTTAGCGTTTGCATGTGGTCGCCGATCTGGACGCTGATGCACCACTGCTTTGCTGAAGTCTCGCAAATGACCGAATACTTTGGGCGTGCGCAGTATAGTGCGCTTTTGCAAAGTGAAGTTTCCAGCGAAATGGTGTCTATGTATATTGTCTTTGTAAGCTTGCAGCTGGCAGTAGCTCCAGCATTTTCATTTTTCTTTTTATCGAGCCTAAAACCTCTTCTTGCAGTAAATGCTGCCAATGTTGCCAGTCAAGAGCCCGGAGCAAAAATTGCAGCAGGTGTGTCTACAGCAGCAAGTGCTCTGTCCTATACAATACCGGCAGCAAAGGTGAGTTTATTGGGTTCTAGCAGGCTAAAAGCCGCCCGAACAGGGAGTATGACAAGAGGAAGGATGGCACAAAAAAGCGCCTTGTTGTTGCCGGGCTCACCGGTTTACCAGGATCTGCGCTCTAAGCTACCTGGAAACCTAAAAATGAACCCAAATTCAAAAGTATAAAATACTAGCTTTTGTAAGCTCGAATTTCCGTACGGCGGTTTTGCGCTCTACCTTCAACTGTATCGTTTCCAGCCCTTGGTTTTTCAGAACCAAAACCAGCTGCAGACATTTTATCAGCAGAAATGTTTTTACTTGCAAGATAGTTTAAAACAGATTGCGCACGCTTTTCTGAAAGCGCCTTATTGCCTGCGACACTGCCTGTGTTGTCTGTGTGACCTTGAAGTTCAAACTTAACACCGTCGTAAGCGGCGATGATCTGCGCTATACGATCAAGCTGTACTTGCGACGCAGGGTCTAAGACAGCACCGCCAGTTTTAAAGACGACTTTGTCCAAGACAAAAGTCTTCTCTGCATCAGCAGATCCAGAACTCAAAAAGTCTGCAAAACCCGCAGCTGTAGAGCCAGCTTCGAATTTAAAAAAGTCTGCACCTTTTTTAACGAGAGAAGCTGCGCCTTTGAGCGCGTTGCCTGCTAGTTTTCCAGCTCCGTCAGCGACGTTTCCAGCGCTACCTGCTACATCTGCTACGCCTTTGACCGCGCCGCCAGCAACGTCAGCCACACCTTTAACCGCACCGCCAGCAATACCAGCAATACCAGC
>JALZUO010000019.1 GCA_023301565.1 Oligoflexales bacterium
CGCTTCTTTTCTTAGCTTGCCTATCTCTTAGATGCTAAAATAAGTGTGGTTTGAGTCTGGAGTTTTATTTTGAAGTCTTTTATTGCTGGTTCTTTTGTTGTTCTATGTGTGGTCGTATCAGCTCCTGTTTATTCGGCGGCAGGCGAGCTTTGTCACGCAGCGCTGGTGGGTCTTATTGATCAGCCCTTGAAGCAAGTAGAAAGCAAGGTTTTACTTAATTCAGATCGCCTAGTAGATGTCCCTGCAGGCAAAGACCATGAATGGCAAAGACAGTTTTTGCGCGAACAAGCAGAGACAAGGTTTAAAGCTTTTGATCGAGGCTTTTTTAAAATGCAAGATAGAAGGCTCGTCGGAAAAACCATAGAGCTAGCGCAAGCCTTTAGTCAAAAAGAAGGACCGAAGATCAAAACGTATGAGTTTGTAAAAGGTGGGTTTCTTAAAGTAGATGAAGGATCTGGCGAGGTGCTTGTTACCTTTGAAGGCAGAGTGCTGCAGTACCTAGAAGCTGGCTATAAATCTGAAAGAAGCGGCCCTAGAGATGTACTTCAATTTTTTAAGGAGAAGGCAGGTTTCTTTAAGAATCCTCTAAAGTTTGAGAAAAAACTTCAGTTTGCTTCGGAAGGAGTTAAAAACCAATATTTTAATGACCAAAAAACGACACTTGGTATCGAAACGCCTGAAGATTATGTAGATGCGATCAACGATTATTTTTTTACAGAGCCTCGCCCTGGATCTATTCTGCTTGCTACGGTTCGTAAAAGCCTACCTGCCAGTACGGGCTTTGTGCCAGGACAGGTTTTATTTGCTGGGATTAACTTTAGAGATAACCTTGTGGTTGAGTATTATTTTGACGGCTACAAGAAAAAATATGTGATTCATAATTTTCGTCGCATTAAAAAAGATGAAAGTTTTTTAAAGCTTTTATATAAGCTGGCTGGTGAAAAGACGGTTCACTAGATAGCCTGGCACGTAGCCAACATTATCTTCTAAAAAGTCCGCCTAACAGTCCGCCGCCGCTGCCGATGTTGCTAAATAGTCCGCCGCCGCTGCCAATGTTACTAAACAGCCCACCGCCGCTGCCGATGTTACTAAATAGCCCGCCGCTGTTGTTGCCTTGGTTAAAAAGGTTTTGGAACAGTCCGCCATTGTTACTAGATACATTGCTTACCGTGTTTTGGTTTCCGCCTCCGAAAATGTTTCCTAGGTTGCTGCCGATTTCTTGCAAAGAGCTTAGGGTCTCGCCTGCTCCACCTGTTTGCGTTACGCCGGGAATAGCCGAAAGCGATTCTCCGGAAAACGGGCTAGAAGAGTTGTCAAAGGTCGTGGTGGTCGGAGCGATTGTTGAGTCTATGGCGCCAGAGATGGTTGCACCAACCTGGCCAGAGCTTGGGTCATATGCAGTTGTGCCCGTGCCAAATGTGTTTGTAGAGCCGGCAATTTGCTGGTTGTTGAACTCCACCGGTTTTTGTGGTGACCCGCAGCTTATAGCGAGAGCACTCATGCTAAAAGCAGCGATTACTTGGCGTAGCAGCTGCATGGCATGTTTCGAAGTATGGTTTAATTCTTGGTACTTCATAAGTCCTCTTGTTTCATATAAAACCGCTTTATTAACGACTTCTAATATCTATGTATATCTTCCCTGTGATACATATCGGTTTTGCCTACAGGAATCTGAAGCTTTTATAAAAAAAACCAAACAACTAAATAAAATTAAATACTTACAGCGACTAATGCGTGCGTTTATAAAGCTGGTAAAGGCGGCAATGGCCAAAAATAAATGCCTTATTGTCCAAAATGTCAAAGCCAGCTTCCTGCACGTTGCGGGCGAACTGCTCAGGTTGGGGCATTTGGGCGACGCTTTCTGGAAGGTATTTGTAAGCGGCAGGGTCTGAAAAAAAACCAGCAATGCGTGGAAGCACTGAATAAAAGTACCAGCCAAAGAGCCTTGCCATTATAGTTTGCTCGGGTGGAAAAAATTCGAGGACAAAAAGGCGGCCACCCGGAACCAGTACCCTGTGAAACTCTTCTAAGGCTTTTTTTCGTTCGGCAATGTTGCGCAGACCAAAAGCGATGCTCACAGAGTTAAAGGCGTTATCTTGAAAGGGCATGTCCGTAGCTGTGCCTTGCAAAAATTCTACACTCTTTCCATAAACCTGCTTTTCTTTTCCCTCGAGTTTTGCGCGCGCGATTTCGAGCATTTTAGGGGAAATGTCAAAACCAGTGTATTGAGAAAACATCGGGCGCATTTTAAGGCCCATGTAAATCAAGTCGCCTGTACCCGTTGCAACATCTAGGTACTTTCCATTGACGGTTTTAGGCATAAGCTTCATAAGCTTTGCTCGCCAGCGCATGTCAATGCCAAGGCTTAAAAGACGGTTTAAAAAGTCGTAGCGCGGAGCGACACGGTCGAACATTGCTGCAATCTGAGAAGGTTCTGGAGTTGCTTTCGTGGTCATATGGTCTATCCTCGTGTTCAAGCTGACTTGGCAGAGCACTTCCTGATTAATTATTAATCTTTATGAGGTGCCGTGCTTATGTACTCTGAGTTGCGCCTTAGGTAAGAGGACTACCATGAGATAGACTTTGAGTGCATCCTAAAAATGCTTGGCTTTAACAAGAAGGGGTTATGACTGTGGAAAAAGGCAGTGCATTTTCAGATTTACAAACGTTTGAACGCAGAAACATCCTTGCACAAGAGAGTCACCCGGCTGAGCTGCGTACGGAGCTGGCAAAAGGGCCGATTACTCTCTACGCAGGGTTTGATCCGACAGCGCCTAGTTTGCACGTGGGTCATCTTTTGCCGCTGATGGGGCTGATTCGCTTTGCGCGTGAGGGGCACCATGCGATAGCTCTTTTAGGCGATGGCACCGCTGCTATTGGAGACCCTACCGGTAAGACGGATATGCGTAAGATGCTAAGCCATGAGGATATTGAAGCAAACTGCGTGTCTATGTCGGCAAGGATGAGCGAGCTTGTGGGTGAACATGCGAGCGGCTCGAAAATGAGCTTTGTCAAAAACGGTGACTGGTTAAAAGAGCAAAATTACCTCGAGTTTTTGCGAGAGATCGGTCCGCACTTTTCGGTAAACCGTATGCTTTCTGCCGAGTGTTTTAAATCTCGGATGGAGTCGGGACTTTCTTTTTTAGAGTTCAACTACATGATCTTTCAAGCCTTTGATTTTTTGAAGCTACATGAATCGCATAACTGTACTTTGCAAATTGGCGGAGACGATCAGTGGTCTAATATGCTTGCGGGCGTGGATTTAATCCGTCGCAAAAAACAAAAGCCTGCCTACTGTCTGACAAACCCTTTGCTAGCTACAAAGGATGGTAAAAAAATGGGTAAGACAGAAAAAGGTGCGGTTTGGCTGAATCCTGATAGGACAAGTCCGTATGAGTTTTTCCAGTTTTGGCGTAACGTCGAAGATGACCTTGTAGCTTCTTGCTTTCGCTATTTTACCTTTGTCGAGCCAGACGAAATTGATGCGATGGAAAGCACTGAGGGCCAAGCTTGGAATACTTTAAAGCACCGCCTGGCTTTAGAGATAACAAAAGTTGTGCACGGTGAAGAAGAAGCAAAAAAAGCTGAAGATGGCACCAAAAGTTTTTTTTCTGGTGAGGGGCAGTTTCAAGATGCCCCTGAAGTGGTTTTGGATAGGTCGCTTTTTAGCGGGTCTGAGTCGGGTCTAAGTGTCTCTATTCTGGACTTGCTTGTAGCTTCAATGCTGGTCAAAACAAAGTCAGAAGGGCGCAGGCTAGTGGAATCAGGGGGAATTACAGCTTATATCGGCGGTGAATCCACCAAAATGAATGATGTGAAAAAGTCCTTGTCTATAGAAGACTTTGTCGTAGAGAATGGGGTAGCCCAGCTTGTACTACGCAAAGGCAAAAAGAGTTATGCCAAGCTGGTTGTCGGGGCTTCCAAATAGTGATGCCGATAAAAGTTTTAACAAACATTAGAATGGTGAGAATAAACCATGGCTGTACAGAAAATACCGTTTACTAAAAATGGCTTTGACCGTTTGCAATCTGAGCTGGACGATTTGCGTGCAAATGGTCGGCCGCAGGTGATTGCTGCGATTGCCGAGGCAAGAGCACATGGGGATTTGTCGGAAAACGCTGAGTACCATGCTGCCAGAGAGCGCCAAGGGATGATCGAAGCTCGAATCAATGTCTTAGAAGACAAGCTTTCAAGGGCGCAGGTTATCGCCTTTGAAAACGCGCCACGCGACCGGGTAGGGTTTGGTGCATATGTAACGATTGAAGACGAGGAAAGCGGTGAGGCCAAGGAGTTTCAAATTGTTGGCGACCTCGAGGCGGACATAGACGCTGGACGTATTTCGGCAAATTCACCTATAGCAAAAGCGCTCATGGGTAAAAGCTTGGATGATCTTGTGCAGATTCGTGCTCCAAAGGGAGTTGCAGAATACATTGTCACAGGGATCAATTACCCTTAAGATATCTCTATGACAAAAAAGATTCGATTTCAAACTTTGAACCGTGGAACAGGTATCCCTGTTGCAAAGCGTAAACCCTTGGTTAAAACCCTCGATACAAGTGCTGTGACCGACAAGAAGCCGGTCGAGCTGTCTAAAGAGAGTTTGGATGGCCTTCCAGAAATGGACATGCCCAAACCGGAACCTGCAAAGTCGTTCGTGCCGGAAATGCCAAGAAAGCCTCTTTCGGCTTCTGGGTCTACTGCTAACACTAGTCCGCTTGCTTCGGCTCAGGCTGCTGCCCTAGTAGCTTCTTCGGCTGTGCAGCAGCCCGAAGCATTTTCTGCAAAGGCCTCTGAGCCTGACAGAACTCATGCGCCCACAGAGTTGCCACGCAAGCATGCTTTGCAGGTTTATCCACAAACTTGGTTTGAAAAAAGCTTCTGGTGGTTGGCGGCTTTGTGTTTGGATTTTGCTTTTGTTGGTATGAGCATTTTATCATTGGTTATAGTACCAAAACTACTTGGTATGCAGTCTTTTGGTCTTTTTTATGAGTTTTCTTTTTGGTTGGCGAAGATCAATACTTGGGAGCTTTTAGCCTTAGGTTTTGCCGGTTTTAGCTTGTACTGGATGACCTTCAAATGGCTTGCTGGCGAGACTTTGGGCTCTTTGCTATTCGTTAAAACGCCCAGAAGCTAAATGTTGACTTGCGCCTCTACTTAAACCATATTCGCAGATTTTCTTTTCCTCGTTCTTGACTCTCGATCCCAGGGTCGGTAACATATTTATATTCGATCAATATTGATGCGAACCATCCTTAGGGAAGAGGAGGGGAGCGAATGAAACGCTCGACGAACGCAAAATTTCCGAGTTCTGCGCAGCTCTTTAGGTTTTGTCAACGTGTTCTGGTGGACCGTAGACAATCTAAAGTGCATGACCAGGAAATTGGTGCAATTCTTAGCTTCAATCCATCTGACTGTAGCCACTGGAAACGTGGTGAAAAGAATATTAAGTCTATTTTTGCACTGGAAAAACTGTCTGCTTCATTAGGGGTAGAAAATACGCTGATCCTAGACATAGCTAGTGGTCATATGAGTTTGGACGAAGCATTTTTCGAATACAAAGAATGTAGACGCATTCAGCGTGTTTTTGCAGCTGCACAAACCATTGAGCCCGCAGCTCTTTTGGAAATCAAGCGCCGTACACAAAAGTTTGTAAATCAGATCCATGCGGAATGTGATTTTAAGACTGCGCCACTGTATCTGCCAGAAGTCATCCAAAACTTTAGTTTTATTAAAACACAGCCAGCAGAAATGATGGACAAGCTATCTCGCGTGCTCCGAGTACGTTCAGGGCAGTACTGTATCCAATTTGCTAAGGGTGAGCTCAAGCCACAAACTCGGCAAAGCATATCCATGGATTTGGCTCGTATATTCTTTGAGGGTGAAAGAGCTCGGTTTCCTGAGCTTGGGACGGTTGACAAGGATTTGGTTGCTTTAGAAGAGTACTTGTTTGTTTGTATGCTTTTAGTACCAGAAGATTTGGTTATGGAAGAGCTGCTGAGACTCGACAATAGGCGGAACGTGATCCAAGACTTAGCAAATATTTTTTGGGTCCCAAAGTCGCTTATTTGCCTGCAAGTCCAGCAAGTTATACAATCATAAGTGTTTGAAATAACAGTATTTATTTAATTCTATTTGCTATTTTAATAAAATTACTTTATAAAGATGCTAGGAGATAATTTTTCCTAGCGTCTTACTTTCTATAAGCTAGTTCGCCCTCGAAAACCTCCTTGATTCAGAGTAGCTCTATCCCCACTTTTTTCTCTGATGTTTTGATGCCCTAATCTTTTTCTTTTTCCATGTTTTTCTACAAAACTACTTTTAAGTTAAAGGCAAAGGTGATTTCTGTTCCCTGCTCTATGTTGTTGTTCCTGTTGTTGAGGTCTAAAAAGATGAATTCCACTACTTTCCACCCATCTATTGTTAAAAGTGTTTTTAGAAACGCTGTTTTGCTTCGTTTTGGCGGCTTAATGCTTGCTGGAGTTTTTGCCGTTTCTTGCAACGACACCCCGCTTACATCTGGTAACCCTAGCGGTGATGCACGCATATTCGCTCCAGACGATCTGTCACAAACGGGAACGCCTTTGCAGTGCAATCCAAACCAGCAACTTTCGTTGAACGGTGACTTGTCGTTTGTTGTTGATAATTCTGCTAGTAATGCTGGTTATCAAAAAGCAGTAAACGGACAAAGCTTAAATTCACAGTCAATCACGCGTGCTCACCCGCAAAATCAAGCTGGCTTAGATTGGTATGCATCTATGACCGATTGCCAGTTTTCAGACTTTAGGTTTTCTGGCAGCTGGAGCAAAGATCCTAACTTTCGTAACTTTCAGCCTCTTGGCTCTTGCGCCCGTTCGTGGCGAAAATCCATGGTTGACTCTGCTGTGCAGTACTATCGAAACGCTCAGTCCGCTTACCCTGCAGGGCAGCGCAAAGCCGTTGCGATCACTAAGTTCCCATACGGAGGCAACATACCTACTGGTGCCGATGAGTCTTACCTAGGTAGATGGCTTGACCCAGTGAACTCCTATAACTACCTGGCAAATCAGGGCACGCAATTTATGTTTCGCCCGCAAGGGGACTCGCCTGCTTTGCAAGCTTTTGGGCTTGTAAATAGGGTTGCTCGTACGGCGCCTTCGCTAAGCCGCGGAGCAAAACCGGTTGTAGTCATTGTGACCGATGGGCTTGCCACCGACAGCTACCAGCAACTTCAGCAGCTTCTGGCTCAGTCGGCAGCTATTAGGCAGAGTGCAAACGTTTATGTTTTTATGACGATGGCCGAGCAAACGTTTCAGGTTCATCGTAGAACATTTATCCAAGCGATGAGTGAGCGTAATAATGGAGAAAGCCTAGAAGCATACATGGCTCTCAACTTAGGTCGAAGCGCGACAGGTTTTGACAATAGTTTTTATCAGCGCATGGTTGGTCGTGATAACTTTTTTCCAATTACATCTGGGGCATCCCTTCAGTCACTTCTTTTTCACGTGCTTCGGACAAACAACCATATCCAATGCATTTAGTGCTTTAAATTAAAGCAGTCCAGGCGATTGGTTTAAAGTCCCTTTACAAAAGAGATACAAAAGATTTTAAAGTTAAAAACACAGCACCCATACGGTTGCTGTGTTTTTTTCTCTTGCCTTAAAGCAAATCAGTCCCTAACCTGGTTGGAGTTGTTACCTGCTGTTTTTATATGGAATTCTTAGGGATTTTGTATTGATTTGTGGGTAGCGTCCGTCGCGAACTCTTTTGTATCAAGAGGTATAGGGGATAAGCTGCGGGTTTTTATGGACCGCCAATGCGCAATTGGGCGTTTGGGGTCACTTGTAAAATCAGTTTAGGGGACGAAAATGAGGAAAATGTATTCTGCAGTTTGGATGCGTGCAGCCCTCGCCTCGGTTTTGCTTACAGCGCCTGCGCTGATGGCAAATGTCGTGGGTAACGGTAATGAAATTTTTAATCCAGCAGTTGGCCGTGCAGACTTTGTAACGGTTGAATCTGGACAACTATTGATGCCAGGTCAATTCAACCTAGGTTTCACGTTGGACTATGCTTCCAACACTCTTGCACTTCTTAATGAACCAGTTTCAGACGACCGTAACAGAAGTTTTGGTGCTGATTCTGAAATGATGACTGGCCACGTAACTGTGGGTGTAGGTATCTTCAAATGGTTGGAACTAGGCGTAGCTGCTCCAATTATCTTCAAATCTGAGTCTGATAGTGGCCAAGAGCTAGATGATGGCTTGGCTGAAATCCGCGCACAAATTAAGGTTGGTTTGGTTTCTGGTAAAGCTTGGAATTTAGCTTTGATCGGACGCGCAAACTTTCCTCAGCTTGATAACGACCCCATTTTGGGCGGTGGCGATGATATTGGTTACGGCGCTGAGTTAGCGTTTAACACTGCTTTAACTGGCAGTTTAGACCTTGGTGTTAATGCTGGTTGGGCAGCTTTGAACCCTGATGAGACTCACTTCTGGACCGAAGATAACATCACAGCATCTGTTGCTTTGGGTTATGCTCTTGGAAAAGGCCGAGTTGTAGCTGAATGGTATGCTGCTGTTCCATTAGATGACGATGCAGAAAACAATTCTGACCGTGATCCAGAAGATCCAAGTCATGAAGTTCTTCTTGCTTACAAGCATTCTTTCGGTGGATTTAGCGCGCAAGTTGGTGCTGCTAGAGAACTAGGGCACGCAGTAAGTACAGCAGATACTCGTATCTTCTTAGGCTTGAACGTAGGTTTCGGCGGAAAAACTCCAAAAGTAGTTGCTCCTAAGCCTAAGCCAATGCCGCTTCCAGTTGAGACTCCGGTTGTTCAAGAAGTGATTGTAGAAGCTCCAAAAGAAGTTTTGACGATCAATGACATTAAGTTTGCTTCTGGTAGTGCTCGTATTTCTGGCGACGCAAGAACAGCTGCTTCTATTGCAAGCGCAGTAGCGATGCTTAAGTCTAAGTCTTACGGATCTGTAGAAGTTGCAGGTCACACTGACTCTTCTGGTGCAGAGAGCTTTAACAAGTCTCTTTCTCAAAAACGTGCAAACGCTGTAAGAAAACGTGTAGTTTCTCTCGGTGGATTTGACAGTAGCAAGTTCAAAGCTATGGGTTACGGCGAAAGCCAGCCAATCTCTAGCAATGCAACTCGCACAGGACGCGCTGAAAACAGACGAGTTGAATTCAAGATTTTTGACTAATTCTTTTAGCGACCTTTAACAGTTTGCTCGAAACTGTTAAAGCAAAGGAACCCAGTGGCCTGAATAGCTACTGGGTTCTTTCTATTTTAAAGATAGGGTGCAGAAGAAAAAAGTCCCCTGTTTTACCTGCCAAACAAGCCACCCAAGAAGCCGCCGCCGCCTCCGCCAAATATTCCCGTGATCCCGCTGACAACTTTAAGTGTGTTGTTGAACTTCTCTTTCTTGAGTTCTGCCTCGTATTGCTCAATGACAAACTTGCTGTTGTCAGCAAGTACAGACAGCCTAATTAGGGCAATCGTATCGCCTTGAAGAGGGGTTTGTTCGAGGCAGGTAGGACCAAACCTAGTCCAGCACGTAGTCATATCCCTAAAACTAAGGCTAATGTTATCAATTGTGCCAAGCGAGCCAGGCGCTGTAATGGTAACTGTATTTGAAAAAGCAAAGCCTTCGATTACCTCTGGGTTATCGATGCTTACCTGCATGGTGCCGGTACTAGAGCCGTTAAAGTTCTGCACCGCGTACTTAAGGTCAGGGTCTAAGCGGTCATTGACCTGTATAGTAAGGCTGAGGTTTCCGTCTTTTTCGACAGCTTGCCAGTCGTAGGTTAGCAGTCCATTTGCTGGTATAAAACCACCGAGGTCGGCTATGCCCGCAGCTTGAACCTGTGGGTCAAACAGAGCAGAGATGTTTGCTGAGGGTGAATCGGTTAAGGTTTGAATGCGAAGCTTATTGGCCGCAGCACTCAGCGGGTCACTCAAAAGCTGGTTTGGGTTTGGCAGAATCTGGTTGTTGGTTTGCCAAGGCTGCAAAACAGTGCCAGTGTTGATGGCGTTTTGCGTACCCAGGTCGTCTTGCTTGCAAGCAATTACACTAGCAATGAAGGCGGCCAATAAAATTGTGTGAACATTTTTTTTCATTCTGCAAGCTCCAAACTCAAACAAACTCTGTTTGCTACTACTTCTAAAATACTACTGAGAGGCCCGCTTCCAAGCCCTCCAAGGTTGCCACCGAGTGCACCTCCTCCACCCATAAGGGCTTCGAGTCCAGCTGTGGGCATACATATGCTCATTTCTACTAAGGTAGAAAACCCACCTTCACGAGCAATGACGTAGCTCATCTCTTCTGGCATCAAGAACTTAAGCTGCTCTTCTGGTCTCGCACCATAAGCTTTACGTGTGATGCGGAAAGCGTTTTCAAAGGTTCTGTTTGCTGACTTGGAGCGGTATCGCCCAATGCTTTCAGATGTCATCGAAACAGCAAAGGTCCCCGGAGACCTTCCAGGTGCTGTTGCAATCGCCGCCAGGTTCGTGTTTAAGGTGGATAGTTGCTCTATGCCTGCGTCAAAAGGGAAGTAAGCCATGAGTAGAGCAGGGTCATATTGCACATCACCAAGCTTACGCATGTAAATCAAACCATCTTGTGAAGCAATGTTTTCTAGGAGTCCAGTAAACACTGTGTTTTCGTTGATGCCCTCAGAGGAGGCTCCTGCTTGCAGGTTGTTGTTTCCGCTTAAAAAGTGACGAGCCAGTGTTTGTACATTTACATGTACACCTAAAAGGCTACAGTCGACGAATGAATTGGGAAGGTCTATCTGGTTGGCCAAGGTTTTTTGTGATTCCGCAAACCCATCTAACGACCATACCTGAACGTTGATGTCGCCTTTGCAAGCTTTAAAGCCTAAAAACTTTGTTTTGATCGAAAGCTTAAATTTTGTAGAAAAAGCCAACCTTCTTTGAGGTACTTCAAACCCAGGGTAGCCTGGAAGCTGCGGAAACTGATCAAAGTTTGGTAAAGTTGGGATTCCGTTTTGAAATTCACCTTGTATGCCGGGAGTATTTGCAGCTCCGCCAGTGAGGCGCACGGATTTGTTTTGTAGTGGTTGGCAGCCAAGCACGCTTAACCATGTTAGCGAGGCTATAAGGATTAGATGTTTTTTTGTAAATGACTGCATGGGTTCCATTTCAAATTTTAGCTATAAAAGTTCTGGTAGGTTTATCGGATTGTCCTGGCTAAGACTTGAAGGAAAAGAAAAGAAAGCGGTAAAACCCTGTAAAATCAGCTTGTTGTCTGA
>JALZUO010000020.1 GCA_023301565.1 Oligoflexales bacterium
CTTGAAGAAGGTAAAGCTGCGCCTAAGCAAACTTCAAAAATACTTCCAGAATAATAACTGGAGTCATACCCAGAGACATAAAACGTGAAGCTATGTGAATGCATCGAAACTCCTAGAGTCAGTTTCAAACAGGCCTGTTACAAACTTGCGTTTACAGACCGAGCGTTTACAAAAGAGGTGCGAGCGAGCGACAAAAGCAACAAACAGCGATACAGGTAGAATGAGCGTCTTAGCAGTGTAGCCTAAAAAATAGGCAGAGTCTATAAACTAGCTCTATTCTTTAATAGTTACAGTATTTTATGTTTTCAGTGCGAGCGCCTATAAGGGCAGTTTTAAGCCCTATTCTAGCTCAATCGTGCCAGGAGGCTTTCCGGTACAGTCGTAGAATACCCGGCCAACTTCCGGCACTTGGCGGATGATCTTGTTGCTAACAGCCTGCAGGAAGCTATGAGGTAGGGCTGAGGCTGTCGCAGTCATACCGTCTTGAGCCTCGACTGCTCTTAACACCACCGTATCCAGATAGCTGCGGCCATCTCCCATCACGCCTACGGTTTTAACCGGTAATAGCCCTGCGTAGGCCTGCCAGGTTGTGTCGTAGAGGCCAGACTCGTGCAGAGCTTCGATAAAGATATGGTCGACGCGCTGGAGGATTTCACACTTTTCACTTGTGACCTCACCGATCACCCTAATGCCCAGCCCTGGCCCAGGAAAAGGGTGGCGCATCAGTAGTTTTTTTGTCAGTCCAAGCTCGCTGCCAATGATCCGGACTTCGTCTTTGAATAAGTCTCGGAACGGCTCCAAAAGCTTTAGGTTCATCTTTTCAGGAAGGCCGCCGACGTTATGGTGCGACTTGATCGTGTGGCTACCAAAGCCAGAGCCGGCACTTTCAATGACGTCAGGGTAGAGTGTGCCTTGGCCGAGGTAGGCGATATCTGGAAACTTTGCAGCGTAGTCTTCGAAGACTTCGATAAAGACGCGGCCAATGATCTTGCGTTTTTGCTCTGGGTCCTGCACGCCAGCCAAAGCCTTAAAAAAACGTTCTTGCTCCTGCAAAACCTCAAAGTTTTGAAACCCTGCTGCATCTAGTTCTTTTTTAACCCAGGCAGCTTCGTCTTTTCTTAAAAGCCCGTGGTCGACCAAAACGGCTCGCACCCGTTCTTGTCCGATGGTTTTTGCAATCAAAAGAGTTGCTACCGTGCTATCAACTCCGCCCGAGCAGGCCATTAAAACAGAGCCGCTTTTAACCGTGTCTAGAACATGTGTCCGTGCTTTTTCAAGCATTGATGCGGGCTTCCAGACTTCTTGGGCGCCGCAGATGCCGCGAGCAAAGTTTTCTAGGATTTTGCTTCCTTCGGTCGTGTGCACTACTTCCGGGTGAAACTGAATCCCGTATTTTCTTCCAGAGCTTGCTGCGATGCAAACGCCGGTCGAGCTTTGGGCTGTTTCCTGCCAGCCTTCCGGCAAGCTTTTACAGTGGTCGCCGTGACTCATCCAGACAGTGGAGTTGTCTTTTACGTTTTCAAACAAAGCAGAAGAGCTTTGCAATTTAAGCGACTCTTCTCCGTACTCTCTAGCACTGCCAGAAACTATCTTGCCACCGTCACCTTGGACAAGCCCCTGCATGCCGTAGCAAATACCTAGGACCGGGCAGCTAACCTGGTCGATCCAAGCAGGGATCTTCGGTGCATTTTTATCGGTGACGCTTTGCGGGCCTCCGGCTAAAATCACGCCTTTTACTTGCGTGGTGCAAGCTGAGGCTTCGATAAGCGGGCCAACAATTTCGGTGTAGACGCCAAGTTCGCGGAGCCTGCGAGCAATTAAAAATGTGTACTGCGACCCAAAGTCGACGATAAGAATTCCGCTGTGTTGCATGTACTTGTTCTCCTAAAGTAGCTTCTGTAGCCTAAGCAGTTTATGTTTTTTAGTTTTGTGGAAGCTTGTAGTTAGGGGCTTCTTTTGTCACAAACACATCGTGCACGTGACTCTCTCTTAGGCCAGCACCTGTGAGCCTGACAAACTCTTTGTGGTTTTGCATGCTTGCAATATCTTTTGCTCCAACATAACCCATCGAACTTCGCAGGCCTCCGAGCATTTGATGCATGGTTTTTGCCAGTGCACCTTTGTAGGCTATGCGGCCTTCAATGCCCTCGGGAACTAGTTTGTCGTTTTGCTGTACGCCGCTTTGAAAGTAGCGATCTTTGCCGCCACGCTTCTCCATAGCCCCCATGCTGCCCATGCCTCTGTAGCCTTTATAGGTTTTGCCTTGATACAAGATAAGCTCCCCTGGTGCTTCGTCCGTTCCTGCCAGCATACTGCCAAGCATCACGCTGCTGGCTCCCATGGCAATCGCCTTTGCAATGTCGCCACTAGATTTTATGCCGCCATCTGCAATCACAGGTACGCCGTGTTTGTTTGCTGCTGCACAGGCGTTTTGAATAGCAGAAAGCTGGGGGACGCCAACACCGGCTACGATTCTTGTTGTGCAAATGCTTCCAGGCCCAATCCCAACTTTTAGTGCATCTACTCCCGCTTCGATCAAGGCGCTAGCAGCCCCAGAGGTTGCGATGTTTCCCGCTATGACTTCAAAGCTAAAACCGCTGTGATCTTTTTTTATGTTTCGAACTCGCTCGACAACACCTTTGCTGTGCCCGTGCGCTGTGTCGACAATGATGACGTCTACGCCTGCTTCTAAAAGAAGGCGGGTTCGCTCTTGGTCCGATCCAGATGGCCCAATGGCTGCACCGACAAGAAGCCTACCTGCACTGTCCAAGGCTGCATTCGGGTAGCGTGTCGAGTTTTCGATGTCTCGCATCGTATAGAGCCCGCACAGGCTACCTGCCGAGTCTTTTAGTGGTAGTTTTTCGATGCGGTGTTTGTGCATCAGAGCAGCCGCTTCTTCGACGGTCGTTGCTGCGGTTCCGGTGACAAGCTCTTTGGTCATAATACTGCCGAGGGGTTTGTCCGAATATTCAGTTTCAAACCGCAGGTCTCTTCCGGTTACCAGTCCGACCAGGCGGCCTTGCTCCAAAATAGGAAAACCGCTGATGCCTTTTTCGCGAAAAATTCGAACAGCCTCACCTATGGTTTGATCGGGGGTCAATGTTTTTGGCTCAGAGACCATGCCAGCCTGGCTACGCTTTACTTTTTTTACGTGACGGGCCTGCTCTTCTGGGCTCAGGTTTTTGTGGATGACTCCCATGCCGCCAAGCTTGGCCATGGCTATAGCTGTTTTGGCTTCGGTTACAGTGTCCATCGCAGCAGATAGTATGGGTGAGTTTAGAGAAAGGTTGCGGCTAAGCTGCGTTTTTAGACCAACCTCCGAGGGCAATACCTCGGAAGCTTGTGGAACTAGGAGCACATCATCAAAGGTTAAACCTTCGGAAAAAATCTTTTTAGAACCTGCCGAGTCTTTCATGTTTTTACTTCCTTCAAAATAAAATCCAAACGGGAAAAATAAGAGTGAATACAGCTATAAAAATAACTATAAGATAACTATAAAAAAAAGACGCATGATCTTGCGTCTCTAAGGCTAAAGCCGAGAAATAGAATGAGTTTGGTCGATGGAAAAAGAGTGTCTCCATACATATAGATAGGCTATTTGAGCAAAAATGTAAAGAG
>JALZUO010000021.1 GCA_023301565.1 Oligoflexales bacterium
TCTGCTGTATCGCAGACTCTATAGGCACAAGAGCCATTACCAGCAAAGCTTGAGGTTGGGGTGAACTTTATAAAAGGCGAGTATGGACTGACAGAGCAACTTCCGCCGACGGAGGCTGGCGTTGTTAGGGTTACAAGGCTGGTATCGTCCAAAGGGCCTTCTTCGTCAGAGTCATTTACAGATGTGTCGATAGGGTTTGAGGTGGAATTCATGTTGGTGGATGCAAAGTCCGTATTGGCTGTGGGGGGGGGGTGTCCATGACTGTGACAGAGAAGACAGACTGTGTGCAGTTCGCGCTGTCGTCACAAATTGTATAACCACATGATCCGTTTCCACGAAATCCGGCTAGAGGTGTGAATTTAACAAAAGGCGCCTCTGTATCGAACTCACAGCTTCCGCCTACGGAAACCCCTAAAACAACAGACTGTGGGTCAAGGTTGTCGCCAGGATCTGTGTCGTTTAGTGAAACGTCCAGAGTGACTGTTTCTCCGGTATTAATAGTGGCTTCGTCTATAGATGCAATTGGCAGAGTCGAGTCAGCCGAAGCACCAGCCTTTTCTTCTACTTTTTGACCACAGTTATTTGTAAGGCCTGTTATTACCAGAGCAAGGAAGATGGGAAACCGAAGAACAAATTGCATTTGAGATGCCTCTAACACTTTGATTTTTTAAATATAGACAATTTGGCTATGCATCCTTTCGGTATGCAAACATAAAAAGTAATAGGAAAAAAATGTTTCAGGGGCGTATTGTTTTATAAAACGAAAAAAAGACGCAAAAAACCAAGCAAAAACATTCTGGTAGAATATTTTCTTCTATAGTCAGTGTCGACAATGGTTTTTTCTAGCCTACAGTGGGTTTACTTTAAATAGACCTCTGCGCCTGGACCTACTGGCAGCCCTAGCACAAATACCCAAAGGTAAAAGAAGGCAATCCAGGAAATTAGAAGAAAAAATGAATAGGGAAGCATCGTTGAGATAAGTGTGCCAATTCCAATGTTCTTTTTAAAGCGGTCAGCGAAGGCCAAGATAAGCCCGAAATAAGACATCATCGGGGTGATAATATTAGTCGTAGAGTCACCGATTCGGTAGGCAGCTTGGATGGTTTCTGGAGCGAAACCGATAAGCATAAGCATCGGAATAAAAATAGGTGAGGTAACGGCCCACTGAGCAGAAGCACTTCCAATCATAAGGTTGATAAAAGCACACATCAAGATGAACGGTGCAAACACAGCTGGCCCGGTTAGGTTCATGGCTTGTAGAAGCTGTGAACCTTTGACAGCAAGTACTAGCCCTAGGTTTGTATACTTAAAGAGGGCTATAAACTGAGCGGCAAAAAAGACAATGACGATATAGAGGCCTAGCTTTGCCATAGCAGACTCCATGCCTTTAATCACGTCCATTTGTGAGCGAACCGTACCGACGACATAGCCATACACCAAAGATGGAATCGTAAACATCACAATCAGTAAAGGAATCACAGACTTCATAAACGGCGATTTAAGCACAGCTCCTGTTTTTGGGTCACGTAAAAAACCCCATTCAGGTGCAATGGTAAGAGCGATTAGTCCAGCCAAAACCAGCAGAGAAACAAGTGCCCAGACTAAGCCTTTTTTTTCAGTACTTGTGATGGGAGAAAGCATCTTTTTTTGGCTTTCGGCAAGAAACTCGTCACCGGCTTCCGATGGGTCGTATTTTCCTAAGTAGGGCTCTACAATTTTTATGGTTACTAAGCCGCCTATGATAGTCACCAAAAAGGTAGAGGCCATCATAAAGTACCAGTTGACTATGGGGTGTACCGAATAGTCAGGCCTGATTAGCTGCGCAGCTTCCTGGGTGATACCACTTAGGAGAGGGTCCAAGGTCCCGACCAAAAGGTTTGCCGAATACCCTCCGGAAACGCCTGCAAATGCTGCTGCAAGGCCTGCGAGAGGGTGGCGCCCTACGGCATAAAATATATAGCCACCTAGTGGGATCAAAACAACATACCCCATCTCCGAAGCAACATTGGATAGAACCCCAGCAAAGACAACTGCATATGGAATAAGTTTTCGCGGAGAGGACAGAACAATGGTTCTCATCCCTGTAGTCAAAAGCCCCGAGTACTCGGCTATGCCCACCCCTAGCATTGTTGCCAAAACAGTACCTAAAGGTGCAAACCCAGAGAAGTTTTTAACTATGCTCGGCAGGAAGTCCCGTATTCCTTGAGCGCTGAGAATATTGACGACATGTATGATGCCGTCTGCAGCCCGGCCCTTGACGCCTTCCGGGCGAGGATCTACGACGCTGACCCCCATTTGGTTAAGGAGCCAGCTAATAACAGCAATCAAACCACAAAAAAGCATAAATAGAATCACAGGGTGCGGAAGTACGTTTCCTAACCTCTCGATAAACTTAAGAACCGATTGGGATAGGCCGATCTTTTTTTTATTCAAATTTTTTCCCACTTCAAAACCTCTTGTTCACTTTGGGTGTGTGTTTAAGCTGCGTCCAGTTTATGTTTTGGGTGCCCGCAGAACTCAATTGTGAACCTGTTTTAAATTTTTTGCCATAACCAAATCATGGACTTTAACTATCTGTTTATTTGGATTTTTTTCGTAAACGAGATAAGTGCAAAGCTAAGAAGCATCAGTAGATACCAGGAGATAAGCTTGTTCCAAGACACCAGTTTCCAACCTCCGAGCTGGTTTGGGTAGATCCACGTATTGGTTAAGGTCCCTATGTTTTCCGCGACCCAAAGAAGGAAGGCAACAAACAGCCAGGCTAGCAAGAGTGGCGTTTTTCGACCCTTATCTAAGACCTTAAAATGAACTTGTACGCCCCAAAATAAATAAAAGGCCCATGCTAATAAAAACCAGCGAAAATCCAAAGTAAAATGATGAGTGAAAAAATTAAGGTAAATAAGTGAGACAAGTAAAGCTGTCAGTATTTTGTTTGGATACCGGTTGAAACTAAACTCAAATATACGCCAAACCCTGGCGATGTAGCTTCCTACGGCGCTGTACATAAAACCAGAAAAAAGCGGCACTGTCGCAATGCCAAAGTAGTAGCTTTCTGGGTATTGCCAGGATCCCACGGAAGGATTTGTTTTAAACAACTCCATCACAGTAGCTACTATATGAAAAATAAGAATGGCCGCTCCTTCTCTAAAGCTTTCAAACCGAAAGGCAAGAAGGAAAACCTGAAAAGAAACAGCTGCTAAAAAAAGAAAGTCATAACGGTGTAGGGATTCCAGGGGGTAATAAAAGTGGGTCAAGACCATAAGGCCCAATAGAAAACCGCCAAAGATGCAAGCATAAGCTTGCTTTAGAGAAAAAACCCACACTTCATTTAACGCTTCTTTAAATAGCTCGACCACCCGTGAAAACTAGTAGGCTTTTGGTGTGAAAGCAATAAGAATATCACCACACTTCTGTTTTGCGTGTACAGGCGTTCAGCATTCTTTTGCGCTTCGTTGGTGCCGAAGATTTCATTCTTCAGGGCGACGACCTGCACTGTGTGACAATGCAAGTAGTGGGCTACTTTTTTGGCTCTTCTGACTGAAGCTTTATTTCATGCTTAAAAGGCATAGAGGCAATATAGTGCCACGCTACGGCGCCACAAAAAATTGGTGTAAGTATCCAGTACCAAAAAAAATAAGACATTTTCAAACCTCTAAAATAAATAGCCTTGAACCGGAAGCAATAGCCGCCCGTTTTCTTGTTTGTTTTTAAATTCAACTTCTCCGTGAAGTGCACCCCGTTTGTGGTTTGTGTTCTTTATGGAGAATTTGTATTCTACGTCACTGCCCACAGATTTTTTTACAATTTTAACCATAGAGCTATTTTGGTTAATTTCGTTTCCGTTCAAATATAGTTTAATAGAAGGTGTACGGAGGTCGCTATCTTTTACACCCTTAAGTCGTAGGCTTACAGATTTAGAAGCACCCGGCTTTATCTTGCCAAAGGCAAGCTGGTCTTGTGTTGCGTGGAAGCTAGACTTGAGGTCTACGAACACTGGGACTTCGGTGGTTCCTTCTTTAAGTGGGTCTGAAAGCTGAAGCCTAGTCTTGTGTAGTCCAGGGGTAAGCTTGGTAGAAGGCGTTACAAGAAGCTTCCAGTGTTTTTCTGAAAAAACTTGTTTTTTTACTTCAATGATTTCTTGGTCAAAAACCAGGTTAAGGTCATTGAGGCCACCTTGCTGGCTTTTGACATCAAGAGACAGAGTTTTCGGTTTGCTCGTATACACTTTAGCAAAGTCCAAAACCTCAGGTGTGGTGGTGATGCCTCTTTTTACCTTTCCATGGATTGTAAGCAGCCGCATCGGTTTAATCTTTTCGTTGGTCATAAGGGTGATGGTCTTGGTTATCTGCCCGTGAAAACCCTTGCTGTCAAACTGCACCCGCAGTGTTCCACGTTGGCCCTTTTTATAAGTTTTTTCTGGACTCTCTAGCACAGATGTACACCCGCAACTTGCATGGGTCCCGAGGATCAAAAGATCACTGCTACCTTGGTTTACAAAATTAAACTTTGTTTCTACAACTTTTCCTTGGCTGATGGTGCCAAAGTCGTACTCTGAGTTTAAGAATTTAATTTTTGCTGTGGCATGAGATGTTTGGCAAAAAATCAAAACCATGAGTAACCCACGGATGATCTGACGGCCTATTGGGTACTGCATGCAAACTCCTTGAACACCTGTTTGACCAAACCCACGCTGCTGAAGCCTGGAAATGCAATTTTATCATAGCGGCGCTGTCGGGTATACTCTGACCATGGGCTCACAAGGCAACCTGGGCAGCAACTACTATAAGAGGGAACTATGAAGCCATTTATTGTTGGTGTTGGTGGAGGGTCTGGCTCAGGGAAAAGCACGGTTGCTGGCCTTTTGATCGAAGAGCTCGGAGCGGGTGATGTAGTTGTGATCAGCCAAGACAACTACTACCGTGATTTAAGTCATCTCAGCTTGGAAGAAAGAAAAGAGCAAAACTTTGATAACCCAGACGCTCTCGACCATGAGCTGTTGCACAAACACCTAGACCTTTTGTCGCAAGGCAAGTCTATGGAATGTCCAAGCTATGATTTTAAGACGCACTGTCTTACGGGCGAAACTACAACGGTAGAACCAAAGCCGGTGGTTTTGCTCGACGGAATCTTTTCTCTTTATTACCAAGAAGTATTGCCGCTTTTAGACCTAAAACTCTATGTTGATGTTCCAGATGACGTCAGGATTTTACGGCGTATGACCAGAGACATTGCCAAGCGAGGAAGGACGGTCGAAGGTGTTGTTCAGCAATATCTTGGAACTGTTCGCCATATGCACGAGGCTTATGTAGCGCCGACCAAATGGTCGGCAGATATTGTGGTTGCCTGGGGGCAAAAGAACCCCTCGACGATCCATTGGATTGCTAAGATGATTCAAACAAACTATTCGGAATAGCAGG
>JALZUO010000022.1 GCA_023301565.1 Oligoflexales bacterium
TTAGGACTGTATGATTCATAGTGTTCGTTTTACTTGCGTGCTTGACACCAATGTAATATATCCTATTGAGATAAGGGATTTATTATTTTGGTTTGCTCACTATGAATTATTCACGCCAAAGTGGAGCACTCATATTTTTTATGAATGGGAAGATGTAATGACTCGTAAAGGAGTGCCAGAAGGCGTTATGAATAAAAGGACGGCTGCAGTAAGCTCAGCTTTCCCAGATGCTTTGGTTGCTAATTATGAATCACTTATTGATGGGTTGGAATTGAAAGATATGAAAGACCGTCACGTTTTGGCAGCAGCAATAAAAGTGAATGCAAATGTTATTGTAACAAATAACCTGAAGGATTTCCCCAAAGAATATCTAGCTAAATTTGGCTTAGTTGCAAAATCTCCAGATGATTTTTTAGCAGACATAATTGATTTAAATCACGATAAGGCTGTGGAGGCTTTTAGAAAATTAGTTTTAAATAGAACAAATCCAGATTTGGATGAATATGAAGTGCTGGATAATTTTAGGAATAATGGTTTGACCGATACTGCTAATTATCTGCATTCGTTGATTTAATTTTCTCTGTTCATTAATTGACTCAAAGTAGTTGCAAAAGGTCTTCCTTTAGCAGAAATAGTATTCCCGTATTTTGCAATTATTTGTTGATATTCAACCGTGTTGAAGTAATTAAAAACGACATTCTCGAATTCTGGAATAACATCTAACTCAAAATCAACAATCAAATATGCATCCTCACTTGCACTTGGGTGTCCTTTTTTCTCTAGTTCCTTCCCAGTAAATACTTGTATGCCTTCTTTTAATTTATAAAGATTAGTCGCAGTCCCATTTGTTGAATCTCGTATTAATAAAAATTTGGCTTTTGCTTCGTTTTCAGTAAATTTAAGTGCGCCTTTTTTATCACCCATTCTAAAATTATATCTTTTATGTTTTTTAAACCACGCCATTCTTTGGTTTCTTTTAGGGTTTCGTGCGTAACCCACCAAAACAAAAGTCTCATCAGGTATTAATTTCCTTCCATCTATGTACTCAGGGATAGACTCATTTAAAGGATTTCCTTTTCCGTCTTTAGTGATTTCATAAGTTTTAGTAGCGATATTCTCTCGTTGAGTTGCCCTGTTGAGAAAGTGTTCCAATAAATCATTTAAGAAAGACTCTAAACTTCTTGTTGTGTCCTCTCCTTGAGAAGGAGAAATAGGAAATGCTCCTAAACCTGGGAGTACTTCGTGAAAACCTTTAAGATTTTTCTCGATACCTCCAGGATATAAAATGTAGGCCCCAGCGGTGCGTCTAATTGCGTCTTTATAAGCGTGCATTTTTAATAAATCTGCATTTTTATAAATTCCCTCTAGATTTTCTTTTTTCTCCGTATTAAGTGCGTCATCTTCTTTATTATCTAAAATTTGATGAATGTTTGCTATTTTATATTTAGCATCAAAATGGATGTGCACTATTTGTTCTTCTTTTTCCGCATCGTTTTCTTTTAGACTAGAAGGCCAAATAGAAAGCGTGTAATCAGGTCTTAATGTCGTAGTCCAACTTCCTGGGCTTTGAATATTACTATTACCCCTAAAACTACGATTATAATTAAATCGAATTTTTAAGTCACGATTCTTAGAATAGTAAACTCCTCTTAAGGCAGTAAAAGCACCTTGTTTTAATTGCAAACTTAAACCGTCTTTAGAGGGTTCAATTAAGTCTTCTAAATCTTTTGAAGAAATGACAAACATCTTCTCAAGCAATTCTAAGAGTTTAAAAAACAACCAATATTCATAAAGGGTTGCAATGTCTTTTTTTCCTGCAGAATAGACTTCTTCACCACCATTCCATATTAACTTGGCAGCCAAATCATATTTGAGCCACGTTTTTAAGATTTCACGATAGCCAGCTTTCTTTTGTAAAACAGGACTATTTAGTTTAAGCGTGGTGGGTTTAGAAATATCTTTAAAAAGATTTTGTTGTAAATAAGAGTCTAAAATTTCTGCCGTCTCACGAGCTTCGCTTTTTAATCTTTTACCCGCATTTTTATGAAGCTCTAAATCTTCACAAAAATGAAGAAAAGTAGTTAATGCGTGTTTAATAAATCTGTTTTCTGCAGTATCTACACTCTCTCGTTTATTCTTCGCCTCGATTTTAGTTGCAATAGAATCAACTCCATAATTTCTAAGATGGCTTGAGCTATTGAGATGCATTTTATTAGAACCATTTAGCAATTGTCTAATGTTACTCGGGTTATACCTTTTTATACTTCTTACATCTGTTAATTCCTCTTCACTCTTCCATTTTGTAGTGGGCGAAATAATAATGCGTTGTACTGCATTATCAAAATCTTCTGACTCTATCATCGCTTTGATAAATGCAAATCGCTGGTAGAGTGTCTCATTATCGCATTCTGGATCTGTTTCAAAAGTGTGACTTACGGGAGAATTTGCTTGTAAGATTAAGTCTGTACATTTATCAGCTATTTCATTTAGCATAAACTGATAATCTTTTCTGTAAGTAGTTTTAATGGATTGAACTTCAAGTTCTATAGTTCCTTTTTTATCGCTGTCATTGATGTGATAAAATTCTAAAGAGAGGGTGCCTACAAAAATGTTTGGTGCAATGCGTCCGCAATGTTTATCTCTTTTACGGGTAGAAATTATATTGTTTTGATTGCTGCACGCTAAACGAAAATTGGGGTCAGAAAACGTGTAATCATAATAGTGCCCCTCTCTAAGTTGAAATTTTGCCTCGTGGTTTCCTATATCATCATTAACAAAAAGCGTGTGCTCTTTATCTGCATCGATAAAAAGTGTGAGCCCAAGTTGTGTCTCAGTTAAATCAAGCGATATGGAACTTTCTTTTTGCATTATGCTTCTGCATAACTAGCAAAACCATTATCTAGCAAGCTTTTATACATTCTTACAATTTTTTCAAGAGACAGCGGAAACTTGATCGCCACATTTCCCTTATAGATAATAGATTCTTTACTTTCAAAAAACACCTGTTTCACATTATTCTCCACAATACAAAGATTACCTAGTGTTTCTATAACAGGTGCTAATTTTCTTCTAGAACCGTGAAGCTTAGGAAGTAATTTTTGCATAATAGCAATATCTATTTTTTCAAGTTCTTTAGAGCCCTCTTTGTATGCTGGGTTGAATTCTCCAAGTTGACCAAATAATGTTTGTATCTCTGAGGCAGTTCTATACCCAAACTCAGCCCCCACTTTTTGTAAACTTTCAAAAAAGTTTTCTAAAGCGTCATTTAGATTTTTACTTTCTGTTTTAGATTTATTTTTAGCTTTAATAACAAAATCTTCACCCATAGTTTTTCCTTCACCATTGAGCTCAGTAAGTTTTTTAGGTTTGTCTAGATATTTTATCATATCCTCTTTATCTACTCTAAACTCAATCACATTTGCTCTATCCAATACCTTAGGACTAAACATATACGTTGTCTCATCAATATTTACCGTACCCACAACAAACAAGTTTTTTGGCCAGCCTATTTTATTAGGGACTTCTATTGTATCAGCATATTTAGTTACACCATCTTCCTCGATTGTAATATTTAAATTGGTTTTACCGCTGTGTAAGCTAAAAGTCTCATTAGACTCCATTACACTTAAAAAGTCTGCAAAGTAGCGCTCTACGTGGCTTAAGTTCATCTCATCTAGAATAAGAAAATAAGGTCTATTCTTGTTTTCTTCTTTATTAGCTTCAATTATTAATGCTAAAGCCCCATTTTCAGGCAAGATGTATTGTCTTGGGTCAAGTGCGTTTACATAGCCCAATAATGGTTCTCTGTTTGTCCAGTCTGCTCCCACAGGCACAATGCAATACTGATCTTTACTCTCACTTATCCATTGCGCAAAACTTTGCGCTAATTTCGTCTTACCAGAACCTGATAATCCGCTTAGTAAAACAAAAGGTTTTGTTGCTAATGAGGCAACATACCTTGTGATTAATTGGGTGGAGTATTTTAGGCCTGATTCTTCGCAATCTTCTTTAAATTTGTTTATTTCAAATGGTCCTTGTTGTATTGAGTTTTGAACTTCATTGTATTCTTTTAAAAACTTTATGTAATTTTTTGATCCTAGAATAGCTTTTACAGAACCATTGCCAACGGTTCTTTTGTCGATATCCCCAATTTCAATTGACGAATCAAAATTGTTTAATTCAAGTTGACTTATTATAGCTCCCTTTGAAAGGTTAGGATAATCAAAAATTAGAATACCGAAATCGTTATTATATGCAATTTCGTATTCAGTCAGTTTTTCAATTAAAGTATCCTTATCCCCATTGTATACTCTATAATATTTTGCTTTATCAAACAACCAATCTGCAAAGTCAACTTTTATATTATTTAATACGCTTTCGTTTTGGCTGTATTGTTTTGGTTTTTGTGGACTTACCGTACTGTCATTTAAAAGGTCCACAAGGTTAGGATTCACAGTAAATATATAAGTCAAATGGGCAATATAAGACTGGCTTGCATGAATTACTTGTGATAGGCTTAAAATAGGAGAAACAAAGTAATCTCCCCTATCTATAGTTTTACTTCCAAACCACCAATCATAATCTGAAATGAATTTCTCAAAATTTATTGCGTCATTTTCAAGAATAAAATGATTTGAAATCTTCGCTTTTATGTTATCAGGAACTTCATTGGTGTTTTTAATTTGCGTTACTAATGCTTTAGTATTTTTAATGGTGTCAAAAATTTCATTGAAATTTTTTCTATATTCAAATAGTGCTGATAAAAAATCAACAAAGTATGACGCAATATAGAACCATTGATTTGGAAAAGTAATTGTTAAACCTTTAGAAGAATGCACTATAGTCGTATATTTTGAAAAACTTACTTTCTCTTTATTGCTCTTTTCAATTACTTCTGTAAAGTATCTCTTGAATTCTTCAGACAATTCAATCTCCTCTTGATTGTAATTAGCATAATTTAATTTTGCTTTTTCGGCAATATTATTTAAATCTTGTAAAATCATAAGAGTTGTTTTTGAATTTCTTTTGCAAGAGTAACTACCACTGGCACAGATACACTATTTCCAAATTGTTTATAAGCTTGATTGTCTGAAACCGGTATTTTATACCAATCATCAATAGGGTATCCTTGAAGTCTAGCTGCTTCAATTGGGTGTAATTTACGAGGTCTGTCAGCTCTGTCTTTAATACCTTTTTGTTCAATTAGTATTTCGCTTCCGTCTTTATAATATCTTGCTGAAATAGTGCTTGTATATTTTGATTTTGAATTAAAAGAAGAGTATCCAAAACCATTACCTTTTCTTGCGTGTTCTAATTTCCTTCTTTGATGTCCAGCCCATAGTTTTTCAGAAATGGTATAAGATTTTTCGGCTTTTAACTCTAGTTTTTTTAACTGAGAGTTTTTTAGGAGAATACTGCCTAGTTTAGTCTCCTTGGCCTTTTTATCTCGATCTTCTCTTTTAAAAATTACATTGTCCTTCTCATCTATACCGAAGGGGAAATGAAAGGATTCAACTTTTATTTGTTTTTTATGCCACGCTACAATAAAGATTCTTTCTCTGTTTTGCGGTACTCCAAAATGCTTACTATTCAATACGGCAGTTTGAACTTCATAACCAAGGTCGTTAAGGATTTTTTGAATTGTTTTAAAAGTATTTCCTTTATCGTGATTTTTAAAGCCTTTTACATTTTCTAGTAGAATTATTTTCGGAACTTTAACTGTATTATTCTTTTTGTTGGCTTTTACTTTTGCTCTTATTATTTCTTGGATATTAAAAAACAAAGTGCCTCTTGTATCATTAAACCCTTTTTTTAATCCAGCTTGAGAAAATGGTTGGCAGGGAAACCCCCCGCAAAGCACATCAAATTGTGGAATAGAATTATAATTCAATTCTGGGTCTGTGATATCTTTATTGAAATTTCCGTTCGTGAAAATTTCTGGGGATATTTTCTTAAAATTTTCTTCGTAGGTTATTCTTGCAAATTTGTCTATTTCCGAAGCAAAGACACATTTTCCACCACTTTCATGCATTGCAATATGAAAGCCACCTATTCCCGCAAACAAATCAATAAATGTAAATTTTTCCTCAACCATTTTCAAGACTTCCCTTTTCAATTAGTTACTCAAATTTTAATTGAGTAAAATACTGTTTAATTATTTAAAATTTCCGAAGCAACCTTACTA
>JALZUO010000023.1 GCA_023301565.1 Oligoflexales bacterium
AAATATGAAGACTCTAAAACAAAATACAATTGGGCGAGAGGAATACAAATCTATAGATTGCCAGTCCATTCCCACGATTGGAATTGATATTGTAGACCGCGCCATTTTAAGAGTTGCTGCAAGAAACAAGACAAGAGCTGCTGTAGTTGGTTTTTATTTATACGAAATGCTTCAAGCTCTTAATGAAATGAAAAACTCTCTTAAATGCGGTGGACATCTAGCGTTGATCGCCTCCAATAATCAGGTGGCTGGTCACAACTTTCCTACCGCTAAATACCTCCGACTAATTTGTGAGCACATAGGCTTTAAAACAAAGTTTGTTTTAGTCGATCAAATCTCATCTAGAGGACTAATGACTAAAAGAAATAAAACAGCAGGTGTCATAACCCGAGAATACGTTCTACTTTGCGAAAAATGAAACGCGACAGCTTGCTTCTCAGTAAAATAAAAACGCTTAGGCAAGTTGCGTGGGAAGCTCGCGCCGATGAAAAATCTGTTGAAGAATGGTTAAGTAATTTTGAAACCATAGAGGAACAAGAACAAGCTCTATACTTACTTTCAAGATTTGTATATTTTGGAAGTAAACAGGTAAGGCTTTTATTAAAAGCATTGTATGTCGATAAATTTAAATTGCCCTTAGTTGCTGAAATAAAAAACAAACTAAATTCTGAATCTAGCTTATCAGAAGTACAGACAGAATATAATAAGTGTCTAGACAATACTAAATTTTTTGGAGTTGGCAACCCATCTGAAAGTGGTTGCCATCTATTGTATCTTTTCAGACAAGAAAACCATCTCAAGAAAGATCAATTTTCTAATACCCATGAAATATTTGCTAGAGATGAGAAAACTGGAAAACAAATAATCAATAACAAGGCCATTAGAAGATATATTTTCATTGATGATTTTTGCGGCTCTGGAGAGCAGGCACTAGATTCAACACAGAGTTTAGTAAATGACATTAAAGAGCTGGATAAAGAAGCTGAAGTTCATTATTTTGTTTTATTAGGCCATGATCACGGGTTAGAAAGGATTAGAAAAGAAGCTAGATTTTCAAGAGTTGAGGCGATTTATGAATTAGATTCTTCATTCAAATGTTTTGCAGAGGATTCAAGACATTTCAGAAAAGCACCAAACAATATAACATTAGATATGGCTAGATCTGTATCTGAGAAATATGGGGCAATATTATTTAAAAATAACCCACTTGGTTACGACGACTCGCAGCTATTACTGGGTTTTCACCATAATACACCAAACAATAGCCTGCCAATCATTTGGTCTGGCGGAAATAAGAAGAAAGAATGGCACCCTATTTTCAATAGATATGCAAAATTTTAATTATGATCACAGAAGTTAAAAATCCATTTAATGTTACGAAGGCTGTCGACTTTTCAGACGCAGAGATAATTGATTACTGGGTCGATATTTCTGATGAATCTTCAGATTCGGGCTTTCATTCACTGATGAAACCAAATTCACCGATGCCTATGTTTGTGCTTGGAAGTAAAGGAAGTGGCAAAACCCATTTAATGAGATACTTTTCATTTGCATGTCAAACTTTACGAAACCCAGATAACCCAAAAAAAGGAATAACTGAAGAGGGTTATTTAGGCGTCTATCTACGTTGTAGTGGACTAAATGCCTCTAGATACAAAGGAAAAGATAAATCTGAAGAGTTTTGGAATGATGTCTTCGCATACAGCTTTGATTTATGGCTAGCACAAATTCTTTTAGATAACATAATTCGAAGTGACTTAATCGAGGACAAACTTGATCACATTATCACACAAGAAATATGTAAATTATTTGATGACGAAACATATTCATCCTCTTTAAAAGAGGTTTCTGAACACATTATCTCTCTACAACACAAACTCGATAGAGCTGTAAACAATATACTCTTTACGGAAAAATTTGACGCTTCGATTATTCTTTCAAGAGGCACATTAGTGTACGGAATACCTCAAATAATTAGGCAGCACGTTGCAAGCTTGAATGATTTCATAGTGGTATACCTTATTGATGAATTTGAAAACCTTTCTGAAAACCAACAGAAATATATAAACACTCTTGTTAGGGAACGACAGGAAGGTAGCACGTTCAAGGTTGGCGCGAAGCTTTACGGGGTTAAAACGTATAAAACATACAGCGATGAAGAAGAAATTAAAGAGGGATCAGAATATGAAAAACTAGCGGTAGACGCCCAACTTAGAAAAGATGAAGAAATATATAGTAATTTCGCCTTTAAGCTTATTGCATCTAGATTGATGCAAACTCAAACAGTCGACTTCATAAATCTAGATAACCCAGATCATGGAAAAAAAGAGCTAAGCGGATTTTTTCAAGACTTTGATTTGGCATCATTATTAAAACAAGTATCAGATAAATTCAGCTCCCAAAAAACACCTTGGTTAAAATCACTTGAAGAACATTTACACAGTGCAATAAAGCGTGGTTTCTTTAAAAGAAGCTATACAAAAGATGATGTAAAACTAATTTCAAGTAACTTAGCGTGTGTAGATGATCCGTTACTTGAGAAATTTAATACATTTCAACTATACAAAAGCTGGGCCAAGCCATCTAGTCTAATAGATAGTTCCGCAATCATCAAAAAAGAATGTCAATCCTATTTGGCTGGCTTCAAAAAGTCTAGTTATTCGACAAACTATAATCATTACAAGTCTGACATGTTAGCTCAGGTATTGAAATCTTCTGGATTGCCACAACGACATACGGGATATGATTTTTTTGTAAAGTTGTCTTGGGGTGTTCCTAGAAATCTTTTTATTATACTAAAGAATATCTACTCGTGGTCGGATTATAAGAGTGAGAAACCATTCAATGCAGGAGCGATTTCTCAGGAAGCTCAGACATTGGGTGTCTCTGACTCTGCTGATTGGTTTTTCGAAGATGCTCGCTCATTTGGAAATAAGGGACATAGAATCCAAGTTGGTCTCAATAGGTTAGCGACTTTGTTACGCACTATTCGGTTCTCTGATAAACCATCCGAGTGTTCACCTTCTTCATTTGCATGTGACTTCTCTTCCTTACCTAAAGAGTCTATAGAACTCATTAGAGAAGCAGAGAAGTGGTCATTACTGGTTTCTGTTGATAAAAGAAAAGCTAAAAACTCCGCTAAAATGTTAGACCTGTTTCAGATTAATAGAATGCTTGCGCCTAAGTGGGATTTACCTATCGCGCGAAGGGGGGTATTAGAACTAAGCACAAAAGAAGTTAATGCAATTTTCATAGCGGATGACGCATCACTTTTTGATGAAATACTTAAAATTAGAAAAAATAAAATGATGGCTCCTAATTTTGGCATTACCAAGACTCAATTTGAACAACGTTCTTTTGACAATCTATAATGAGTAAGCTGACTACATATGACCTTTTTGGAAGAAAAGAGATAAAATCAAATCAACTAGATACAGTTAATTATGATGTGTTCGTTTCTGCTTATAACGCATCAGATAGGGTGAATCATGTTTTTAAAGCAATATCAGCTCTCGAGAAAATTTGGCTTCTTCAGCCAGAATATGGACTATCTCTTAAAAGCAAGGACACCTATAATATCTTTGAAGGTGAAGAGGCATGTAATGAAGCATCATTCGTAACTGGGTTCTGGAAGCAGTTTGGAGGGCATCTTCAAAACAAAAGAGTTTGCATCGATATTACTGGCTTTATAAGACCTAACTTAATGTGTCTTGTCAGATTTCTACATCAAAAAGGCGTATCAAATTATGATATGATTTATTCTGAGCCTGACGCATATATCGAGGGAGAGAATACGAATTTCGCCTCAAAATCGATTACAGGAGTTAGAACCATCGAAGGCTACGGAGGGTCGCATATAGGTGACACCTCAAAAGACATATTAATTGTAGGAGCAGGTTATGATCATCATTTAATCAGTAGTGTAGCGGAAAATCGCAACCATGCTAAAAAAATTCAACTTCTAGGGCTTCCATCATTAAGGGCTGATATGTTTCAAGAAAACTTACTGAAGATTGCTAAATCTGAAGAATACTTGGGTAGTATCTCTCAAGGCAATCTTAATACAATATATGCTCCTGCATATGATCCATTTCAGACAGCTTTAGAAATTAGCAAGTTGGTTAAATCAGAGCGTAAACACGATAAGCTTTCAAACTTATATTTGAGCCCTCTATCGTCGAAGCCTCAAACCCTTGGATTTGCTTTATATTATATTATTGAATGTATCGATAAGCCTGTCAGCGCGATTTTCCCTTTCTGTGAGAGTTATAATGAATCGACCTCTGTAGGTATCTCCAGAATATGGCAATATAACATAGCGCTCGGGAAAGTGCCTTTACGCTAGTCCTTACGCGTTGGCTCACAGGTCTATTCTGTGTCAAGTTTCAGATGCATTTAGCGAAAGCTGAGTGTGGAACTTAGAAATTCCGAACTGTGCGGCTCGTAACGTAGTCGTTAATTTAACGTTGCCTTCTGACTAAAATGGTCAGAGGGCGGCTATTGCTATAGCGTGCTTCGGCATAAAGGCTTTGGCGGTCATCACAGTATGACTTTCTAACGTTCATCTGGCCACCTCAGAAATGAGGTGGTTTTTGAACATCTATAAGAAAGTCCATATGAACAAAACCATTATCAAGAAGTCGTGCCGCGCTGTGATTGCAGCTCTCCTAGTTTCCACAGTATTTCCTAGCTGCGCCAATCTGGCAGGGCAGGGAGTCGTCAGAGAAAAGATCTCCGAGTTTGATGGAGCTAAATCCATTACCATGTCCCCTGCTGTTGTTATGGGAACATCTACAACAACACAAATGGGAACGTTACTCGGAGCTAGGTGGTCGAATACCACGCCTAATACTGCCTACTTGATTCTCGAACATCAGTCGGATGCTTTTAGTGGAAGTAGCTATTCTAATATTCGTAGCTTGGGTATCAATGTGGATGGCAAAATCTATCGATACAAATGCTCAACAGCAACGAATCATAGTAGCGGAAGCTATAACTCGGTGACGAAGACAACTTACACAAATAGCCGCAATGTAGCAGCCGTGCCGCTTAACGTGCTCAGGAGAATGGTATCAGCGAATAGATGCATGCTTCAGGTGCATACTTCGACTGGAGTACATGAGCAAAACTTTGCAAAGGAGAAGAACATGGGCGTGTCTATGGCGAAGGCACACATGCGTAAGTTCCTAGCGCAGATAGAAGCAGCTAAGTAACAACAAACCTTTAAATAATTATGTTGAAAGGAAAGAAAAAGGGCTGTCTGACAGTTGCCCTCATATTAAGAGCTATCACTCTATTCGGAATAGGCGGAAGCTCTGCCGTCGCAGGCGAATTAGCCAATGAAGTCTCTGAGAGTATTGAAGAGGAAAAAAAGGCGGTGAAAGCTAAGGTTATGGCATACAAATTCACAGAGCTAGCAAGAGAGGATATTTCTTATAAATCAACTCCTCGTTTAGTAGTAAGAATCAGATTAGACACAGATGATAAGCCCACGAAAGAGCGTATGATCAAGACGGCTAATCAACTATGGTCTCAAGAAACAAAGCCATGGAAAGAGTTCACTGTGTTCATTATCTATGGCGAGATGGAA
>JALZUO010000024.1 GCA_023301565.1 Oligoflexales bacterium
AGCTCACTCACCGCATCAGACAGTAGATAAGTGATAATCCCAGCAACAGATAACTTCCCCTTCCAAATCGTCAATAGTCTCTTAATCATATAAGATTAGAGAAATCTTCAACCATTAATCAGACGGGGAGTCCTCTTAGAAATTTACATCCCCAGCCCCACCGAACTCAAACAACGGATCACTTTCCGCCTCAAACGAAAACCCGAACCCCGCCTCACCATCTAAAACCCTCTGCCTAATATCCGCAAAAGGACTCTCAGACTGCCCAGAGTCAAAGAAAAACAACGCCTCATCATTAATCGCGCTCGCTGTATCTTTCACGAACTGCACCACCAGGCGCGCCGTCGTATTCGTCCCATTCTCGATAGACACCTTCACCCCATACCCTGCGTTAATGCCCACCGCAGTCGCGCTCCAGTCATCGCTGGACTTATTAACCAGAATCCGCGCCCTAGTAGATTTAAAAATCTCATTCCCCGTACCAAACCCACCGATATTCCCTAGTATCTCAAAGCTCGTCCGCAGATTACTAGGCAGACTAATATCGATAAAGTACCTGAACGCATTCGTAGTGAACCCATCAGACTGCGCCCCGATAAAGATCACAGGCTCCTCCACTAACGTATTATACACCGCCGTCCCATCATAATCCTCAACCACATGCGCCTGCTCATAGTCAATCCGTCTATTTAACTCATCAAAAAACGGCTTATCCTTCACCTCGCTCACATAGAACGACTGCCCCGACTGGGTTCCGTAATCACTGAACCGCACCACCACATCACAGGACGTACTCGTCTCATTCTCCAGCGTGATATGCGCCCCTTGCCCCTTAGACCCGTGACCAGACTGTGACAGCGACCAATTAGCCCCCGCCTTACTTAGCGAGAACTCCCCCTTAGCATTCGTCCCTGACGTGATAGAAGTCGTCTCCGAATACAGCTCAAACACAAAGTCCCTATTAAATCTCTGCCCAGACCCTAACCCAGACACAGAGAACCGCAATTGCTTATCCGGATCAGAAAACGCCCCCGCGTGGACGAAATTCCCCTTCTGCCCCGTAGTAACAGCCACCCGATCATTCTCGTAAATAGTAGCGCCCCCCGTTCTTGTATTAAACAGATACTCATGGGTATACTTCGCCCCATAGATCGCGATAGAATCCGCATCAAAGTGGATTGTATCACCCACCCTAACCTCTGACGTTTCTGGACGAGGCACAAAGTAGAAGAACGGCAAACTAGGATCCTCCTCCATCGCTAATAGCGCATCATTAGACGTGCCAGAGAACGTCTCCGACGTACCCTCTCCCGCAATGAACACTACCTCACTCCCTATCTGTGGGAGAGTGCCTAGAGCCGTATGTAGTTGCGTATATGCCGTGATATTATCCTCCACGCTTTCAGCCGCATTATTCTCCGTCTGGTTATGCAGGATCACATCTATCCTCGGTACCTCCGTAATCTGCGCTAATATCCGTTGCCACCCCTCCGCAGTAGGATCATGCGGCGCCCCATCAAAACTAGCCCCCCAATACTCAGGCCCTTGAGCCCCTTGCGCGGACGCAATCACCCGAACATTTCTCCCCGTCTTCCGCGCCAACTCCTTTGCAAAGTGAAACGGAATAGTAGACGACTGAAACCCCACAGACGCAGAACTAGAAATATACTCATTCTGACTAGGTAAGCTCAGATCCCACACCTCAAACCTATTACTAGTCGTATTAAATACCTCCACCAGTGGATCAACCTCCGTGTCAAAACTAGCCTGCCCGAACTCACTAGTACCCCGCGCCATATTAGACTGACCAATCGCTAGGACGTACAGCGTCCCCGTGTCACTAATAACAGCCTCGCTAGTCACCGCATCCCCAATCCGCACATACCGCGCATCACCCTCCTCAGCATTAAGAATAGAATTAAGCTCAATATTGATCACCTCTTGAGTCCTGCTAACTTTAGAACCTACACCAGTAATCTCCACATCAGTAAAAGTAACATTCTCCACAAACTCAGCTCGCGGGGAAATAGTCAACCTTGAACCATTTATAGTCTGGTTAATATTAGGATCATTAATAATCAAAAACCCATCAGACTCAGCCTCAACCGCATCCAGCCGCCCGATAACAGCCGTATCATCGTAAACAGTATCATTATCAGGAGTAGCTTCGATCACATCTAACCTCCCAATCACAGCAGAGTCATCATAAATAGTGTCGTTATCAGGCGCATTCTCCAACGTCTCCACCCTGCCGACTATCGCCGAGTCATCATAAATAGTATCATTATCAGGAGTAGCCTCGATTACATCTAACCGCCCTAATACAGCAGAATCATCATACACTGCCACCGCTGGCGCATTCTCCAACGTCTCAACACGTCCAGTCAGCGCAGAGTCATCATAAATAGTATCATTATCAGGCGCATTCTCCAACGTCTCAACACGTCCACTCAGCGCCGTGTCATCGTAAATCGTATCGTTATCTAGCGTGTTCTCCAACGTCTCAACACGTCCACTCAGCGCCGTGTCATCGTAAATCGTATCGTTATCTGGAGTCGCCTCGATCACATCCAGCCTCCCAATAACCGCAGAATCATCATACACCTCCACCGCAGGCGCATTCTCCAACGTCTCAACGCGACCAGTAATCGCCGTATCATCATAAACAGTATCGTTATCAGGAGTAGCCTCGATTACATCCAACCGCCCGATAACAGCAGAGTCATCATAAACAGTATCATTATCAGGAGTAGCCTCGATCACATCCAGCCTCCCAATAACCGCCGAGTCATCATACACCTCACCATTCACCACGTTCACCAGTTGCCAGTCGTTGCCATTCCAGACATACTCCGCTCCACCATCATCTAGCGGCGTAGTATCCCCCCTTGTACGGGCCGACACACCCACTACTAAATTGCTAGTATCTAGCTCTAATAACCCATCCCAGCCATCATTAGCATCAGCGATGAACACATCCTTAATAATCTCCTTTTTCGCCCCAAACGCCAGCGCAACGAAACAAACCCAAGCAACAATA
>JALZUO010000025.1 GCA_023301565.1 Oligoflexales bacterium
GGCTGGCGACTATAATAACGATGGCTTGATTGACTTTTACTTTTCTAATGTAGGACCTACAGCTCCTAAGTTTCTTGCAAAAGGTGATATAACAGCTGAGCAAACCTTTCATACAGACCTTATGCTTATGGAAAACAACGGCGGTATGAACTTTGTTGATGCATCTAAAAAAACATTGCTAAAGGACTATGAGTTCTCCTGGGGCATTACCATGGCCGACCTAAACCTTGACGGTAGGCAAGACATTATTATTTCGCAAAACTATGTAGACCTGCCATTCCAAAAGATCTTTAGACTTCCAGGCCGAATGCTACTGCAGAAAGCAGATAAAACTTATGCTTCTGTCGAGAAAAAAGCGGGCGTAGAAAACAGAAAGTATGAAATCTCTTCCGTGTTGGCAGACTTCAACGGTGATGGTTACTTGGATCAGATTCGGGCAAACCTAGCGGGAACTTCTCGAGCTTTTATCTCCAATGGGGGCGACAACAAATACTTAAGAGTAAAAATTCCTTCTAACGCTGCTATGCTCGGTAGCAAGGTAGCCCTAGAGCTTGAAGATGGCTCCGTTTTATATGATTGGCACATTTCTGGAGAGGGCCTTTGCTCCGATCAAGAGCATGTACTAACCTTTGGCTTGGGCAAAGAAGGCAAACCTAAAAAAATTAGCGTCGTAACTCCAAGCGGAAAGACCCTTACAAAAAATATTCAAACCCAAAACAGCACTGTAGTATTTTAGTGAAGAATTCTCTGTCAGAACTAAATTTTTCTAAAAATGTATTTTTGCTCTTTGGCTTGTTGGGTACCGTGGTCGTGGGTGCAGGTGAGTACCTGCTCCACTTCTCTCCTGCGGGCCCTGAAGGCGAGATCACAATGCTTCTAAACGTACCGCTGGAACGGGCCAGAGCGGGCCATTTCCTAGCTATCTGCGGGGTCCCACTCTACTTTTTAGGGTATTATGGAATTTTGAAGGTTTTTGAAAAATCTAGCCAACTATATGCGAAAGTTCTATTTTTATTGGGAATCGCTTCTTTTACTGTTGGTGGGTTCTGGATTACCTCAAGGTACTATGCAGCCGTTGTATTGCAAAAAACCCAAGGTACAGAACTCTATGAATACTTTCTAGCTCAGTACGATCATAACTACCAGGTTTTGGTTTGGGCCCTACGGGTCCTCGTCCTACTCTTATCTACTTTTTATGTTCTGTGTATTTTAAACAGTAAAACCGTACCGAATTGGGCTGCTATATTTAATCCCATTGTTCTTTTGATCTTGACCCTATCGACACTAGCTTGGGCTAGGCCACTGGGTATTCATATAGCGCCAATTGCAATGAATACGGCGCATTTTTTAATGTTTTTGAAACTCATTTCATTTTCTATAAAAAACAGAGGTGTTAGCCAAACACTCGGCTAAACTTAAACCATAGGCCCGCTAACATTTTTTGTGCTAAAGATGGGTCTCAGAAGGAATTTAAGAGGCGCAAATTGGACAATAAAAAACTAAAAGATGTAATCAAGAGCTGTATAGAAAAGAAAAACGCACCTGGCCTACTAAGGCTGGCATTTCATGATTCAGGCACGTTCTGTAAAAAAGAGAACAACGGTGGAGTTAGCGGATCGATCACCAATCTAAGCGAGCTTGCAAGGGATGAAAATGATGGCCTGAAAAACTCAGCTGAGTTAGTGATGAAGCTAAAAGAGAAACTTCCAGACGTATCGGTTCCAGACCTGATTGCAGTAGCCGGCGCTGTGGCTGTAGAGATCTGTGGTGGGCCAGCAATTGAGGTTCAATTAGGTAGGAAAGAGTGTTTCAAAGATGCTCCGGAATCCAGACTACCCGATGAAAACGATGGGCCTAAAGAGCTCCAACATAAATTTGCGAGAATGGGTTTTTCTGCCAAAGATTTAGTGGTTCTAAGCGGAGCGCATACTTTGGGTGACGCAAGAGACAAAGCCTTTACAGATGACAGGCTCACATTTAGCAACAGCTACTTCAAAAACCTGGCTAAAAAAGATTTACCTGCACACCTCGGCCGCTTTAAAAGTGACGAAGCACTCACCGAAGACAGCAGCTTGCAAAAGTATGTAGACCAGTATGCAGCAGATGAAGAACTTTTTTTCCGAGACTTCAAAGAGTCTTATATTAAAATGACGAACCTGGGGTTTAAGTCCTAGCCTTAAACCCAGTTAAGAAGTCCCAACGACGGTATTTATCTTAGGTCAAAAGGAGGTGCTACAGCACCTGCACGCTGAGACCACTTACCGTCGCGATACTCAAAGGTACCTAGATCGCGTAAAAACTGATCTAGATCTGTTAAAAGTCTCTCCGAGTGCAATGTTCGAGGCTGCTCTAAAGCAATATATAAGGCAAGTTTGTTTCGCACAGTTCCGTAAACCGCTTTTACTTTATGTTTTACAGATTTGTCGTATTCGTAGTTTGATGAAAATTTATTAGAAGCTCTGTCTACACTTTGAATAAACCCCAGCCGGCTTCCATCGGGCCCTCCAACGGTATAATTACCCAAATCAACTCTGGCTACAATCCACCTGCCACGCGAATCTAATTCTTTCCCGCCTTGAATGGCAGAAGAAAACTCCCGGTCAGGGTAAAAGAAATTTGCTAGATTACCCGGAATTGGTCTTAAATATTCAGCTCCATTTTGCTTGTCTTTGGTATAACCACCAATACGCAACCAAAACGGAAAGACATCTCTCGCATGTTTCGCTTCGGGAGTAGAAATCGTTGCCCAAACTTCTAAGCGCAATTTGTACGATCTTAGTTCGACATTTTCAGGTATGGCCACGAGCTGCACATACATACGTGCTGTCTCATAACTGCCTTCTTTTTTTCCGCCTTCATCGTTTCCACGCGAATAGACTTTTTGGCGGATAATGGTGCCTTCTGGTATTTGAGTTTTAATATAATCTGTCCAAATGGGCCTAGGGTCGTATACCTGAATACTGCTGTTTTCTTGCAGGCTCTGAGCGGCAGCAAGGTTAAAGCTCCCTAAAAGCAACAAACATAGGACACAACACATCAAGACCATAGATCTAGAAAATAAGGATATAAACGAGTTTGATCTGTACATGACCCCTCCAAGGAAACACTGTTAGCCACTGTCTTTTACAGCCGGACACGCTATTTTTCAAGGGTTTTGTCAAGAAAGTCGTTGAAAGGATTGCGATTTTACAGACCCTAAAGGGCCAAAGGTTTTAAAATAATAATATTAGATCTGTACCCAAATTCTTTGCCAAAATTTCTTGACTATTCTTAGTGCACAGAAACGCCCCGCCCCCCTGCAGCCATTGACCAGCAAAAGACTGGCAGCGTTAGGGTTAAAAGAATAACTGCTAAGCCACCTGTTTATTAAGAAATCTAAATAGAGCTGTTTTTTGTTTTTCAATTCGAATACTTCGGGCAATGTATCTAGGTATTTTCTAAACTACTGCTAACCAAGGAGGGTTAAACGCATGCGTAAAGGTCTAATTTTTTGGCTCGGTGTTTATGGGCTTTTTTCTGGGGCTTTGATAGCGAAGCCCGCTCCGCAAAGCAAAAATGAATTCACCATCACAACCCTCAATATAAAATGGTATGGCAACAATGCTGGTGAGCGTCGAGATAGTTCTCTAAAGAGTTTTATCCAAAAAAACCTAGCAGATAGTGACGGCATTTTATTCCAAGAAATCGTTGACGTACAAAGGCTTTTTGAAAGAGTTATGGGTGAAAACGAATACAACTGCTACAACTACGCCCACAACAACAGAGGCCACCAGTCGGTCGTGCTTTGCCTTAAAAAAGAGTTCACGCTATCTATCGAAGCAGACGACGACAATTGGAAGGTTGACGATGTCTCCTATGGTAGCAACGGTGCAAGGCCTGCTTTGTCTGGCGTTGTTAAAGATTCGAAAGGAACAAAACTTTTCCATATGCTTGGAGTCCATCTAAAGGCATTCCCAAAGAAAACAAACGTCCGACTTTCTCAGACAAAATCTCTAGCAGAACGTATTGAGACCTACCCAGATCAGCTGCCTGTGGTTCTTTTGGGAGACTTCAACAGCCACATAAAAACAAAGACCCAAAAAAGCCGGGACGATAAATACCTTATGCTCGACATACTCGGCGAGGTTGGCATGGAGCTTGTAGACCTAGAAGAGCAAAACACATGGGTCAGCAGGTCAAAAAGATCACAGCTCGACCAGGTTTATATATCGAACGATATTACACTTACAGATAGGCCTCGCGTAGATGGCGCCTGCAACCTTGAGCCTAACGACCAAAGTGCTGGGCTCGTTCAACAATACTTATCGACAATATCTGATCACTGCCCTATTACAGTGAACCTCGAATTTTAGTATATTGCAGCCATGAAGGTTGCCTCGTCTAAAATTGAAGCTTTGTTTAAAGACGTTTTTTTTAAAAGCCACCAAACAGTTTTGTGCGGTGGCTTTACTGAACCCGAGTACATCCCCTCCCAAAACCCAAGCGAGCTGCACCCTCACAGAATCCACTACCGCAGCGACTACACCGCCTCTGCCCTCCATGAGACCGCTCATTGGTGCATTGCAGGCAGCAAGAGACGCCTGATAAAAGACTATGGCTACTTTTACGACCCCGGCATGAGGACCCTCGAATCGCAGAAAAGGTTTCTTCAAGCGGAGGTCCTCCCACAAACCATAGAAGCCCTTTTTCACGAGGCATTGGGCCTAGAGTTTGAACCAAGCCTCGATGCCTTTCACTTTAGCCATAAGGAGAGATCCGAAATGGAGGTAGAGTTTTTAGAAAGCATCAAAATAGCTAAAAAACACTCCAACCAAAACCTACCACCGAGGGCAAAACAGTTTATAGAGCTGCTACTTGTCCAAACATGAGTAATTCTGCAGCAAACACTGCATCGAACGCGAACATATAACTAATTTTACACATCTTTTCATTGCCAGCACACCCCAGTCTCAGTAGAATGAGCGTTTTACGGAGAGGTGTCCGAGTGGCCGAAGGAGCACGCTTGGAAAGCGTGTAACGGGGCAACCTGTTCGAGGGTTCGAATCCCTCTCTCTCCGCCATTTAATCCAGAGCAACTTGTCACTCGTGCGCTCTAAAAGCTGCACACGCCCGGAAATCACTAAAAAATGATGAGATTAAAGTTCTGATCTTTCATATATAAAAATATTTTCAAATTCAAAAAGTCTAAGTTTTTCAAGGCTGTCTTCAGAAACCTCAGCCCTCTTCAAAAGAAAGATAGCTTCTTTATTGAAGTAAAAGTCGTCCCCTGGAAAATGAGTATGAGCGTCCCTTACTTTTTCCTTCTCTTTTCTCCGTTTTAAAAACTAGCTTGTACTAGACTCAGATAGATCAAAAATCGTTCGTTCTTTCTCTTTGGATTCAGGGTATCTAAAGCTCGTTTGCATATAATGCAGAGTTTCTTCAAACTGGCCCGTACGCAAATAAAAACAGCTTTTTTTAAAAACAAACACATCTAGATCGCTATTTTTCTTTGGCTGATAACCGTAACTATAGTGTGTTCTACTACCGAATAGCAACACACCACCTACAGTCTTATTGTTCATCATATCCTCAACATATTTACGAAAAATCTCAGCATTAATCCCCTATGGAACGGGTGTCTTGTGATCAATCCCCGCAACAGAGATATACTCAATTGGGTGAGTCGCATTACGATTCAGAAGGTCACAAATCCAACCCGCACGCAGGACATTTGGAAAAGCGACAAGAAAAATTAGAATTAAGTATAGACACTTCAAATCTTTACTTCTTGTCCCTGATCATTTCAATATTGTATACTTCTAGCAAATCGCACAAAGCAGACTCTAATAATTTGGCATTTTCTAAATCCATAAAAGACACGTGTGCCCTAGCTTCATACGGAGATTTTAAAGTTTCTATTGGAACTCCAAATTTAGGATTTATAGCTTTCGGGTAATTCTCGAACTGAAGCCCCTTCTTGTCTACTAAATCAGCCATGCCAGTAGCTATATCATGCAGTAATAGGAGTTCGAACGCCCTCTGTTGAGTGCTTATAAGCAGCAAAGGGTACTGTTCCAACCCTTCGAGTATTCTCTGAGAAAGAATAGAATATCTATCTAGTTGTCTCTGCGTTACATACCTATCTTTTTCATACTCGGCGCCGACTTTTAATCGCCCCCCATCATCCAGGATCTTCATTGTCATGTATTCTAGAACTTGATTACCAAAATATTGAAGCCTAAGATCTAAATGTCCCTTTTCAACCTTTAACCAGAATGCTTCTCTATCTTTATTGAGACGTTCTTGAATTTTTGACTTAAAAACGCGATCACCTTCCATTTTACTTACTAAAACAACAAATCTAGCAAGTTTTTCATCCATATTATCTTTGTTGATTTCAACAGGAGCTGTTAGCTGTACGTCAGACCCTGCACGGCGGGCGTAGAGTGATTTTAGAAAAGCTACCCGAGCATCATCACGGCTGAGTAGTACACCTTTGCCATCTAAACGATACCTAAGGGCATGAACTAGGGTTGAAGTAGCGAGTAGCCACTTTGCATTTCCTACATTGAGGTCTAACCTGACCTTATTAGAATGCGCCTTTTTTATTGAGGCACTTTTCAAAAACTCATGCTCTTGAAAATACTCTGCGTGATCTCTTAGACTATCAAATAAGTCTAACGTCTCTTGTGAGAATCCACGTTGAGCTAAAAGGCCTGGACTAGAAATAGTAAGGCAGAGTGTGAGTAAAATAGTAAACTTGTTTTTCATAAAGACTCCAATTTGACGCCTAGATA
>JALZUO010000026.1 GCA_023301565.1 Oligoflexales bacterium
TATGGAACAACTGGACTTAACCCGTACGGAACAACTGGGCTTAACACTTTAGGCTCTCTTGGAACTGGTGGCATTGCAGGTTTACCAACACAATACCAAAACGGCCTTGGTGGCGTAAACTACAATTCAGTACTTGGACTAGGTGGGTCTACGGTTCCACAATACATTCAGCCAAGCGCGGCACCTCTTTGGGGCTCTCTAGTTGGAAGCATCTTGGGTAACCCATCAGCGGGCGCAAGCATCGGAACTGCAATCGGAAACTACCAAAACCAAAAACAGTTTATCGACATCTTAAACGATTCAAGAAACAATTCTTTGCAGTACCAACAAGCTCAGCTAAACGCTTATGCAAACTACCTAAACGGCCAAAGCAACTTAGGTCAGTAAGAATAAAAAACAGAGAATGCAAAAAAGCGCCTCTTTCGAGGCGTTTTTTTATAGGTAATCCATCTCAGCTAAATTTCCTTTAGCCACAAACTGCGGTGCATACTGCACGTCTCTGGTCGGGTTGACGTCGTTTCGGTCAGCTCCACCACCAAAGCGTTTTAAGTACACTTCACAGGCTCGATACAAGAAGGATTTGCTAAAGGGAAAGTGTTTACAAAGAGTTTTCTTTTCTCTTTCCAGACCGCAGCGATCTGTGAACACAATCGACTTTCCATCCTTGGTTGGCTTGCCGTGCTTGACATGATGTGGACATGTTTTACAACTCATAACTTGGGACCTCCATCCGTGGAATTGCCCTGGTAGGAAAACTCCTACCCGAATTTGCGTGTGGTGCCCCCCCATGAGACGCCTCACACTGCTCGCAGCTTCTTGCCGCAGCAGCTTTTTATCTCTTTAACGCCTACACAACGGGCAAGCACAATTTGTGCTTTCGCCGAAAAAAATCAATAGACTCCGTGAGATAAGATTGAAATGATTCTAAGCAGAGCAGAGATATTTGTAAACATCTGTGCTAAATCTAATCACTTCGAGCTCAAAGGAAAGGCCATCAACCGGCTAGCGGTGTAAGCTCCGGGGTGAAAACTTTTTTAAGGGATCAATTGTGGGCTGGCTATTCCGAAAAAAACCGCGAGTAAAGAAAAACACAAAACGTGACGTTCCTGATGGTTTGTGGACTAAGTGTAAATCCTGTCAAAAACCACTTATCCAAGAAGACCTGCGGGCAAATCTTTACGTATGCCCTGAATGTAACTATGCCTACACGATGCCTGCCAAAGAACGGCTAGAAAGCTTCCTAGACAAAGACAGTTTCGAAGAGCTAGACACAAAGTTTGTAAGCACAGACCCCCTGAATTTTAAATGGGGAAAAGACTATACCGAAAAGCTAAGTACTGCGGCAACCAAAGCACAAAACCTAGACGCCATCCGAACGGGAACTGGTTTACTTAAGGGAATGCCGATCCAAGCTGGTTCCTTTGACTTTGGTTTTATGGGCGGAAGCATGGGCAGTGTGGTTGGTGAAAAAATTTCTAAAATGTTTGAACGTAGCCTCGAAAACCTGCAGCCTGCTGTTTTATTCAGTGCCTCAGGCGGTGCTCGCATGCAAGAAGGTATTTTGAGCCTTATGCAAATGGCCAAAACCTGCAGCTGGCTAGAAAAAATGAAGAAAGCGGGCATTCCCTACATAAGCGTACTCACCCACCCTACGACGGGCGGAGTGGCTGCCAGCTTTTCTATGTTGGGTGATGTAAATATTGCAGAACCACATGCACTTATTGGTTTTGCCGGGCCGCGTGTTATCTCGCAAACCATCCGCCAGGAGCTACCAGAAGGCTTCCAGCGTAGCGAGTTTTTGCTCGAGCATGGAATGGTCGACCAGATTGTGGACCGAAAGGACATAAGAGACCGCGTCCACCACTTGCTCGCCATACTAACAAAACAACATGGCAGCCAAGACATTCATGATATCGCCCCTTTTAAATAACGTGCGCAGGGAAAAGTCGGGTTACAAGTTATTTAACACTTTCTTGGACCCTGCCAACCGAAGCGTACCTGCCTTTTTGCAGCAGCTATACCTGCAAAGGCAAAAGGGATTTAAACTTAACCTTGACGCAATGCAAACAGCCACTGCAGAAGCTAACTTTGAGACGTCACCAGCTTCATCCATCCAGATAGTTGGCACCAACGGAAAAGGTTCGACAGCAACCCATATAGCTAACCTACTTGCGGAAAAGGGTTTAACTGTTGGGCTATTTACCTCACCTCACCTCTTAAGTTTTCGCGAAAGAATCCAAACGAGTGTTCGGTGGCCAGACTTTCCAGAACTAGAACAGCACTACAACGACCTCAAAAAAAAGATCAGTGTGGATCTAAGCTTTTTTGAATGGGCAGCGCTTATTGCAAAGTCCATATTTCGCAAAATAAATGTAGACGTAGAAGTTTGGGAGGCAGGCTTGGGCGGCAGGCTCGATGCTACAACTGCTTTTACTCACGACACCTTAGCGCTTACCGGTGTAGGGCTAGACCACCAGCATGTTTTAGGCGATGATCTAACCTCTATTTGCAGCGAGAAGCTGGCTGCTGCCAAAACGGGGCAACGAGTTTTTATCCCTACCCGTTTGCACTCCGACCCTCAAAAAAATACCGAGCTAACTTCTTGGGTACGCAGCAGGCAGCCTGAGGTTGGCTTTGAGCTGTTTCAGATAGCAGCCCCAAGCGAAGACCAGGTTCCTCTTGCAAGAAGCGAAGCTCTTGCAAGAAACCAAGCTCTAGCGCAGGCTCTGTCAGAGGCTGTCGCTGATAGTTTTTCAGCTAACAGCAGCATCAAACAAATGCTCCAAAAAGACCCGTCCGAAGCCCTGCAGCCTCATTTGTCGTTTCAGCTTTATGGCAGAGGAATGGAGCTTTGGCCTACAGAAAAAGCCAAACCCATTTTGAAAAACATAACGAAAGTTCAAATTGATGTCTGCCACAACCTAGACTCGCTGGCAGCCGCACTGCACTCACTCAAACAAAACAGCTGTGTCTTGTTGTACTCTTGCTTGAAAGACAAGTGGTCTATGGGCATAGAAAAGATGCTATCTGAGACAAAGACTCCAAACGCATTTTTTGGCTCTGGACCCAAAGAAAGAAGAGTAAACTCTTGCTCAACCAAAACCCTTTATTACCCTCAGATCCATGATGTATTTGAATCGGAATGGTTTAAGAACCAAACAAAAGACGAACCCAAAAAGCTACTTGTTTGGGGAAGTTTTTTTGGAATCCAAGAGTTTCTCGAGTTAGGGTTAGCACACGCAAATGACGAAAGAGAAGAAAAATCAAAAGGAGCTAAAGCTTGAAGCCCTTTTCTACAGCTGCGCTCTTACTCGCCTTTGCTTTGTTTGCTAAGCCATACGGCATAAAGGCTCAGTCCATGGAGCAGCTGTGGAACCAGCTAAATACTCAAAAGCAAATGACCATCGATGTTGGTAACCTGGAGATACACCCAAAAAAACAGTTACAAAAATTCAGCAACGGCGTTGTGATCATTGGACAAGAAAGCATACTTAAAGCCGAATCTATCGTGATGGATTTCAAAACCGAGAGCATCAAAGCAACAGGACAAGCCGCCTTGTTTGCCAAAGACCAGTTTTTGACGGCCGACTGGATTGAGTTTGATAACCGCTCTAAAATAATCACCACATCTAACGCAAGTGTGGAGTTCAATGTAGGTGATAGAAAGAAAAAAATCGCAGAAAAAATCATGGGTTTTCGTTGGGAAGAGTTAGAGTTTAAGCAAAAAAAGGCTGCGTCTCTACGCAGGATCCAGCTTGAAAAGCTTAAAATCCAGCTAGAAAAAAGCAGGCACTACGCAAGAACTAGCGCCTTCCCTAAAGAGGTCGTATGGAAATACCAAAGACTCCTAGAAAAAGAAGATTTGATCCATGCCTACAAAAACCCTTTTGCACAAAGACTCGGTGCAAAAAAGAGAAAATCGCTGCGAAAAAGATCTATAATCACGGAGAAAGCAGGCTGGGAACAAAAACCCTCGAACCTCACAAACCTAAGCTATTTCAAACTACGCGGCGATAAAATCACTTCGGTCAACTCAGACAATTACACCATTGAAAATGGTGAGTTCACACCGTGCAACTGTGACAATGAAAAAACTCCGCCGTGGGCACTTAGCGCATCGAAAATCAAAGCTAAAAAAGAAGGCTACATTTCGTTGCAGAATGTGTTTTTCAAAGTCAAAGGGATCCCGGTACTTTACTTGCCGTTTTTCAAGTTCCCTATAAAGTCTGAGAGGCAAAGTGGGTTCCTTTTTCCATCCTTCAACTGGAGCCGAAGCACTGGGACAATTGTAGACCTGCCGTTGTATTTGGCGCCAAGTAAGCAGTTCGACGTAACTTTGACACCTAAATATTTTGAAAACCGCGGAATCCAAATGAACACCGACCTGCGCTATGCCACTTCTAAAAGAACAGGTTGGGAATTGAATGTTGGTTTTTTAAAAGACAAAACCTGGAGCCAAGAAATCAGGGATCGAAACCTAGCTAAGGACCTGTTTATGGACGGTTTGAAAGCTGCAAGAATGGACCCCAGTAACGGTAGCTCTAGCGGCGACGGTGGGACATCGAGCATAGCCAAAAATGCCGCGGCCGTGGCGGCACCTGGCTATTGGAGCAACATCGGTCGCTCAGAGTGTGTTTCTGGCTCAGACAAGGAAAAAGACAACTGCATCAAGGAGCTTGAGTTTCGTTTAAGTGATAACCCAAGCGTGTGGAGGACATCTGTCGATTGGAAGGGGAACCACTTCTTTAAGAACGGGGTTCTGTTCAAAACAAAAGGAGTCTGGCGATCTGACAGAAGGCTTGACGAAGACACTTACTCCAACCGAAACTATGCTGCTAGCCTGGTCGAGCGAGCGACAACCAGAACATACCAAGACATTCAAAACAGTTTTAGTTTGAGTAAGGAGAATTTTTACGGCCAATTTTCCAGCAATATTGGCGACTACGTAAATACAACAAAGCAAAATTCTGGGTTTCAGATCCCTGTTGAAATTCTGCTTGATAGTGGCTGGACAGAACTAATCTCCACAAAAAATTGGAGTTTTAGAACCAATTTAAGTTCAAAAACTCAGCTACTCAAAGGATTAGACCTAGCAACCTTTGATCAAACTGATGTCTTGGATCGCCACAAGTCAAACTGGGCCTCTAGCGTAGCGCTGAAAAATAGAATCCCGTTAAAAAATAGGTGGGGCCTTAATATGGACCTTCGCTTTGGAGCAGACCTGCGCTATATCCGGCACGAAAACCTTCGAGAACAAAGCTCTGGGGACAAAGATAGCCATATTTTTTCACCGTTTTATGGAATCAATCTAGAAGTTCCATTGGTAAAAAACATTTCTTCTAGCGACTCGTCTGGGTTAACCCCTTTTCAAATGCTGCACTTCCTAAACCTTAAAGTTGGTTTTCGCAGTAGACCGCGACTCTGGAGAGAAGGCCCTTATGTCATGTCAAAAGACTTTTTGGCGGAAGATGGTAGCGGACTAAGCTACTCGCTTGCAGACAGAGGGGTTATTAGGGAGCAAGCTGATGATCCAATACAAGACTTCGACATACTCAGAAGACAGTCTCGACTTTACTTCGGACTAGGCCAAATCTTGAAAATAAAAAAGTACAGGTACGAGCCAAAACCAAGTGTAGCTTCAGGGAGCTTGGGCCAAAAAGCCAGAGCAGCGAGCAACGTTGCCGTTGCCCCCCAAAACATTCGCCAGCAAGCCTTAGCCGACCTATACAACGTCAACGACAACCTACTCAAAAAGGTAACCAACCTACAAACGATCCGAACCCCAGCCGGTGAGTTTGAAGCTGTAACTACAGATGAAAGAAGCTTTATAGAGCTAGACATTGGAACTGAGTTTGACTTCTATGAAAGCAAGCAAAGAAGCCAAGGTGAAAACCTTTGGCTCGAAACCCCCGTGCAATCTCCGTGGAAAGATTTGGAGGTTAGGTTTAAGCTAGATGCCGGCATTCTCCATGCGAAATCCAGTTTGAAGTATGATTTTTTTGCAGACAGGGTCAGGCAGCACCGGCACAGTATTGGGTTTTACCTACCAAAAGCTACAAGCATTGTGGGCTCCTATCAGTTCTACCGAAATCGATCCATCGCGCTGAACAGGCAAAGTAGTATTCCTAGTGATATCCAGCTTTGGTCTCTAAAGTTAAAAACCGATATAATCGAGCGTTTCCAACTATCTGCTCAATACTCCAAAAGGTTCGTCGACCAAAAAGCTACAACCTCTGGACTTTCCCAACCTAACCTAGACGAGGCCTATGAGGCACAATACAGCGCTGCCTATTTCCCCCCAAGCAATTGCTGGGGTCTGCGGGCTATACGCACAAAACCATTTGATCGCGAAGAGAAAAATGCTGATTATCACCTTGAGTTTATTTTAAAATTTGGGCAGTACTCGCGAGGTCTGCCAGATATCTCTGATGCGCTTGATAGCCTTGTTCCAGGTGGTATCAACGAAATCTAAACACTAATTTTATAAGGTTTATTGAGTTTATTACCAAAAACACCAAAAAACCAACAACCCAGTGATGATAAAATTCTGCATAACATCTGATTGATATACTATGCGAAGAATTCTATACAAAATTAAACAAGCATCACAAGCCTACTGGCAAACTTGCTTGTCTATAGATATTCGCAGCCTAGCTCTTTTTCGCCTCGGTCTCGGGGCTTTAATCCTTTGTGACGCATTAAACCGGCTGCCACATGCAAGGGCATTCCTGTCTGATATAGGCACCCTCAGTAGGGCAGATGTTTTACAAAGCTGGCGTGAAAGCCAAATTTTCAGTCTCTACTTTATCAATGGGTCGGAGTTTTTTGCATATATTCTTTTAGCTATTACAGCTGCCGTTGCGTGTCTGCTTATGGTAGGGTTTCGCACAAAACTTATGACCATACTCGCATGGTTTCTAGTGGTTAGCTTGCAGCTAAGAAACCCCTTAATCTTACAAGGGGGAGACGATCTTCTAAAACTTTTACTTTTTTGGAGTGTTTTTCTACCTCTTGGGCAAGCCTACAGCATAGACTCACTCTCTAAATTAAACGCCCAAAAAACAAAAACCATCCACGGCATAGCATCCATTGCTTTGCTAGCTCAGGTCATAATGCTCTACACCTTTGCAGGCCTTCTAAAATCTGGGGGAGACTGGCAGACTACCGGGGACGCTATTTACTACGCGCTTCATATCGATCACTTTACAACACCGTTTGGTATTTGGCTTAGAAATTTTGACGGGTTTTTGCGGTTTTTAACTTTTGCCACCGTAAAAATTGAAGTTTTCGCACCTTTTTTGTTTATAACCCCTTTCTTAAACCCGGGGTTTAGAATGCTTGGGATAACCGTCTTTGCCAGTTTGCACATAGGGTTTATTTTATCCATGCGACTAGGACTATTTCCATACATAGACCTGGTTGCACTTATTCCGTTTATACCAAGCCTGTTTTGGGATAAATTCTCCAAAAAATTTAAGGATTACAGTTTTAAGCTCAGCAGTTCTATAGCCTGCACGTTAGAATCGGTTGAAAACCTGTTACCTACCAACAAGGGATTTCTGGCAAAACAAAGAACTACTCATGCGCCAAACACTGCAATTAAAATTTTTATTGCAAGCTGCCTGGCAATCGCACTTTTATCTAACGTCGAAAAACACAATAAAAAATTTGAAATGCCTGTCTTTGCAAGACAAGTAGGCGACTGGCTCCACCTAAATCAGCATTGGGCTATGTTTTCACCGAACCCCATGAAACATAGTGGCTGGTTCATCCTGCAGGGGAAGACTCAAGACGGCAAAGAGGTGGACCCTTTCAGAAAGGTCGAAATACAAAAAAACTTTTCCAAACCCGCTCTTGTAAGTAACCTCTACCCAAACCAACGCTGGCGAAAGTATTTTATGAACCTGCAGCTGCATAAATTCAAAACGTTTAGGCTGCACTTTGGTCAGTACCTGTGTAGAGAAAACAACAGAGCAAGGGTCGATCCGTTTAAAAAGCTAATCGAATTCAAGCTAATATACATGGAAGAAAAAACACAACCGCCAGGCGGTAAAAAATTCCAAAGAAAAAGAAAAACGCTATGGAAGCACAACTGTTTTAAAAAACGAGACCCTAGTTAAAACTAACGCATAGAAACTAGTTGTCGAGACCGCGGAAGCATCGCCAGCGGATCAACACTGCGATTGCCTTCTTTACGAAATTCAAAGTGAAGGTGAGGTCCTCGTGCGTTTCCGCTCCGGCCAATGTCAGCAATCTTCTGACCTACACTCACCTTTTGGCCTTTACGAACATGAATCTTAGAGGAATGTGCATACAGTGTCCTAAAGCCACTGTGGCTGATGATCACTGTCCGACCGTAGCCTGTTTTCCAACCCACGAATTTAACCGTGCCATCCGCAGCTGCTAGAATCGGTTTGCCGGTCGCTGCTGCGATATCAATGCCGTGATGAAACTTGCGCTTGCGGCCACTAAGCTTGCGCATACCATACTTAGAAGAAAGCCAACCTTTTGCCGGCCAAACAATAGCTGTTGCATTTGCATGAGACGATCTGGTTTCCTCGCTGACAACACTGCCATCAGAACGAGTAACCGTAATACTTTTGGAGTTAGGTCCCTCGATTTTGTCACCGTACATATGAAAGGAGCAACCAGATAGGATCACAATAGGAACAACTCGGAAAGCTGTTTTTTTCAAAAGGATAAACGCTTTATTTAAATTCATTTCACACCTAATATATCTTCAAAAACTTCTTCTTTAATTTTATCTGTACTTTCGTAATTCGCCAAGTTTGGCTCTAATACTGTGATCGTTGCAAACGACTGTCGGATAAGGTCTAGGTCCGAACCAGGTAAATCTTTCGCAGAAACCTCGCCCCCACCGATCCAGTGATAGCTACCACCTTGTGGATCTTTTCTTGTATCAACATCATCAGGAAAAATTCGTCGTCCGAGCGTGCATTTTTTTACGCCTTTTAACTCTGCTCGATCCACACTTGGGACATTCAAATTAAGAACTTGCCCTGGTTTTACAAACCACTGGTCTCTACGCTCAAAGATTCCAACAGCGACATCTGCTGCTAGCTTGTAATTCAAAGTATGTTTGTGGTTCCAGGGGTTATCCATCCCCAGCGGCTCTACAGAAATCGCCATCCCAGGTATACCGTCGAGAGCACCCTGCATGCAGGCACTCACGGTTCCAGAATACATCGTATCTTGACCGAGGTTTCCACCTCTATTGATCCCAGAAACAATGTAGTCAGGCTTTCTTGGCAGAAAACCTGCACCGTTTGAAACATGCACGCAATCCCCTGGCGTTCCAGCTACTGCATAAACCTGCTCAGACCTCTTCATAGACCTAATGGGGTCTCTAAGAGTTAAACTCATCCCGCAACCGCTACGCTCTACGGTAGGGGCAACTACCCAAACATTGGCAACCTCACGAAACGCATCAGCTAACGCCAAAATACCTGGGGCATCTACGCCATCGTCGTTAGTGATTAAAATTAGAGGTTTTTCCAAAATACCGATTTCCTAATACATTTTATTTAGACAGGGGCAACACCTGCTTAATCTTTTTTAAATGCTCAAGACTGATCTTCCCCAAGTCACTCTTCTAGCAAAGGAAAATGATCCTTTAAAGCCGCTAGGCCGAGGTTTTAAGCATCTAATAAGGGTCGGGGTTATTGTTAACACAAAAAGGGCGTCAACTGCAAGTTTTTTAAGCAGATGAAACCCCTTGTAATAGGCTTTTAGACTCCCCTAATGGCCGCTAGGCTGGAGAAAAGTTGAATGGATACGTTACGTTAACCGGCTCTCCGCCTCTTGGCTTCGGAAAGTCCCATCGCCGGATCTTGCCTCGGATACACCCGTTGATTGCAGGGATATTTGAACTTGTGATGCTAGAGCCTGAAACCCGGCCGTTTAAGCTGATCTTAAATTTAACCTTCACACTTCCCGAAGCACCGGGGTTAGACTGCAAATGTGTTTCATAGCAAGCACGGATCTGGTTTAAGTTAGCTACGATCACACCCCTAATTTCCTCAGAGGTCAAACCACCTTGTACCCCTGGCACGCCAGCAGCAACATTAACCTTCGCTCTACCTCTACCGGTTCCCCTACCTGTCCCAGCTCCGCCCAGACCACCTGTGCCGCCTTGACCGCTATTAAAACCACCTGAACCACTACCAAAGTTATTGATACCCGTCCCAGAACCTGCGACACCAACGGTGCTAGATTCGCCAGAGCCACCTAGACCGTAGTTTTTCTTTGCAGACCCTGCACCACCACCAGCGCCACCAGCTGTGTCTTTAAAAGGGACACGGATTGCGCCTGGTCCTGATTTGTTCAAAACCTTACCGGCACCCAAACCTAGTTGCGACAGGTTTACTCCAGAGGCTTTTTTATTTTTTACGCCTTCCACGCCTTTGTAATCGGCGTTGGTATTCCCTTTACGCTTCCCACCTCTAGCGCCATTACCGGAACCTTTGACACCACCTGCTGCACCAAGCTTTTTACTCTTATCTTTAGCACCGGCCAATTTAAAATCTGGTTTTTTCGCGCCAGTACTTGGCATTCCCTGATTCTTTTTCGGTTTTTTTGCACCCGTAGGAGCCTTGGATTGACGCCCTTTTGTAGGATCTACAGAAACAGTAGGTCGCTGCTCTACTTTTTTCTTGCTGACCTTAGGCGGCTTTTTCGGCGCGTTGGTCTTAGTCGGCTTAAAGTCCTCCGCCTTTTTTGGCTTCGGCGGCTTTGGTGGAGTAACCCTGATTTTAGGAATGATTTTTTTAATCTTAGGAAGCTTTGGACGCTGCTTTAAGAGCTTGTCTTTTAGCTCGTCTGGTAGATTCACAAATGCGATTAAGTCACTATTGCGCTTATCTTCTGCATGCGGGTCGATAGCTAGAATAATGACAATCAAGCCCAAAAAGACAGCCATAGAGGCGACAGAGAGCATCATAAGAAATGGATCTGAAATCCCTGTCTTAGGCAAAACCAATCTTGGCGGCCGGATGTTCATCAAAAAATAATTAACTGGCCCGTATTTAACATGTGCTAAATCTCTTTTGCCAAGGGATACACCCTTTTTGCCTTTTACCTTCTCAACTTTTCCAGAGCGCCTGATCCTAGCTTCCATACCGCTAGACAAGTTGAGCTTAAATTTTCCGTCTCTGGCTTCAGCCAAAGGGTACTCTTTATAATCTTTGGGTCCAGCAGATATAAAGTGCGCTTTATTCGAACTACCGATCAATGCGCGCTCAAACCCTTTGAGTTTTTGATGGAAATGGTCGACTTCTAGAACCGTATCACCCCAATAAGCAACTACCTCTAAAACATTTCCAGAAGGCCTAGCTGTTCTCGGCGAAAACAATCGACTCTTTCTACGCTCGCCACTAGTTACCGTTGATGCTCGCTCAGATGGTTTTTCTGGAGCCGGCGTTTGCTCTACTGGGATACTAGGTTCTTTGGAAAGCTCTTCAGCCAAAGTTGCTTCTTCATCGGCCTGCTTTTGATCGATATTAAAATCAGCAGCGTGATTACTTAACGGTTGTCCCATCAAGCTTTTGGCTGGCTCATCATCTAGTGAACTAGCAGAGACCTGCGCCGTTGTAACTGTCGGCAGAACCGCAGGCGGCGGAGCTCTCCTAGTAGATATACCAGAAGGCTCTTTGGTTGCATCTGATTGTTCTTCTACTACGAGCTCTTCTTCGGGAATTGTCGCCTCAGCAACTTCGCAGCGGGCAGAAGCAATTTCAACCACATCGCCTACATGCAAAGGTGCTTCGACATCGATACGAGTGCCGTTGAGCTTGACACCACTTTCGGAATCTAAATCTAAGATTCTCCAGTCGTTATCGTGTTCAACCTGCTCTATCAAAGCGTGAATTGGATCCACACCTTCAAGCCGCAAAACGATTTGATTTGAAAGAAGGCTTCCGACAAGCATTCTTTGACCATCTAAGTGAACACGCCTTGTTTCACCATCCGGTAACCTAATTTTTAACTCTAGGATCATCCTTGCCCCCAGCAACCACCAACATTATTGTAACAGCTTATTGACCATTCGGCTTAGATGCCTCTGGCGTTGTGCGAGAAGCCCCCGAAGCAGCGGCGGCAGCTTTAGCAGCAGCCTTCACTCGTTCGATGGAAGCTTTTCGCTGTTTATCAGAAATATCTCTCTCAATTTTCTCTAAGTATCGATACATGACCTCGTCCATCGCTGGAGAGCCTGGAGTTCTAATAGCCGCTTCTAGCTCTGCTTTAGCAGTAACAGGGTTCTCAGAAACTGCATATTGCATCAATGCGCAATTAAACTGAATCATTTTACTACGTGGGTTTAGTCGTTTGGTCTCTAGGCATTTAGCAATTCCTGACTTTGTATTACCACCAAGAAACTCTGCAAGCGAAAGACCATGAGATGTATACCAACTACTAGGTACTGAGCTTAGATATCGCTGGGCCTGCCTAAAGTTTCCGAACTTCAAGTTCAAAAAACCAAGGTTAAGCTTAGCCGCTGTGTTGCCAGCGTGTTTTTTGACAGCTTCCATAAAAAAACGCAAACTCTCGGGTACTTGCTTGCTAGCCAATGCGATCATGCCTCTAAATCCGTCACGGTAGCTAAGAACTTTTGCATTTTTACTTCCATCCAGCCCATCCAAATAAAATTCGGCAAGTGGAAAATTTCTTTGCAAATAAGCTCCCATCGCAAGAGATAGCTTTACTCTATCGGGAACAGCTGTTTTCACATCTTTACGCATAGCTTCAGCCATAATCGTTCTACTTATACCAAGCAGCTCATTCATTGGCGCAGAAGACAAGGCTTTACCCTCTAACACAGCCGCTAGTCTGGCGATCTTGGCACTACCCTGCGCCCCAGCAACTTGACGGCTGATATTCGCCGCGTATGTTGCAGCGTTTGCGCGATTGATTTTGTAGGGGTTCTGGTTCGCGCCACTGCGGCTAAAAACAAACTCACCACCAGCACTACCAACCTCTAAGCTACGCTCCTCTGAATCGAACGAAGAACGCTTAGACTTTCTATCACCACTGTTCTCGGAAGTAGTGGCACACCCTTGCATCAAACTAAGGCTGCCAATCAACCCAAAGGCGACGGTTTGAACCTTATTTCTCATCTACCATCTCCCTCACTTCACACTTCTTGCTAATTCTTGGCTTATATAACCGCCAACAAAATCAGGAACTGGAACATATAAATCTTCGATTAAACCTTTTCCGGAAAGCTTGGAAAGGGCCACTCTACTTTTAAGAATAACGTCGCTGGCTACATTGTACTTCTCACCATTTTGAACAACCAACTGGTATTGCTGAGCGGCTTTTTTCCGTAAACCGTTAGCCTGTGGCGCTAGTTGTTTTTTTACATCTTCAATAGGAGCTCCGGTGATCGGCGGCGGGTTACCAAGACGCCTTGCGAAATCTTCGTAAGCAAGCCCTAACTGGTATAGTGCCTGACTCCCCCAAAAAGCATCTCTTGTTTTGAACAAAGGCCCAAAGGCCTTTTCAGCTTTGTCGATCGAGCCTTGCTTGGCCGTGATCGAACCGAGCATATTTGCCACTGTGCCCCCAGAAAGACCTTTCCCAAGGCTAGCTTTTGCGACCGCCGAACTTTTCTTGAACAAGATTTCACCCACGTAGCGCAAGGCTTCTCCGCTAATACTTTTTGAACTCCGGTTGAACTCACCAACTATTCTGTTTGCATTTGCACTTCTAAGAGAGGCTCCTGTTAGCTTCATCAAATAATAGTTAGACTTTACCTTCAAATTTGATGGCACGTTTTTCTTTGCGCCCAAAACCCTAGTAAGATCCGTAAGCTTCTGGGTACTGCCAGAACGATACGCATTTACAACCATACGATCATAGAAAAACATAGCCGAACCTGGATCAAACGACTCAACCAAAGAACACTTTTTATACGCAGCGCTTTCAGAAAGCGCGACAGAGTACTCACATCGTTTCACTACAGCTGCTTTCGCCTCAGAAGCTTTAGGATACTTGGTAACGAGAGTACCCATGTAAGAGCTTGCTGCAGCGTATTCAAATCGTTTTTCGTGAAGCGTAACAAGCTGCAACAAAGACTCTTTGTGTTGCGCTGATTTTGGATAGTTTTTAACCAAGGTACGGTAGTTTCGCAAAGCGTTTGTGGTTTGCCCTACTTTAATGAAGTCAGCTGCTGCGTTAAACCAAAGCTTATCAGCATCTTTTTCACGCGGAGCCCGCTTTGCTGCTTTTTCCCACTCTACGGCACGTTTGGAAGGGTCCGTCATCGCCTGGATAGCTTCTAGCTCTGTTCTACGTTTGAGGCCTTTGAGCTTTTTTCCTAGCTCGCCTTGATTATAAGTAGGAATGGAAAGAAGTTTACTCAAAACAACAGCAAGTCCTTTTTTGTCTTTGTCATACAAAGGAATCAGCTGCTCAACCGCACTCGGCCCCGCAGGGGTTTTTGAATACTTGGAAGCTACCAACCAGAGGTATTTTTTCGCTAGCGGCTTATTTCCTGTACGGTAATACACTTGAGTGATATCCAAATCACAGATCTTACGCGTTTTAAGATCTGTTGGATATAGCTTTGCATAAAGCGTACAGGCTTTTACGTAGTTCTGGGCCTTGCCAGATAAGGGTAACGCCTTGCGTTTGAAATCAGGCTTGCGCTTTACCAACAACTTAAACTCTGGGTCAAAATCTTTACCGTATGCATCCAACATATACTGAGAGCTCTCTTTATGGATACTCTGGATAACTTTACCTGAATTTTGGTCGCGTATGACAGCTGCTGCCTTTGGCGTTTTTGCGATACTCGCATAGAGATCACCGGCTTGTTTAAACCTGCGCAGGTAGTACTCAATGTCTGCCATATTGTATTTAATTTCAGGGGTTTCTTTTGAGCTTGGATAATACTTCAAAAATAGTTTGTACCCTGTGCGCGCTTGCAAATGATCTGCTTTGCTGCTAGTCTCTTGCGCCCTCTTGTGGGTCAACTTGGCATAGTAAAGCATCTGCTCACGAATATCTTTTTGAGTTTCTAAAACAAGTCTGCGATTTGAAGCATTCTTCGACGACCAAGCACTCTTGGGACCATACCGTTGTGCATACGTAGTAAGCTCTTTCCACAAAAGCTCCTTCTTGCGAAGATCGGCTGCAGTTTCAATGATAAATTTTTGTGTAGCAGGTGCCTCTTTTGAATAAGGAAGAACGCTTTGAAGTCTTTTCGCCGTCCTAATCGAAGCTGAATACTCACCTTTATCTGCTAGAGTTTGAGAAAGAATCCTTAACATCGGCGAAATGTGCTTTGTCCCACCATGTGCACGATAGTACGCAATTGCACCTTCCACATCTCCAATTTCTGCATAAGCATAAACCATGTCACGAAGAGCCTCGTCCTTTAAACGCAAACCCTTGCTGCCTTGACGTTCTGAAAGAGACACTACTTGCTTCCAGCTACGAAGAGCCTGCGTGTAGTTATTCAGATTATATTGAGACCAAGCATACTTAAACAACGACCAACCGTACCTTTTAGATGACTTAAACTTAAGAGCAGCTTTGTAATTCGCTAAAGCCTTACGAAAATCACTTTTATCAAAATGGTACTCACCAAGATTAAAATAAGCTTCGCCCGTTGATTTTGAGTTTGGATATTTTCGCACTAACTCACTATAGATCCTTGCGGCCTGCGTCTTTTTGTTTAAGAAGGAAAGTGCAAAGCCTTGATTAAACAAGTAACGATCGGACCTTTTTGATTTTGGGTATTCCTTTAGAATCCCCTTAGAAGTCGAAATAACTCTTCCCCAAATAGACTTACTCTTGTTGTAGCTTGGCTTGGGTGAAGCACCTTTTGCACCACGAGCTTCCCATGCCTTGTAAACCTGGTCATATCGCTTTTCTTCTTGTAACCGAACATAGACCGCGTTCTCTACATAAAGGTCATGAAGCTTGTCTAAAAACTGGTAACGCAAAGGTGAGCCTTTTTTTGCTTTCCCTGCTTGCGACCGAATATAGCCCGTAGTTTTTTCAATCCCACGAATCAACTCGGCGCGAATAGCCGAGGCGTATATCTCAGCTTTAGAAATAGAGGTCACGGGACCCTTCACATTCGCTAGAGACTTCTTTTTGCCTTTGTTTCGTACTTGTATTTTCGCTTTTTTCTTTTTATCAATCGATGGGATAGCATAGACATAGCCCCAGCAAAAACCCACTGTGGCTAAAACGAGAAATTTTTTATAAACCTGGAATCTCATAAATACTACTTTCGCTTTCGGCTGGTTTTCCTACACTCACTATTCAAATTGTAAACGTAATAACCAAGCTCATCTTCCCAGTATTCGCCTTCAAACGGCCAATATTCAAGTGACTGGCCGACTTTAAGCTTTTTCCGCCCACCAATAAAATCACCTTTTTTTACTTGAACCGGGATGTTGAGTTCTTGCCTCAACCTGTCTAGGTTCTTCAAAAGAAGCTCTGTGTTGATTCTAATAGTTTGATTATTGAGCTCTTTTAGATACTCATAAGAGTCCCTGGCAGCACCATAAAGTCTTTTACCTGACGCTTGCGCAGCTAAAGACTTCTTTTTTCTCAAAAAGCTGAGCAGAGACTTTTGTAGGCCAGAGGTGCGCCACTGTGGCTTTCGCTTTAAACGTGCAATTTCTCTGTTGGAAAAACGGACCGAGTCTTTGGACTCTTTGTAATAATCAGTCCTCGAAAGAGAATCGAGTATTGGCCACACTTCCCGATATTTGTTCAAACTTCCAGACCTATAAGACTGGACTAGCTTATAAAGATCTCTTGGCTTACTTCTAGTTCTTTCTAACAACCCGCGCAAGCTACTCATAACAGGCTTGTATCTTTTTGAAAAATCCACCAAAGACTTTTTCGTCTCTTTGATTTTGCAAAGTTTTAAAAAAGTAATGGCCTGCAATATATAGGATTCAGGATAGAAGCGGTCGACAAAAAACGGAGACTGAAGCGTATGAATCTCGCCCAAAACATTATTATGCTTAGCCATCATAAAGTATGCCCATGAAGATTCAAAAAGTGACTCTAACCAGTTGTCTGAATCACGTGGGATTTGCGAATAATAGGCGAGGGCCTCAGGGTAATCTTTGGCCTCATACCTAACCCGCGCAATGTTTAAATCTGAAAGCTCTCTCACAAGTTCACCTTTAACCCCGCGCGGCGCATTCTTCCTAACAGCCTCAAAATAGCGCGTTGCAGCAGCTTTGTTTCCTGCAGAGTTGGCTATGACACCCTGATAAAACTTAGCTCTTGGGTAGTATGGGCTATTCGATGGGACGTTTTTAAAGTATTCAAAAGCAGACTTCGTCTGCGAAGACTGAAAAGACTCTAGACCACTATAGTAATAATAAAAACCCTGGGCACTCTGCGGCACGTCGGTTGTTCTTTTTTTGAAAAGTCTAGAAACATGACCTTGACCTAAAGCCAACCTGCTATTTACGGTCCCCAGACGGTCTAGAGATTTACGAAAAAATGGATTGCTACCCGATGCGCCTCTACGCACGATCCGGCTATAGTACTTGGAAGCCGAGTAATAAAACTCTAGGTTATAAAGAGATTCTGCTAGGCCCCATTCAGCTTTTCTTTTAGTGGCAACACTAGAGCTGTTTGATGCTCGGAAAAAGTGACCGGCGGCCAAATTGTAGTTTTTTTGCTTAAAAGCTTTTTGGGCGGCAGCATAGTTTGCAAAGACTTCACCTGACGATAGCCCAACTAAAAGAAGAACCAATGTCATCAAGGAAGCATGAGACTTTGCTAATTTATTTTGCATCTTCATAAAAACCTGCCCATTCCAATCGTCAAAAGAAGTAAGAAGCACCAAGCATCATTTGAACAACTTGATGGTTTTTCTTCTCATTCGTAACGGCAAACCTAGCGTCATCGCGTCCGCAATTGCCATCTATAGAGTCGTAACTGAAGCTTCGGTACATCACGTCCCAGCGCAAAGAAAGATGCTGGTTTAAAAAATACCTTTGGCCAGCACCTGCAAAAATGGCTGGGTACGACTGTGTGTTTCTTTCCGGTGCTGTTGGCGCTTGTTGGAAACCGCCAGAACCAGCTACATCTGCTGGGTCTGCACAGTGATCATACTGCCAGTCAACGGCTTGTAAGCCACCGCCGAGCTGCACGAAGGTATCGAAATAGATCAGCCGTCCGCTGGATAGCTGATACTTCCCGTAAATAGGAGTGAATGTAAGCGCACCACCCAGATCCCACTGATCACGAACGATGATGGTTTTAATTTGAAACTCATCATCTAAAAGAGACTTGTCTGCCTTATCGACTGATACACCGTAAGAACCTGTGAGCTCAAGCCCAACAGACTCTAGAAAGTGATAAGCAAGGTTGAAGGTTCCAGCATAGGTGTAAATAAAGGTTTGATTCATAACCACGTTTAGACGCGCGCCTAGCTCAAAACGTCCTCTTTTATTAAAAAACCTTGGCCGAATAACCCTGACCTGAAATTTATCAAAACGGTCTTTATCTACAATCTGACTATCTTTTTGACTAAAACCAACCGAAGATGGAGCAACCATCATCACTAGGGAGATCCATACTCCTAGGAAGCCAAAAAACTTATTTTGCTTTTTCATCTTCAAACGCGCCCCCGGCTACTCAGTTGGTTTTGTAACCATTAGTTTAAATGTCACATATTCTGCCTGTTGTGCAGCCAACATAATACGCCGCATAAGCTTGAAGCTATGGCTTTTATCCATTTCCATAATTACAACTCCAGGCTTTGGTTTTAGGTCGTTGCTCTCTCTAGCAACCCCGCGATTAAGCTCACGTTGAATCCTAGCTTCACGCATTTTTTTCAGCTCATCAAAAACGGGCCTTGCGGCACCCTGATCAATGTTCTCTGGCGGTAGTTCACCAGCGACAATATCCGAAACCTTTCGGTCCTCAACCCACAAGTCAGTTGTTGTAACTTTTATGCTTGGAAGTGCGCTTAGACTTACAACTGTCTGTGACCGCGGAAGCTCAACGCTACCATCAGAGTCGTAAATCACAGGCTCGGCAGAAAATGTCATCAACAAAAATGTAATGATAATGCTGAAAATATCAAGCATCGGCATCAGGTTGAGATATACGCCTTCTTCATTTTCCGATCCAAAACTAGCCATTTATGCTTGTCCATCCCATTAAAGAATCACACTTCCAAAAATAACTTTCGGGTAGAGCATTGCAGATGCTTCGCGCTGCTGCTTTTCCGTCAGTGGTTGAGCTGGGTCCTGGGTCACCGGTGGAATAACCGGGTCCGTCTTACCTCTTAGCTTTACCGCGTCCAAAACAGCCGAAAGTTTATCGAATACAACATCATCTTCTGCATAAAGAGTGACAAAGTCCGTTTCAGGCTGCTTTGTCCGTAAACCAACGAGGTCTCCATGCATCTCTTGAATGCCTTGCTCATCGAACACGTACTCTTTGTTTAGCTCTTCTGCATTGTCGGGCGACCACTTTGCTTTTACAAAAAGCTTTTCAACCTCGACCTCGATATTTACCAGAAGGCTTCTTGCAGGCTTCTTCTTATCTTCTTCCTCGGGAGCGTTAGAAAAAAACGGAACCTGCACTTCGTGAATACCTACAGCGCTAAAAACAGCTGTCATTAATAGGAAAGTCGTAAGAATCGAGAAAACGTCGATGAAGGGCATGATGTTTAACTCAACATCTTTATAGCCTGTTCCTTGACCTCTTTTTTTTCGCCTTCTTCTTGACATCCAGTGCTCCTAGTTCTTTTTAAGTTTCATTTTGCGAGTAAAAAGAAGCTCATTCAAAGCAGCACAAGACTTAGCAATATCGTCGAGGATATTGTTTTGCTTCATCTGAAGGATACCGAAAAACAAGAGACATAATAGAGCGACACTCAAACCAAATGATGTCGCAACAAGTGCTTCGGAAATACCCGCAGCAAGCTCTGTTTGTTTATCCTCACCGGTCATCTCAGCAGCCGCACCAAAAGAGTGCATGAGTCCACTCAGTGTACCCAGAAGACCTAGAAGCGTCGCCACGTTGGCCGTCGTTCCCAAAAAGCTCAGCCTTCTTGTTACTTTTGAACGAGTCGTTAGCGTTGCTCTTTCTAGCGAATTATCTATTTCTTCTATAGAATCATTAGCTCTTTTCAAACCCTCTTTAATTACATACGGGACCAATTTACTTCTATAACGCGTGTGCTTACAGTTGCGGATTGCGTTTTCGATTGAATTGTTCATGATGGCTTTTTGAATAGCTGCCATGAACATAGAAGTATTCCCTAAATCGTATTGAAACCAGTAACGATAAGATCTCTCAACAATGATAATCAAGGAAAGAATGAGAACGAGCAGGATGCTAATCATAACGACGTAGCCACCTACCTCAAACATTTCTGCAAGCCAGTTAAACATTGATCTTTGTCTCCTCTTGTATGCCTTGATTCAGTTTTTTCTCTCCAACCTTGGAGATTTCGTTTTTGCGAGAGCTCTTCCCCCTAAGGCTACTGCCGTCAGTGTTTGCGCCCTATCGCCTTCTAGACCGCTTGCCCTACAGGCCTTACAAGTCTTTGCAATGTTTACGCAAAATGGAGGATCTCTCCCTAAAATTGTACGAGCGGCTAGGAACCGCTGTCAAACATATCAGCGCCCATGCGTTCATAAAAAAGCGAAACATCATAAATTGTCCGTGGTTTTCTAGGTGCTTGGAGGCGTAGCAATAATTCTAAAGGCGTTTACTTTGGTTACTCTGAAAAATGGTAAGCTTTGTGGTTCACAAACTCCCACAAACCCCAGTTACCAAGTTCTCTACCTATGCCGCTCTTTTTAATGCCCCCAAAAGGCACTGCAGGGTGAGAATGCAAAACGGTGTTAAAGGTGACAGATCCCGACTGAATTCTTGACATGATTGGGCGGGCTTTTTCGAAATCTTCAGACCAAACACTCGCACCGAGACCAAACTCAGTGTCATTAGCCAACGCAATGGCCTCTTCATAACTATCAAACGAAATCACTGGAGCGACCGGACCGAAAACCTCCTGCGTCAAAACAGGCATATTTTTGGTTAACCCTGATAAAATCATAGGCGGATAAAAGTTTTCATGTTCCCACACACTCTGGTGCTGCCAAAAAACCTTCGCTCCTAAGGCAATCGACTCGGAGACCAGTTTTGCCAGATTTTTTTTAAGCCCTACACGAGCCAGTCCGCTAAGAAAAGTCTCAGGGTTTTGCGGCGATCCGATCCGTAATTTTGCTGCTTTAGCAGCGAACTTTTTCAAGAACTCACCCAAAATATTTTTATGAACCAAAAACCGCTTGGCTGCAATACAGCTTTGGCCACAATTTTGAAACCTGGCTTTTACCGCTTCCGTAGTTACCTTTTCCAAGTCTGCATCCTCGCAAACAATAAAAGGATCTGACCCCCCGAGCTCTAGAACTACCTTCTTTAGATGTTTACCGGCTGATGCAGCAATTTTACTACCAACGCTTGTACTCCCAGTAAAAGTAACCCCCGCGACGACCTTGCTCTCGATCCATGCGTGGACCTCTGGAACCCCCATGCGAATGTGTTTGAAACTACCTTCAGGCACGCCCGCATCAAGAAACAATTTTTCGATGGCATCAGCACAGCCCAAAGTAGATGGTGAGTGTTTAAGTAAAAAACCGTTTCCTGCAATCATAATCGGAGTTGCGCACCGCAAAACTTGCCAAAAAGGAAAGTTCCAAGGCATCACCCCTAAGATTGTTCCTAAGGGCTCGAGCCGAAGCTCCGTCTTTGCGGCAGCACCGGGCAACAAAGAAGCCTTCAGGCGATCTTCTGCTATCTCAGCGTAATAGGTACAAACAGTTGCACATTTTTTTACCTCGGCAAGCGATTGAGTGATGGGCTTATGCATTTCTTGAGTGATAAGTGCGGCATACTCTTCCTGACGTTCTAGCAACAAACGGGCCATGGTCAAAAAAACTTCACACCTTGCTTTAGGAGTCCGTTTACTCCACTCGCTTTGTCCAGCCTCTAGTACTGCTTCGATACCAGTCATCATATGTAACTTCGTCCCTTTCTAGAGGTAAACCCTAAAATTGCTAGAGCCATGAAAATCAAGCGTGGCAAGCAAAGTACAGACTACGACATTTTGCTGCACTAGGCTAAATCAATCTTCATAGACCTCTAAGTCTAGCCGCTGTATCTTTTGCAGCAATACAACTGATATCCACTTAAATAAGGAGATTTGCGATGGCCAAAATAAAAGTAAAAAATCCAATTGTCGAACTCGATGGCGACGAAATGACCAGAATCATCTGGCAAAAGATTAAAGAAAAACTTTTGCTTCCTTACCTGGATATGGATCTTAAATATTTTGACCTCGGAATCGAAAGTAGAGATAAGACAGATGATCAGATCACTTTGGACGCGGCTGCAGCCATCCGCCAGTACGATGTAGGCATTAAGTGCGCAACCATCACACCCGACGAGGCGAGGGTTGAGGAGTTTGGCCTCAAAAAAATGTGGAGGTCGCCCAACGGAACCCTAAGAAACTTTTTGGGTGGAACGGTTTTTCGCGAACCCATCCAGTGTTCGAATATCCCCAAGTACGTACGTACCTGGAAAAAACCAATTGTGATTGGACGCCACGCACATGCGGACCAATACAAAGCCACGGAAATGTCTATCAAAGGGCCAGGGAAGCTTCGTCTAACCTATGAAGGAGCCGATGGTAGCAAACAAGACCTTGAAGTGATGGACTTCAAAGGAGCCGGTGTTGCCATGAGCATGTACAACACGGACGACTCTATTCGTGACTTTGCCAGGTCTTGCTTTCAGTACGGCATACTCAAAAATTTCCCTGTATATCTTTCGACTAAAAATACAATCCTAAAAACTTACGACGGTCGGTTTAAAGACTTGTTTCAAGAAGTATTCGATTCTGAGTATAAAGATGAGTTTGCAAAGCTGGGGCTCACCTACGAGCACCGCTTGATAGATGATTTAGTCGCGCAAGTATTAAAGTGGGAAGGCGGCATTGTCTGGGCTTGTAAAAACTATGACGGTGACGTGCAGTCTGACACGGTTGCGCAAGGCTTTGGAAGCCTTGGCCTAATGACAAGTGTATTGATGTGCCCTAACGGTAGAACCATAGAAACTGAAGCGGCGCACGGAACAGTTACGCGGCACTACCGCCGCCACCTAAAAGGCGAAGAGACTTCGACAAACCCTATCGCATCTATCTTTGCTTGGACCAGAGGTCTTGCACACCGCGGAAAGCTAGACAACACTCCCGAGGTGACAGAGTTTGCAAACAAGCTTGAATCGGTTTGCATTGAGACGGTGCAATCTGGAAAGTTCACCAAAGACCTTGCCATCCTTGTGCACGGATCAAAAGTCGGACGTGAAAACTGGATGACCACGCAAGAGTTCTTGGATGCACTAGATGCAGGAATGAAAAAAGCATTTAGCTAGAAAGCATATAGCTTCTAATAATTAGTTTTTAAAAAGCTTTCGA
>JALZUO010000027.1 GCA_023301565.1 Oligoflexales bacterium
AGCGTGCATGAGAGTTCTGACTTCATTTCTGTTGTCTATTTTTATTATTTCCCTAACTTTTTCACCCAGCACAGCATACAGCCGCGAGATGTCTGGCTTAAATATGGCCGCAAAATACGGTTACTTTATCCCAGACCGTATTAATCTGATCGATGAAGTGCTTTCTCTATATGTGAAATTTAAAAAAATACCCTTAGTTATTAAAGTCGATAGCAATGGAGAAACCACTACAGAAGGAGAACTTCCAGAAGAGTTGAATATGGAAGCTTCAAACATAGACGGCTATATGGACTCACTGTGGCAAAGCACTAAATGGGAAGCTTTCTTGTCGGATATAGACAGGGCTGAACCAAAATCACTTGTGACCTTTATGAGGCTTTTTTCAAACCGAGGCAACACTCAGAATCAGTCGGCCCGTCCAAACACTGTAATCAAAACTAATTTTGGAGAGCAATTGGCGAGCCTACTGCAGTTCAACTCCCTGACTTTCAAAATAATATCTGCTGTGTTTGAAAAAGCAGATATATCCTCTCTTCTTCAAGCCACCAACTACAAGCCCGAGTTAGCCGAGCGGAGCGGGTTTGCTATTGATATAAGTGACCCAGAGGTGGACCATGATTTTTGGATGTTAGCGAGCTTTTTTATTCTTTTCCCAGAAAAAACGCGAAGCGCTTTGCGAAAGCTGCCAAAAGAAACCCAAGATAAATGGAGGCAGTCTAATGGAATCAACGGAGACACCCGCCTAGAGCCCTACGACGTTCTTTTAGCCCGAATCCGCCTTCAAGTAGTATCTCCCATGTTTGAAAAGCTAAACGATGGCCTGCTATATGCGGAGGACACCACAAGCATGGTCCGTTTTGGCCAAATGTTAGATAAATACATGGAACGTTTCTTTGATTCAAACCAAGAAGTGGCTGCTGCCCCTTCCATACTTAGAACAGATCTATTCAGTGAATCTTACTCTGTAGTTTGTCTTAGTCCCTACTCTGAGTTTGAGTTTGAATTGAAAGGCCTAAAACATTCTGTTAGGAAAAACGGGAACTTTTTCCAGTATCAACCTATGTCTTATAAAGAAGGTAATGGACATTGGTATTTTTCCTGTGCAGACAAAAAGTTTGAAATTGTCGAGCAGGCTGTCACTGGAGATAAGATAGAGCTTCCAAAGACACCTAAGCTAGGCGGCAAGCTAAAAGCAGTCGCTGCACTGTCTTTAACAGGTGAAATGACTGAAAACATGCTAAAAGCTGGTATGGTTTACCTAAGGCTTCTTGGCTTTGGGGAGTTTCAAACTGAAAGCGTTGAGAATCTCAAAGAAAACTTTTTAGATAGAGCGAAAAATTCAGATGTAGTCATTCCTATTGGACACTCTTTTGGTTTTGGAAAGATCAAGCTCGGCCAAGAAAGAGGAACCATAGTACATGCCAAAAAGAAGGTAGGCTCGACTACCATCGAGCTTTCGACTTATTTTCCGCCTGTAGAAGACTTTAACTCATTAGAAGTCTACCTGGATGCCGATGATATGGGTGCCATTTTGAGCTCTGGTGATAACCACAAGACCATCTTCACTATGTCTTGCTGGTCCGAATCAAGCATTGACGCATGGATGCTATCGTATAGAAAAGCAGAGAAGAGCGGACTTAACCCAAAAGCGCCTTTTGTCTTTGCGTCAAGAAACGGCTACAGTACATCCAATCCATTTGTCATTCTTAGCCACCTAGATGCACCCGTTCATGTGCTAGAGAACATTGCCAAGAAAAAAACTTATACAGAAATTTTTGAAGCGCTTAATGGTGGATTTAGAAGGTCCATCCCCGGACGAATCAGTCTCATTTTAGCTGAAAGCAAAAGCTTAGGTGAAGAATGGTCGTGGACAAATTTTGGTAAATACATTGGGGTTTTGATGGCACCGCAAATCTTTCACTACCAACCAGTAGCAAACTTCATTGATTCGCAACACCTTGATGGCATTACCAATGCTGCAGAGATTGAGCTTTATGACAGGGAAACTGGTGAGTTAATCGGCTCGTTTTAAAGCTTTGCTGTATTGAAAAAAGGCCTCGCTAGAAGATTCTAGCGAGGGCTTTTTTAGTTGTTTAGATGGTTTTATTTTACCGCAACCTAGCCCAACCTCGCGAGTGATTGCTGTTTCTGTATTGTCTCTGTTTTTGAACGCGCTGCTTCTTAGCTGGCGTCACAACTTTATTGTACCTATAAGGTTTTCTGTATACCTGCGGGCGATGCCTGGGGGTCACTATGACTGGTGTAGATGGATAATGTCTTTTGATCACCTTGTGTGGGCGCTTTACTACAACGCCTCTAGGGTGGTGCTTCGGCAAGACAACACAAGATATAGATAGTGCGCTAACCACAAGAAATGAAAGAGTTTTTGTTAAAAATGAATACAACATTTGGTATAAACCTCCTTTTATTCACCCTTAGGACGCGCCTGGTACTTGTATGGTTCACTCTGGCATAGCCTTTTGTTGGCCGAAAGATTTTCAGCAAAAAAATCCGGATTAAGTAGCAGTGAGATCAAAGTTAGGTAGCAGTAAAATCATGCTGATTTTGTTTAATTAACCAGCGTTAGCCTATGAAATAAAAGAAGAATTCAAACTTGCTCACAAACCCTACCCTCTGATCCGAAAAGAGTATCGAAGATTTAACACATGAGAGTTCGGAGTAATTATGAAGAAACTAATTGCAGTCATTGCTATTTCATTTCTTTTTGCTAGTTGCAAAAAAGAGGACAGCCTTCAACAAGCTGCGTCCACCAACGGCACAGAAGAAGGCATTATAGAGGAGCTTGCTAGCTCTATTCTAGAAGAAACGGTTTCAACAGACACATCTCTCCTATCTACCTTATCTACTACTGCTGAAATTGAGGAAGAAGCTGCAATTGCCAACGGTATATTAATCAACGCTGATATGATTCAGCAGGTCGCTAACTATATCCAACAACGATTCGCCTCCGGTGATTTAACCTGGGCTGTAAACAGCCTTGGCGGAAACAGGAACCTAGCAAATGTTGCATCTCGACGAGCTCAAGACCTGATGCGCAGCGGTTCGTTCAACAGTTTTGTTCAACAGCACCGTGGAAACGTCTCTAAAAGATTTGGTCAAAAAATGCATAGAAAAGGCCGAAGCTTTCGTCATTCAAACTATAGGCGTCCTGGTGGATACGGCCAACAACGCCCAACCCAAGTCTTTGCAAGACAAGGGCTTGCAAGTCAACGTTTTAACAGTAGCGCTGAAGAAGAGTGTTTAAGCGAAACAGTTGTAGAAGCAATGGCAACTCGCGCAGATGTTGATGCAAACAATACTCTTAGCACTACCGAACTTGCAGCGTTCAGAGTTGAGCTACAGTCTACTGCTGAATCATGTGTCGCAGCCCATAAAGCTGAAAAGGATGCTAGACGAGCTGCTTTCATTGAAGCAAACGGGACACCTGCGGTAAACTCTGAAAGAGCCCAAAGAATCAAGTCGCACGCACAGGCGCGTATGTTCTCTAAGGTTCGTCACACGGTTATGACCGTACACTCTGTACTTGCCGACAAAGTTGAAGAGACAGAACTAAGAACCTTCATGGAAAGCTTACGCCAAGAAGTACAAGCTAAAATGGAAGCGCGACGCGCCGAAATGGAAGCTGACGTAGCAACCGAACTCTAATCTCATAATGTGTATATGCGAGGCTCTTGTTTTAAACATGAGCCTCGATGACCTGCCAAAGCCCTGACATGATCCTTCCCATGCAAACTAAACTTTCCATCAAAAATAAAACAAATAAACTTCGAGACAAGCCAAAATATCTATTAGGTAAAAGAGGTGAAGCTTTTGCTCTTAAATACTTGCAGAAGAATGGGTTTGAAATTTTACAAACAAATTTTCGCGGTACAGGGTTTGAAATTGATATCATTGCTAGAAAAAAAAGATGCCTGCACTTCGTAGAGGTTAAGTATCGCAAGAGCTACACCGGTTCTGCATGGCAGTTTGAACAACTAAATATGGACAAAAAATTAGGTTTTATAAAACGAGGCGCACATGCGTACCTTAGGCAAGGCCAAAACAAAAGGCTGCACGAAATCCACTTTAAACTATTTGTGATTAACGAGAGAGGAAAGATATGGGAAGAACAAATAGCCTAAAGCTCAAATGCCCTGCATGGACAATAAAAAAAACCTCTCTATTAAAAAGAGAGGTTTTTTTTATGAAAACTATCGTTTATAGCTTCAGGGTTAAGAGCTTAGCCTGCAAACTTGCTACGAATCCTAGCGGCTTTACCAGATAGTTTACGTAGGTAGTATAGGCGAGATCTACGCACGATCCCTTTAGCGACCACATCAATTTTGTCGATATGGTTTGAGTAGACAGGGAAAACCCTTTCTACGCCAATCCCACCAGAACTGATTTTACGCACAGTAAAAGAGGAGTCAGCAGTTCCGCGTTTTCTACGGATGACAACACCCTCAAAAACCTGAATACGAAACTTCTTTTTGTCGCCTGCACCTTCAGTAATTTTATAATGTACTTTTACGGTGTCGCCGGCTCTAAATGCTGGAAGTGGCTTTACATCTTCGTTGGCATCGAACATTTTCTTTTCAAAAGCCTGGATCATTGGAATCTTCATTTTCTATCCTTCAATTCAATCGAAAGGCATTCCCTCCGGAATCGTCTGTAAATCCAGAAGGTCTGGACCGCCATTTGTAGCATTGACAGGGGCTTGGCTGCAAGTTCTTCTGCCAAAGTGTAGAATAAGGCAAATGAT
>JALZUO010000028.1 GCA_023301565.1 Oligoflexales bacterium
AGCTACTGATTCAGCTACTGCAGCAGAAAGTAGGTTCACCTATTTCCTATGCTGGGTTAGCTAGAGACCTTCAATGTTCGGACAAAACAGTAAAGCGCTGGCCTAGGATACTCGAGGATATGTACGTGGTTTTTAAGGTGTCTCCTTACCACAAGAAAGTTATTCGCTCTAATACCAAGAAGCCTAAGTACTACTCTTATGACAACGCTCGAATCAAAGACGAGGGTGCGAGGCTAGAAAACTTAGTTGCAAACTCTCTTTTTAAAGAGTGTCATTTTAGGCAAGACTGCCTAGGCCAAGAGTACAAGCTTTACTATCTCGCCAAAAATGGTGGCGTTGAGATTGATTTTGCTATCACCTTGCAAGATTCTGTTGCAAAGATGATAGAAGTAAAATCATCGGGCAACACTCTTAGCAAAAATTTTGCAACTTTCAAGAAAGACCTACCAGATGCGCAAGCGGTGCAACTGGTCCACAACCTTGCTCGTGAGAAGACTTACCCAGACGGGAGTGAGGTTAGGTCTTTGGGCGAATGGTTGTGTAGATGGTGAGTTAGCCCTCATTTTTCAGCCCCCTATACGCTAGCTTATCGCTATCCATCCATATTCGTATCTTACTATCGATTTAGGATGCCTGCAGGTGTTCCCGTGAAACAGCCGCATGCAATCACTTCCACTTAACAACGATGTTGACATGGTTTTTGTCGTATTTAATTCCAACAGGATTCCAGGTAAACACCCAGTCTTTTATAAAATAACCGGCAAACATAGTAGCTAGACTGGTTGCCATCCAGGCTAGAGGATCTAAGCTTATGCCTGGGTTGTAGCTTGAAGCATAGAGCATAATGGTAGCACCTATGATGATGCCAGTTACCCCAACGGTCGACTCTGCGCAGATGCAGCTTGCAGATACGGAAGGCTGTTTTTTTTCTTTGCTACGATAAAGGTAAATCAAGGCAAGGTCTCGGACAAGGCCCTGCACTAATATGATGTTAGATAGTACGAGGATTAGGGTCGATGTTTTTATTTTTGCGGGGACAACGCCTGCGTTTGCTAAAACAAAAGCTAGGCCAGCAGCGCACGCAATCAAAAATACCTCTACTTTTTCCAATTTACTCACAGCTATATTCCGCCTGTATACTATTTAAGGTAGCCACCAACCGCTTGGATGGGGGTCACGCCTTTGCCAGCGCTAACCCAAAATGCGGCCGCTTTTGCTTTTTTTGTAAATTTTGGATTTTTGCAGTTTTTTAATTTAACAGTTGCGTAGTACCTGCCTTTGATTTTTTGCAAAGGACGCACATCGAACTTACATACTCCAAAATCATGCTTAAGAACTTTTCCCTTATTTTCGCCACTTTTTACGTTGGTTCTGGTTCCTAAAGTCAGAAGGCTAGAAAAAAGCCTGTAAGAACCTGCATCCTTAGTTGGCTTAAACTCTACTTTAAATGACCTTGAACCGTTGCCTGAGGCAGTTAGCTTTCCGGCCGGAGGGCCTAGCTTTGTTAAGAGCTTTACTTGCGAAACCCTAAACTCATTTGCGTTTAGTATAAACCCTGGGGTGTATACGCTGGGCTTAGGCCACCTGCTTGCTAGGCTGCGCTGGCGCTGCGAATAGTCGGAATCTGATAGTACATCGCCCCATCCAAGGTAGTCCCAGTAGTCCACATGAAACCCTACCGGCACAAAGGTTTTCCATAGGCCGGGTTTCGACCTTCGCTTGGAAAGCCAGGCATCAGCCCAAGGGCAGCTGTGGCAACCTTCAGATGTGTAGAGCTCTAAGAGGTTTACTTGCCTTATTTGGCTTTCAAAGGTTTGGGCCGTGGCCTGAGCCGAATAGGTGAGGAGTGCTATGAATAGGGTAATAGTTAAAGTCATCGAGTTCATCTGTAAACCTTTTTGCAGCTTAGTTTGTGTCTATTGTAGCAAGTTTTTTGTGTAAGGTTTTTTCCCCCCAGATATGCACTTCATTGGACTCTCTATTGGCGTATTGCCTATAGAAGATAGGTGGGTAAGTTTGAGGTGTAATTTTGTCGAAAGAGCGAAGAAACTGTTGAGTGGAAAAAAGAACGGTTTAGCTTCGCATAAAATCTTGTTTCAAAGATCTGCTCTAAATTAAAACCCCCGAATACTTGATCAACAAGTTTTCGGGGGTTTTGTTTGAGTCGGTGTGTTCGCTAGTGCACTAAACTAGTGCCTAGAAGGCCTTGATGGTCGCGAATCTCTTTTTTGCCGCTTTGGCCTAGAGTCGCTTGTTCTGCCGCCACGAAATCCGCGGTTTGAATCTCTGCCGCCACCGCCGCCGCCACTTCTACCGCGCCGGTTAAACGAAGGACGTCCGCCTCTTCTAAATCCGCCGCCGCCGGAAGCAGCGCTGTCCAGAAGGGTCTGGAGCCTGCTAGGACTTACACCGATGTGTTTTGGTCCTTCAACTGGCATGCGTTTTTCTAAAAAGGCTAATGCTTTTGCTAGTAAGATCTCAGGCTCTTCCGTGGTTAGAGCAACTTGCGCTTTTTTAATCCAGCGCTCTTCGATCCAAGCTTCTTGTACATCTGCTAGAAGCTTGTTTTCTAAAAGGTCTCTAGTAGTGTGTAGGTCCGGCAAAAACTCAAAGCGAAACGGTAGTTTTTCTTTGCGAAGGTCTCTAAAGCCTGCGTTTTGTAGATCCGAGATCGAGGCAAAACTTACGGCAGTACCTTTGTTTCCGGCACGACCCGTACGACCAATCCTATGCGTGTAGCGGTCTTTGTTGTCTGGAAAGTCGTAGTTGATCACATGTGTTAGGTCGGGGATATCTAGCCCACGGCTTGCCACATCTGTAGCAACTAGAAACTTTACTTTGCCCTGGTGGAAACGCTCGATGGTTCTGCGGCGTTCCGGCTGAGAGTAGTCACCGTGCAGGGCTGCAACGCTGATGCCTTTTCCACCCAGAAGGCTACAAAGCTCATCTACGCCACGTTTTGTGCGTGAAAATAGAATGGTTTTCTCTGGGTTTTCAATCACAAGATAACGCATAAGAGCATCCTGTTTTTCTTTGTGTTTTACAAGGTAAACAGATTGGTCAATGTCCTTGTGGGCCTCTGTGCCGTCGCCTTTGGCTTCGATGCGCTCAGGGTTAGAAAACTGGTCGTTTACAAGTCTTAAAACAGGTTTTGGCATGGTTGCCGAAAATAAAATCTTTTGAGATATGGCAGGCATAAGCTCAAGGATGTTTTTGATGGCTTCTAAAAAACCCATTTCCATCATTTCATCGGCTTCATCTACAATTAGTACCTTTGGGGTAAAGCGTGTGATGTTTTTGCTGCTTAAAATATCCAGCAGACGTCCTGGGGTTGCTACTACCACAGAGCTTTTGCCGTTTAGCTGGCGGATTTGTTTGTCGTATGGAACACCACCGACAACCTGGCAGATAAAGTCGTCTTGGTACTTATCTTTGCTTTTTGTAAACTGACCAAAGGCTTTTACAACCTGGGTGCATAGCTCGCGCGTAGGTACAAGCACGAGCACTTCGATGCTGTTGTCGTGCTTTAGGTTTTGCAGTGCGGGTAGTGCAAAGGCTGCCGTTTTGCCAGAGCCAGTCTTTGCGACTCCAATGATGTCTTTGCCTTCTAAAATGGGCGGAATGCAAAGCGATTGAATTTCCGTAGGCTCAGTAAAGCCATTATCCGCAATGTATGAGAGTAAACGTTTTGAAAGTCCCAATGACTCAAAATTAGATGATTCTTTTGTATCCACAGATTTTCCTTTGATGTTCCCTTGAGTAGTCTTTATCGACTGATAGGTTAGGCCACACAGAGAGATCGAACGAAAGGGCCGAACAGGCTGGATGGAGACCTTGTTTACATTATAATCAGCCCCTAGCCAACCTAAGTATTAAAAAACCTAAGAATTATAGGAAACTATAGGCATCTCCATGGTAAAATTCCTGCATGGATCCACGTGTTTTTCAAATATGCAGCCTTTCTTGCTTTGCAGCCCTTGGATTGGGGGCTGGCATACTTCCGGCCGATGGTTTTAGGTTTGGGGTTTTTCTCGGCGTGGCAGGGCTGAGCGAATGGTTAGGGCACCTGGTTTTTAAGCGTACAAAGAGGTTTACACTTAGAAGTACACTGATCACCACCCTTTCTTTGTGGATACTGTTGCGTGTGGATTCGTTGCTTTGGCTTTGTTTAGTGCCTTTTTTGGCTATTGCGAGTAAATACCTTTTTCGCTACTCGGTGGGTGGCAGCTACAAACACTTTTTTAATCCAGCAAACTTTGCCATTGTTTTGCCTATATTGTTAGGTGCACCCGTCTGGCTAAGCCCCGGAAACTGGGCCGGCAACGCAGGTGTTGGTATGTGGTTTTTAGCTCTGGGTGTTTTGATCACCTTGCAGGTCCGAAAACTAGATACCGCCGTTTGGTTTTTGGGCCTTTATCTAGGCTTACATCTTGTTCGCCATCTTTGGCTAGCAGATCCGCACGCCATCTACCTACATAAGCTGCAAAACCCAGGGTTAATCCTTTTTGCTTTTTTTATGATCACAGACCCTAGATCCACACCTACAACGGCCTGGAGTAGGGGAGTGTTCGCAGCTCTGGTGGGGGTACTCAGTTTTTATTTAAGTGCCAAAAACTTTGGGACCCACGACTTTTTTTATGTTTTGTTTTTTGCCTCTATGTTTACACCTGTTTTAGATGTTTTTTCAGGGCGCTCTGCATTTGAATGGAAACAAAAAAACCTTACTGTTTATCAACCAAGTCTTAGTAAATCAAACCAAGCTGTATAAAGGAGCGAAAAAGATGCAACCTCAAAAATGTAGATCCAGCCTGTGGCTCACCCTTGTTGGAATATTAGTAGGTGGTGGTCTTGTTGCTAGTTCACCTGCACAAGCCTTTTGTGGCTATTTTGTTGCAAAGGCGGGAAGCGAGCTATTTAATAAAGCGTCTAGGGTGGTTCTTGTCCGTGACGAGGATAGAACTGTGATCACGATGGCCAACGATTACCAAGGAAACGCTTCTGAGTTTGCCATGGTCGTACCTGTACCGACCGTATTGGAAAAAAGCCAGATCAATGTAGGTGAGAATGCTTGGGTAGACCGGGTGGATGGCTTCACCGCGCCACGCCTTGCAGAGTACTTTGATCCGGATCCGTGCCAAACACGCTTCTATATGGAACGGGCAATGTCTATGCAAAATGCTCCCGGAGCACCGATGAAAAAGGCCCGTAATAAGAGCGCTAAATCTCTTGGCGTAAAAATAGAGGCAACTTATGAAGTTGGCGAGTACGATATTCTCATTTTAAGTGCAAAACAGTCTGATGGCCTGCAAACATGGCTGATAGAAAACGGTTATAAGATCCCGCGCAAAGCCACTAAGATTCTTCGTAGCTACATAAAGCAGGGTATGAAGTTCTTTGTTGCCAAAATAAATATAGGGCGCCAAGAAAAAGCAGGTAGGCAGATGCTCAGACCCTTACAGATAGCCTACGAGAGCAAGCGCTTTATGTTGCCAATTAGGCTTGGTACCTTAAACGCAAAAGGCCATCAAGACCTGTTTGTCTATGCCATCACCAAAAAGGGTCGGGTAGAATCAACGAACTACCAGAATACCCGTATTCCAACCGGGCAAGAGATTCCAGTGTTTGTCAAAAAGGATTTTGCAAACTTCTACCGTGCGATGTTTGATAAACAGGTAGAAAAGGACCATATGAAAACCGTGATCACAGAGTATGCCTGGAACATGGGCTGGTGTGACCCTTGTGCAGCGGACCCTTTGAGTTCTAAAGAGTTAAAGCAGCTAGGGGTGTTTTGGCTGGGGCAAAAAGATCTGTCGACGAAAAAAAATGGGTTTGGACTTGTAAAGCCTAACCCGAGAATCCGCAGACCTCGCCCAGGCGGCCGTGGGCAAGAAGCCTTTGTAACGCGGATGCACGTGCGCTATACGGCCAAGAAGTTTCCGGAAGATCTACTTTTTCAGGTAACCAAGGATACGAAAAACTTTCAGGGCAGGTACGTACTGCGGCACCCGTTTCGTGGCGAGTCAAAGTGCGAGCTAGCAAAAGAATACAAGGTCACGGTCCGCAAACAGCAAGAAAAACGAGTACAAGAACTGGCAAACCTGACTGGATGGATGCCTGCAGATCTTCGTAGAAAGGTTGCTTGGGTTGGTGGAAAACCAGCAGACAACGGAGCTGATAAGAAAAAGAAGAAAGATAAGTGGTGGCAAGGGATCTGGTAGTACTATGGATCTAGTAGTGCCCGGTTTTTTGTTGACCGAACACAGAAATGCCGCCATCTAGGCGGCTTTTCTTATAGTACTATTTTTTTCCGTGCTCTTTATTTTGTTGTAGTACCTACGATGATTTTAAATTTTTCTAGGTGTTCCTGTGAGAGCTGCTTTCCTGGTTCTACCTCAATACGAAGGTTTGCTTGAAGCAACGGTAGGTTGAAGTGCAGGGTTCCACCTTTTAAAAGAGCCACGTGTCTTGTAGATTGGCTTTCATCTAGTGTGTAGTCTAGGGCGGTTAAATTGCCCTCACTGTCTCTGATGCCAATGCTTACTACCTGGCGGTCTGTTTCCAGTTTTAAATCATAAGTACTTAAAGCAAACTTTGTAACAAACTCTCGCATAGCAGGAACCATAAAGCTTGCATAGTCGCTGTTCCGTACAGAGTAGGTCTCAGAGTTGGACTTAAAAGAACCGTGTTCTTTGATGCGCTGAGACAGGTCTATTTGCGACTGTCCTACAGACGCGTCCGAGTCTTGGCTGACGTCTTCGGCTTTTGTGACAATGCCGGCATAGAAGTATCCAGTTGTTTTTTCTTCAAGAAGGTCCATAAGAGCTTCGCCAACTACATCATTCATGGTTGCGCGGACGCTTGAGCTACTGCTTTCAATAGTCTGTTTCATTTTATCGTTGTGGTAAGTAAAGGTATGTCTTCTAACTATTCGTTTGAAGTCCTTTTGTACTCTTAAGCTATAGCGTGCATACAAGTCGTGTATTTTCATACTGCTACTGTTTTTGCGAAAGTCTTTTAGGTCTTGATACTGCTTTTCATTATGAATAAAAGGTGTCGACCTGCGGTCTTCAGTATGTGGCTCAAAGAACGAGCTTGTAGCATTGCTTGCATTTAAATTCAATACCCTAGCCCCGGTTACAGTTCCTTCTACACAACCTAGGCGCGCTCCGGCTGCGGCTATATCAAGGCTATTTGAATAGGTCTGAGGTACTGGTGCATCAGGCTCAAAGTCGCACAGATCTCTTCCATTCATAAAACAATTTGAAATAGCCCGCGAAGTGTAGGTTCCAGGAGTTAAAACCTTGTCAATGATTTTAGAGCAAGTGGCTTCCAAGGTTGGGAAAAAGTATCTATAGGAATACTGCGTTTTTGGGTTATCAAGCTTACAGTCTTCAGGGTTTGCCTCACATTCTGATAGGTTGACCCAATTATAACTGTCTTGTTCGTAGCCTTCGATTTCTGAGCTTTCAAAGCATTTTGATGCGTTGGAGTTTTCGCGACCAACGTGTTCAGAGCTGTCTTCATCAGACACGTTTAGCAGCGCCAAAAGAGGGTTTTTTCTATACTCAGGAGATGATGGGTCTGTGATGCGGTCTCTTACATATTTAAGCATGCTGCACATGCTCATTTCATCCGAGTCCCCACCAGCACCGAGCTTTACAGATTCTGCTAGTTGGCGGCTTAGTTCGATGGCTTTTTGGTAACTATCTGTTTGAAGTATTGCATACTTCGCGATAGCTGGAAGCGTCTCAACGCTATATTTAATTTTGAACAGTTCGTTAGTGCTATTAAGTTCGTTTGTTCTTTTTCCACTGCCATCAAAATACTGGATTGAATCTTCCCTGATGGTGGAAAATGGGTTTGCGTAGCTTGCTGGTTTCCATTTGTCATCCCAAATTTGAAAAAGAAGCCTGTCTTGATCATCCCGGTAATAAATGGCGTCGTACAACCAAGTACCACTGCCTTGAAGGTGAGGCTCTATAAATGCGGTGGGTGTGATGATATGGTAAGTGATGGGGTACTCGTGTAGAGCGGTTGCCATACTCTCAATGCCTTTAGCTAACGCAAGTTGCACATTGTGCATGCTTTGGCTTTGATCTACAGAGATTACCACGTCGGTCATACTGCGTGTTTCACTTCCACCAAACGGAATCTCCACGACCTTTAAAGCTCCTGTTGTGTTGGATAAGAAGCTCGTGTCCGTGCAGCCTGCTGCAGCAACTGTTATCAGTAGCCAAAAAAGTACTGTTTTGATCCGAATTAAACTCATAATCACCCTTTGCCCAATGCGCTGTTAATCGTGCCTTTGATCTTTAGTCAAGTACCCCATCGGATCAGGTAGGCAAGATCTTTAGGTTTTTTAGTTTCGAAAGGAATAAAGGTATTAAATATAGGTATTTAGATACTGTATTGCAGCGCTCAGCCTTTGGAATTAACACCTTCTTGAACCTATGGAACCGATAAAAAGGTGATTTCGCCAAAATGTAGGGACTACTGGGGCTGTGTGGCGTTTACAACGTTCTTTCGAAGCGGCTGCGAGTGGAGCTGGCTTAGGCTTTTAGAAGCTAGTTGGCCACAGGCCGCAGATACTTCTAGGCCTTTACTGTAGCGAACTGGAGCTGGAATAGAGCGTGAAGATAAGTATTCTTGAAACTTACGTATGTTGGTATCAGAAGGCCTTTGGTAAGGCAGGCCAGGGTGAGCATTAAAAGGAATGAGGTTTACCTTTGCTCGCAAACCCTGCATAAACCGAATCAACTCTTTCGCGTGTGACGTGTCACAGTTTTTATCTTTGATAAGAATGTATTCGATGGTGATTTTTTGGTTTGTAGTTTCTTGGTAGTAGATCAGAGACTTTTTTAACTCAGCTAAATTATAGCGCCTATTTATAGGCATAAGATCAGTGCGTAGTTTGTCGTTGCACGCGTGCAGAGATACAGCCAAAGAGCCATCTATTTCATTGGCCATTTTTATGATGTTCGGCACAATGCCGCTTGTGCTAACTGTCACCCGGCGCTTGGAAAGATCGTAGCCGTCTGGGCTTACAAGTAGCTTTACGGTTTTTGCAACGCTGTCGTAGTTATCAAACGGCTCTCCCATTCCCATAAAGACAACGTGCGATATTTTTCGCTCTTCTTCCTCTGCAACTATAGAGTTTGCAAAAAGAAACTGCGCAAGGATTTCTTCGGCAGATAGGTGGCGAAAAAACCCTAGTTTTCCTGTTTGGCAAAACTTGCAAGCCAACTTACATCCGACCTGGCTTGAAACGCATAAGCTAACCCTGTCTTTATAGCGCAAGATAACAGTCTCAGTGGTTTTTCCATCTTCTAGCTGAAACAATAGCTTGGAGGCTCCATCCTCACTGTCGAGCCTAGAGATAACCTTTGGCATGGTCCACATAAAGTCGCGGGTCAACATGTCGCGTAAATCCTTGGATAGGTTTGACATGTCGCTAGGGTGGGTGGCGCGTTTTAAAAAAAGCCACTCCACAATTTGCTTTGCTCTAAAAGGTTTTTGCTGGCTTTGAGCAAGGTACTGCTTCCAATCTTCCGTTGTTAAGAAGTAGGGAGATGGTTTTTGCTCTAAGTCGGCTATTTGTTTTTTTTTAAAATTTTCGGTCATAGTCCTGGTTTACTTTTGTGACCACTATTTCTAGTTAATTATCAGGCTTAAAGCAAAGCACTCCTGGATAGGTCAAATATAACAGTGGGTTGTACGGCTGCCAGTTTTTTTTACGTTCTTGGAATTGATGTTGCACCTATATTGATAGAAGCAGCAAAGGGCAGCTTTAAAACAGTTGATTGACTGTGTTTTTACCAAGGGAGGGTTTATGAAAAGTTACAAGAAGAAACTAAATGGATTGAAGGCTGGGGTTATAGGTGCCGTCATCACCCTTGCAGTTGGTAGCGGTGGAGTAGCTTTTGGAGGCGCTGGGCCCGGGCCTGGAAACCCCGGTAAAGACGGGAAGCAAAGCCTTGTAAAGTTTCAGCCTAGGCTAAAAGCAGGGCTGAGTGGTATCGAAAAAGCTGCAGAGGGCATCAAAAGTATAGTTAAAAAAAGAAAACTGCGTGGCGGACACTTTGTTCTCTCTAAAGCTAGCAAGGTTATTGGCAAGGCAAAATCTGCTAAGGGCCTTGTAAAGAATCTGCATCTAGGCGGGAAACATGCGGTAGTGCATAAAAAGAAAAGGCTCAAAGATTCTCGTCAAAAAATTTCTAGCTCGGTTCAAGAGTTAAGGCAAGCAATCCGGCAACAAGGGCTTGGAAGGGTAGCACCTGGGTTAAGGCACCTAGTGCAGCGTTTAAGCAGTTCTGCACAGTCCTATGCCGGCACTGTAGAAAGAGCTACTGCACAAGCTAGGAAAGTAGTCTGCCTAGCAAAGGACACAAAAGAGTTTAACAGGCCAGGTGCGTATAAAGGTGTAGCTTTCGACCGAGGCATAGCCAAAAAGAGTGCAATCAAGCAGTGCAGGTCCAACTCATCAGCCTATAGACCAAACTGTGTGGTCGTAAGGTGTAGCTGACACAGCAAAGTATATTTCCTTGGTCTTGGCGGCGGCTTGCACGTGGCCTCCACTTTAAAAGACCAACCTCTGGACCCCTGGCGTTTACCTCCCCCGGTTATATGCTGGGGGTCCTTCATGTTGGAACTAGAAGTGGTATCAAAATGAAACCACTTCTCCTCTCAAAGTTTCATTAGTCAACCGTTTGGACCTGTCAGATCAAATTCAAGAGCATTAGAGGCTGGCACGCAGTTTGCTTATGTATGAGTACGCACCAACCAAAGCCATGGGGGTCAAGGGGTAAGGTGTTTGTGGGGTCTTAAGCAAAAGCTTGTAGAACCACAGTTTCTAAAGAATATTAAATAAAGGGAGCGTACAATGCATCCAACTAAATTCAAGAATCGCACACTTCAATCCTTAGCAGTTACTTTGGGAGTTCTATGTCTTGCAACTACGGCTGCAGCTCAGTACCACCCGCAGCAGCCATACGGGCATGGACCACAATATGGACATTCAGGCTACCAGCATGCGCCGATTGTCCCTATGCCACGGCTTCGTGTAGCTCCAGTTTTGCCAGTAGTGCCAGTTCTACCTCGGCAACAAAACTATGCGAATTATTCTTCGCAACAGCTTTTTGCAGAAAGTGTTTCTATTGCAAGAAGAGTGGAAGTTAACATTCAAGAAGTTGTTCAAATAACCCAAGGCAACAACGGTTACGGGTATGGCGACACACTTTCTAGCGCCTACGTTGAAATGCAAAGCTACTATCAAAGCGAAGAGCTTCGTAGTAACACTTACTTTTCCGTATCTGGTGAGATCCAGACGCACCTAACAAGTTTTGGTCAGTCTAGCTTTATGAGAGTCATCAATAGCCGAAGAAACAGCTGCCAATTCTCTCAGTCTGTGATCAGCGGCCTTTCGGCACTAGATCTGATCAACCTAGAAATCCGCTCAAGGATTCAAGCTCAGACTTTATACCCAGCAGTTGGCGGTGGCTACGTGGCTCCACGCTACCCAGTTCCTCAGCCAGGGTACAATGGATACAACAGAGGTCCAGCTCAGATTCCAGCTTTGTACCGTGATCCACGCAGCGACTACGCGCCACGCGGACCTCGCAGGGATTACCGCCAGCCACGTAGCTGCCCATTGAGCAACCCGTCACGCTACTGACACTTATAGAGAGGCAAAAGCTATCGAGCCTCCAGAGGCCCTAAGCCGCAAGTGCTGGTATACCTCTTCTGCCTTTAGGTAAACACTTAGTCCTTCTCTCCTTTGGGAGAGGAGGATTTTTGCTATGCTAAAAGCTGGATTTTTTCAGCCCGAAAGGACGAGTTTTTTGTCTTTAAACCAAAGCATTCTAAATTTAGCCAAAGCATTGCTGTTGTACGCAGTTTTTTTTCCATCCTTGCATGCAGCGCCAGACCTTGGTCACGTAAAGGTCTACCTGCAAACTGTTGATTTAGGCACAGGAGTGGAGGCCAAGTATGGTCACACGCAGCTGCGTGTGGTCGACACCCGCAGAGGTTCAGATAATATCTATACCTACGCTATGTATGACCCGAGCATAGAAAACTTTGTTATGAAATTTTTGCGTGGTGAGCTTTTATATGAAACCGGCTCCATGCCCACCAGCCGTTCTTTGGGTTTTTACCAGCGTTTAAATCAACCTGTGTATGAAGACCTGCTTTTGCTTAATAGCGCAGAAAAGGTGCGGCTTGTTCAGCTGCTAAACTCAAGCATGACCGGACATAACCGGTATTATCGCTATGGTCACTTCAGAAAAAACTGCTCTACAAAACTTAGAGATATCCTGGACAAAGCAACAAAGGGGCGTCTAAGCGGGCTTACGGCCCAAAAATACACCCCGTTTACTTATAGGGATATGGTGCGAGAGCACAATGCGACCACCGTAGGGTTAGGGCTTCTTTTAGATATTTTGATTAATAGGCGTGCCGACAAACAGCTCACCTATTGGGAGCATATGTTTTTGCCGTTGCAGCTGCGCGAAAACCTCAGGCTTATGCCTGCTGTTGACGACAGCGGTCAGGTCATAGCAAGCTCCATCCTAGGTCAAGGAAGGATATACAACCCTGGCGCCACGCCCACGGCTAATTACTTTCGTGACTATGTGGTTGTTTGGATTTTTATTTGTTTGCCCCTGTTGGTTATGGGCTACCTAATGACAACCCTGCCTTATATGGGATGGTCGTTTTCGGTGTTTGGTATTTATTTGGCTGCCTATTCTGTTTTTTCCACCATCTTTGGCGTTGGCATGATTTTCTTTTGGGCCGATACGATCCAGTTGATTGGATACCACAATGCGAACCTCTGGCTATTTTGGCCAACTGATTTTGTTTACCTGCTTTACGCGGGCCCATGTATTTTGGGTAACTTGCCGACTCGTCCCACGCGCAGGTTTTTGCAGTGGATGTCTGCTTTGCATTTAGTTGCTCTTTTTTCTTGTTTGGTCTTTTTGAGTTTGGGTGTCATCGTACAAAACATCTCTTCTGTTATGTTTACCTTTGGTGTCGTAAAACTGATTATCCACGCATTGATACTAACGGTTAGGCGTTAAAAAACTTGATACATTTTTTTGCATGTTTTTATAAATGCTGTTGACGCAAAATAAAAATCCCTCCAACATAAACCTTCTTTCTGAGAAGGTAGTTGGAGGGATTAGTTCTTCAAAACTCTTTGAGGACTTTTCGGAGGAGGATGCGTGACAAAGAGTTTTATGAGTGAAAAAGTCGTAGGCTCGAATTACGACTGCTTCTACTCGATTATCCACAGCATCTGGCCCCAAGCAAAATTGACGCTGCCACCCCTTTAGTCAAAAGCCTAAAGTTCAATGGATGCATTGCCTTTGCCTTGTGACTATTTAATGCTCACATAATTATTTGCTCGAAGCAGTTGCAGGCTAAAAATTGAGCTTCTGCAAAAGGCTGGTAGATACCGCTTTGCTTCAACCTCTTGACATTCACGGCTTCTAACGTAAGTTTGTTATCTGGTTTTTTGCAGGTGTCTTTTTTTACTGTGATTTTTTCAAAGTGAAAAGGTTCAAAGCTAGTAAAAAAAATCAAGATACATTTAGGCCCTATAGTTAAACGGATATAACAAGCGCTTCCTAAGCGTTAGTTCTTGGTTCGATTCCAGGTGGGGCCGCTTTTTTAGATTCTTTGGTTTTGGCAGGTCCAAAACACTCTTCCTTGTGAACCCAAATGGTTAGCCAAAGAAATAAAGACGCGCCGCTGGTGCGGCAAACAAGCTGTCTTATCGGAACTTACGGGTATAGCTGTGTCAAATATTTCAAACATCGAAAACGAGAAGTCCCGCCTGGGAGAAGATCGGGCTACACTGATTGCAACAGGTTTTGGAGTAAAACCTGAGCTTATTCTTTTTCCTAATGGGTTTGAAAGACTAGACTTAAAGTCAAAGATGAAGAAAATTCAAAAAAAGCTAGATTAAGTTTAAAAAAGGCTTCTTGAGCAAATCTGTTGGAGAGCACTAAAAAAATCCCCTGGCAAAAATACCAGGGGGTTTCCAGTTGCTGCTTGTTTTGACTAGAATTGGCTCATAACACCCAGTTGTACGTTAGCCTGCGATGGCTTGTCTTCCCTCGCGGAGTCCCACTCACCTGTTTGGAGGTGTGCTGCTACATATGGCCGAAAAACATCACCGCTTGCTCGCCAGTGCGTACCGATTGCTATCTCTGTTAAGTTGCTATCGGCATCTACACTGTTTCCGGAGTTTTCTTCGCCCATAGATCCACCATCAAGCGTGTCAAACAAAGTAAACTTCAAGAAAGGAATAAAGTCACCTGTGTCGTACTGTGCGTGAATCGCAAGTCTGTGCCCACTCAAGTCCTCTCCACTAACCTCAGCCATTTTATAGCCATAATCAAGGTGAGCAGTCAGGGCGCCAGACTTGTATTTTACGCCTGCACCAAGGTCATAAACTGTAGACGCACCTGCTGGCCTGCTTGCACCAACTTGAAATAGAGCTTCGATTTCGCCAAAGGTTCCGAGCCATTCGATGGTTGCTGCAGGTTGGCCAGCGTCGATTGCCTTCATCATTGAATCTACTATTTCATCCTTGATTACCTGGACGGTTACTTTATGACCTTCAGCAACGTTGAACATTGCAGAGACTCCGACTTGGCTAAGTTCAAGAGACCAAGATTGACTTGTAACCCAAGGCGAGTTGTAAATCGCAGTAAAGTCTTGCTCTTTGCGCTCAAAGCCACCGTAGTTTACGTAGTCTTTACCAACGCGCACGCTTAGCTTGTCGCCAAAATGATGGGTCACATGAGCAAGCTCAACTGCATCTTGCAGGTTAGAGCCAACTCCGTTGACAACGTCTTCGAACCGGAGAAGAGCACGGTAGTCCGTGTTTTCACCGACGTTGCCACTCATTTTGACTTTGGCTGCGTGCAATGACCAAATTTTGCTGTCGTCAGGATCATTTGTAAGCACTTCGCCAAAGCCATTGTCACTATAGGTAAACTCCGTACGTAGCTCAGCACCTATTTTAAACCCATAGCCTTTTTTGTCATGACCGTCTGCCATAGCAGATCCGCTGACAACCATCAATCCAAGTGCAGAAAGACCTAATAGTTTCCGTAACATCACACATCCTCCAAAAACATGTTTCCTCAAACCTACGCTGATCGAGCCCTCGGTCTATCAGATATACAAACCTTAGGTTTTGAAAAGCGTATGAAATAATTTTAGCCACTAAAGAAAATACAATGCAAGGCTATGTTTTTTAGAATTACTTAAAAAGCTAGCGTGTTTTAATTTTAATTTTGCGACCATATATAAAGCGTGAACACACCGTCAAAGTTGGTTTGTTCGACTGTTTGATCTATAGTTGGTTAAAAGACAAGTAATACCTTCGTCCCCAATGCTTTGCGGCGTAGGTTTTAACAACCAAACCATAAGGGCTTGCGCATGAATCAACTTTCTTTCGACCAGACAAACCGCGAGCAAACCCGCGACTACCTGCACGCAAGGCTTAAAGGCCTGCATCCGGAGGTTGAAATCGAGGCTAAAATTGACCAAGTTTTCAACATCAATAAGCTCAAATTAAAGAAAAATGCGCTGGTTTTGGGCCATAACTACATGGAGCCGGCCTTGTTTCATGGTGTGGCTGACTTTACGGGCGATTCCTTGCAACTTTGTCAGGTTGCTGAAAAATCTGAAAAACCCATTCTCGTATATTTGGGCGTAGAGTTTATGGCTGAGTCGGCTAAGATTCTAAACCCAGAGCGCAAGGTTTTGATTCCTTCACAAAAAGCTGGCTGCTCTCTTGCCTCAAGCATTACCGCCGAAGATGTGCGTAATTTGAAAAAACGCTACCCGGGTGTACCCGTGGTTACCTACATCAATAGCTATGCAGACGTAAAAGCAGAGACAGATATTTGCTGCACCTCAAGCAATGCTGCAAAGATTGTTGCAGCGCTTGATACAGACACCGTTATTTTTATCCCAGACGAGTTTCTTGCGCAAAACGTCGCGGCAGAAACCGGTACCAAGCTTATGGTCCCTAAAAAAGACCTTAGCGATGCTCAGGACCCACAGGTAGGCGTCAAAACCTTTGTAGGGTGGAAGGGCCGCTGTGAAGTGCACGAAGAGTTCACGGTTGCAGATATTGAACGCGTGCGAAAGCAGGAGCCTGATGTAGTCGTTCTGGCTCACCCTGAGTGCAGCTTAGAGGTTTGCCAGGCTGCAGACTTTAGCGGAAGCACCTCTGCCATTATTCGCTATGTAGAGGAGCGCCCTGAGGCCGCAAAGTATTTAATCCTGACCGAGTGTGCGATGGGCGATAACATCATTGCCGCCATTAACGGTAAAAAGAAGGATGCCGGCAAGCCTGCAGATTCCCCAGGTCCTGAGGTTTTGCGTCTTTGTTCGGTGCGCTGCCCGCATATGGCTCAGATCACGCTTGCCGACACCATGGCTGCCATAGAGCAAGAGCAGTACGAGGTGACTGTTCCAGAAGAAATCCGTATCAAAGCAAAAGCTTCGATTGATCGTATGCTTGAGATGAGTGCCAAGCTCGGGCTGTAGGTGGTTCGCTCTTTTTGTCTACTTTCTATGCAAAATGCATGGAGATCTAGGCTATGGATAAATGTTCTCATGGCAACCGCCTCGTAAATCCGTCAAACTAGGGCACTCTTGTCTCTAGAGTACTTTTGTATCTATGGCACATGGGGAGTATCTAGGTTTTCTAGATGTGAGACCGGTTAGCGGTGACGTGAAAGTTCAAGGAGACTACAGGCGTATGAATTTAGAAGATAACCCGAAGCTTTACACCATACGGCACTCGCTTGCGCATATCTTGGCACAAGCTATCCAGCAGATGTTCCCAGGGACCAAGCTCGGTTTTGGCCCTCCAACTGGCGAAGGGTTTTACTACGACTTTGATTTTCCAGGAGACGCCCCGGGGGAAAAAGATCTTAAAAACATCGAAAAAGCCATGCGTAAGATCATCAACTCTGGGCAAAGCTTTGAGCGTATCGACGGCGGCTATGACGATGCCAAAAAGGTCTTGTCTGATTATGGCGACGAGCCTTTTAAGCAAGAGAACCTAGATAACCTCAAAGAGCGAGGAATTGAAGGGTTTAGCTTTTATAAAAGTGGTGATTTTCTGGATGTGTGCGAAGGACCCCACGTTGAAAACTCCAAAGAACTTCCGGCAGATGCCTTTAAGCTAGACCGCATAGCAGGTGCTTATTGGCTCGGAGACGAGAAAAAACCTATGCTTACACGCATCTACGCACTGGCGTTTGAAAACAAAGCAGAGCTGCGTGGGTATATTGATATGCGCGAAAAAGCGCGTGCTTTCGACCATAAAAAACTTGGTAAAGAACTCGACCTTTTTGTCATTGACGATACTGTAGGTAAAGGCCTTCCTCTTTGGCTTCCAAACGGAACCGTCTTACGTGACGAAATTCAAAAGTACGCCGAAGAAGTAGAGTTTAAGTACGGTTACAAGCGTGTGTCGACACCGCACATAACCAAAAAAGAGCTCTACCTGCGAAGCCAGCATTTACCAGCTTACCAAGACGCAATGTTTCCGCCTCTTGTCATGGAAGAAGACGGCGCTAAAGAAGAATACTACCTAAAGCCGATGAACTGCCCGCATCATCATCTAATCTACGCGGCTCGGCCCAAAAGTTATAGAGACCTTCCGCTGCGACTTGCCGAGTATGGGACAAACTACCGCTATGAAAAATCTGGTGAGCTTAGTGGTTTGATTCGGGTTCGAGGGATGACCTTAAATGATTCGCATATTTATATTCGTGAAAATCAGTTTGAAGAAGAATTTCGTAAGGTCATTGATTTATATCAAGAGTGTTACGCGACCTTTGGCTTAACCGATTATACCTACCGCCTTTCGATTAGAGGCGCCGGAAACGAGTCTAAGTTTAAAGGTGACCCGGTAATGTGGGATAAAGCCGAAAAGCTTTTGGCAAAGGTGATGGATGAAGCAGGGCTAAGCTATTTTGTCGGTGAGGGCGAGGCAGCTTTTTACGGCCCTAAAATAGATATTCAGTTTAAAAACATGCTCGGCAGAGAAGAAACCGTATCGACGATCCAAGTAGATTTCTTGTCTCCAGATAATTTTGATCTGAGCTACACAGATGAGGACGGTAAAGACGCGCGGCCTGTGATCATTCATAGATCTCCCCTCTCGACTCTTGAGCGTTTTGTTAGCTATTTGATCGAGTATTACGGCGGCGCTTTCCCTACGTGGCTTGCACCCGTTCAGCTTTGCCTGCTGCCAGTCCATGAAGACGCGCTAAAGGTTTGCCGCCAGATTGAAGAGAGGCTACATAAACGCCGAGTTCGGGTTGAAATTGATGATAGCGACAATAGCTTTAACAAAAAGATCCGTATGAACGTTAAAAGAAAGATTCCTATTTTAGGGATCATCGGCAAAAACGAAGTCGAAAGTGGCAGCATTACTCTGCGGCGTTATGGGATTGAAGAGCAAGAAACCTTAACTTTAGAGGCGTTTGAAAAGACTCTTCTTAAAGAGATCGAAGAGCGTGCGATGCACCGCGAAGCGATGACTTCGAAGCTATAGTTCAATACTAAGGTTCAATACTGTAGTTTGAAAACATGAATACAAGCGGACTCGCGGGGGTGTGATGGCGAAATTTTCAGGAGCAAAAGTATGGATCGACGGTCCAGGTGCAGTGCCCGGACTTTCTATCCAGGCTCAAGATGTTAGCGCCGAAGATTTGCCTGCAGGCTACCTTTTGGTAAAGACAGAGTATTCTTCGATCAACTACAAAGATGCTATAGCTATTACCGGACGTGGCAAGATTCTGCGTTCTTTTCCGCTGACGCCAGGTATAGATTTTGCTGGAGAGGTCGTGCATAGCCATTCAGAAAAGTTCAAGGTTGGCCAAAAGGTTTTTGCAACTGGCCAAGGGTTTGGTGAAAAGCTCTCGGGTGGGTTGGCTACCTACTGCATTGCAGTAGAAGACAAAATACTTGCAGTTCCTGATGCGTGGAAGCCAAAGCAAACCATGATTTTAGGGACTGCAGGGTTTACGGCAGGGCTTGCAGCTTTAAGAATGCAACAAGTAGAACACACAAGTGATTCTGGCTATATATCCGGGCCCATATTGGTCACAGGTGCGAGCGGCGGCGTGGGTAGCATCGCGACCGCTCTATTTGCAAAGCTTGGTTTTGAGGTTTGGGCGTTGTCATCGAAAAAGACCAGGCACACATATCTCAAAAGCTTGGGAGCCCGTAAGGTTATGACGCCAGAAGAGTTTTTTAGCCAAGAGCTAAAAACAGTCGATAGGCCTAGGGCCCTTGAAAAAGGTGTGTTAGGTGGTGTGGTAGACAATGTTGGCGGTGAGTTGCTGTCTAAGCTCATTCCGTTTGTAAACCTATGGGGGAACGTTGCCTCGATTGGGCTGGCAGCTGGAGCGGAGCTAAGCTCTACGGTTATGCCACACATTTTGCGAGGGGTGAGTATCTTGGGCATCAGCAGTACAAACTGCCCGCCCCATCTAAGAGAAAAGGTTTGGGAGCTTTTGGCCAAAAACTTTAGTCCAGAAGATCTGGAAGGGTTTATAGAAGAGGTTGTGCCACTGAGCGAAGTTTTTCGGGTGAGCACAGAGCTTTTGGACCGAAAACGCTCACGTAGGACCTTGGTGCAAATTTGAAAATATTTTTTAAAAGGCTTTAAGGTTTACCATGAACAAACCAACTACTAACATCTCTGTTTCGGTCACCAAAGAGCGTTATCAGGTAAAAACCGTCGATAACCAAGAAGAGCTGGATGCTGCTATGCAGCTTCGGGTGCAGTCGTTTCACCGTGAAATGGCTGGCATCTCTTCGACGACAAACGACATGACCCAGTACGATGTAGTCGGTGACATTATGATTGTAAGAGACCTTGAGCTTGATAAAACTGTTGGCTGTTACCGCGTGATATCGAGCACGCACACAGACCTATTCTATAGTTCACAGTTTTTTGATTGCTCCGAGTTTTTGGCCTTGCCCGGAACAAAAGTTGAAATGAGTAGAGCTTGCATAGACCCAGAGTATCGCAACGGATCAACTTTGCGCCTGCTTTGGACCGGGATTCACGAGTACGCACAAAAAGCTAAAGCCGATTACGTTTTTGGTTGCAGCGGTGTGTGGACGAACCGCCCAGAAGAGGTAGGTCTTTTAAAAGCGCATTTACACGATAAAGACGCGGTATATGTTCGTAGCCGGATCTCTCCGATTGTCACCGGCAAAGAACCTGCGCCGCGGCCGGGTGAACCCTTTGAAACCAACCCCAAAAAGTTTATGCCCGGAATCATGCGGGTGTATCTAACAGTAGGCGCAAAGGTTTTTCCAGAAGCTGCCTATGACCCTGCCTTTGATTGCTACCTGATGTTCACGGCCTTGCACTTGCAAGAAGAAATCCTCGATCACATGCGTAAATAAATGAAGACAGACCTTAAAAACTGGCTGGTGGTTATACCAGCAAGGCTAGAGAGCACGCGGCTTCCGAACAAGCCCCTTGCTATGGTAGCGTCTAAACCACTTATTTACTGGGTACACTCGCAGGTAGCAAAACTTGAAAGTTATGGTGCTGATGTGGTGGTTGCCATCGATGACTTGAAGACAGAAGAGGCATGCAAGCAATTTAAAATTCCGTTCGTGCAAACTTCTAAAAAACATAAAAGTGGCACGGACCGTGTGGCTGAAGTTGCAAAAGACCACGGCAAGGATTTTATATTAAATGTCCAAGGGGACGAGCCACATATATCTGTGGGTGATCTTGCGGCGCTGATGCAAAGGATGGAGGCCGACTCTGGCAAGATGGGAACTCTTGTTTTTAAAACCAATGATCCAAAGGTTTTAGAAAACCCAAACAGGGTTAAAGCTATCGTGGAAGGCAGTATGGCCATCGATTTTTGTAGAAGCTATTCTTATTGTGAGGACTCAGCAGCGGGTGTTTCTTCCGTGTTTCTTCACGTTGGTGTGTACGCATTTCAAAAAGAGTATCTTTTGACCTTTTGCCAGTTGCCGCAATCGGAACGCGAGAAGTCTCTTCGCCTCGAACAAATGCGGGCTCTAGATAATGGGGGAGAAATCCTTACTGTCGAAGCCGAAAAGTTTACGACTGGCATCGATACACCTGAGGACCTCGAAGCTTTTCGGCGAGGCCTGAACTCTTAGAATTCTTAACTTACTGAAAATAAAACGTAAATTTAAGAGCGCAAGCACTTTCAAATATTGCTTAATAGTTGTGCGTTTTGCCTCTGGTTGCTACACTCCCCTGGATTGAATTGTGAACGGCGTGAATGGAGAGTTTTGATGCGTATAAGTGTAGTGTTTTTGGCTTGTGTAAGTGTGTTTGGTTTGGCTGTCTCTTGCGGTAGCTCTGATGGCGGCGGAAAAAAATCAAAGGACGAAAAATTTTTAAACGAGGGCGCATGTAAAGGAACAGAAAACATTGTTGCAGAGCAAACAAAACTTGTTCTAAAGGTTCCTTTGGGTGCTTTGTACGCGCAAAATACAGAAATGAGCTCGGCTGTGCTGAAGTTTCAAAAAGCTGATGGCTCGGCCGTAGACGGAGCCGTCCTTTTGTCGGCTAAGCCGGAAATGAAGTGTTGCGGTGGTACCCCTGATCAAGACGACATTGAACTAATTGATAATGGTGACGGCAGCTTTGATATAGAAAAAATATTTTTTAATAAAGCAGGTGAGTGGCTACTTCAGGCTAAATACTGCGCGCAAGGTAAGGCCGTCGTAGAAATCGTAGAGTTTCCAGTAAAAGCCGAATAGTTGTTTGAGCCATTAATTATTTAGAAGCGAGAAGAGTCGTGCAAAAGAAAACTCAGTTTTGGTTAGTGCTATCGCTTGTCAGCTTGATGCTCGCGCAAGTTCCACACCTTCTGGCTTGTGCTTCGTGCGGTAGTGGTGCAGGTGATGCCATTTTTTTAGGTCCAAATGAAAAGTTTAAGCTCTACACTGCAGCAAGAGTGCAAAACTTTGTTTATAGGCTCGGAAGCGAAGGCGACAAAGCGGCAGTTTATGACGTATCACAGCAGCGATACGTAGACGTGGGCCTAGCGTACCGAATATTGCCACGCGCTTATGTTTCCGTTTATTCAGGCGCGCAGTGGAACCACTCAGACGATCGTTCGGACTCTGGCGTGCAGCAGCCTTTATTTGCAGGCAGGGTTACCTTGCTCAGAACAGACATTGCAAAAAGCTGGCGGCCGCAGCTGCAGGTTTTGATGTCTTATCGTCCTAAGATGTTTACAGACCGCTATGAAGGCTTGGACAGACAAGGGCTTGATGTGTTTGGTTCTGGGCATCATGAGGTTTCTATCGGTTACGACGCATTTAATAACCTTAAGAAAGTATTTTGGGGTGTTTCTCAAAGCCTAAAGGTTTCGACAGAAACAGATGTCGGTGATGATATTAAGACGCGGCCAGGCATCCAAACAAGTCATATTGCCAGTGTTGGTGCGGCTTACTATAGGCAAAACAAGGTTATGGCCGGCTATATTTTAAGCCTACGGGAAGAGCGGGTAAGCAGCGGAGATTCTATTGACGGGACAAAGATGCGAAGCCATGGGGCTTATATTGGTGCTGACTATAAACTGAAAAAAAATACGCAAATTCGAGCAACTTACACAGCAAGCGGTCTTGGAAACTCTAAGAATACGGGTAGAGCCGGTGGGTTAACCTTGGGTTTGTTTCATACATGGTTTTAAATACGGTTTTTATATGTCAATAGGTCTTTTCTTTTTTCTATCTTTTCTTAGTGTTTTTATGTCAGCCGATGCAAATGCCGATGCAGTAAAAACCTATGTTTCTCAAAAGCAATCAACTCCTGAGTGCCAACCGATTCATGCGGTTAGCGCTAGGAAGATTTTCCAAGAACAAGAGCTTAGCGGTAAAACCAGAGTCATATGGTTTGCTAGCTGGTGCGGAGCTTGCCGGAAAAAAATAGCAGATTTGTCGGCTGCTGAGCTCAAGAAAACAGTTTTTGTAGGCCTTTTAGAAAGCCAAGCAAAGTCAAGTAGGGCACTAAAGGTCATGCTGCGGGGCAGGCAGGGGACGGTGAAGCTACCTTGCTACAGCGATTCAAACGGGCAAGTAGCCGAGCTTTATAAGGTCTCGGGATTGCCGGCTTCTACGAAGCTCTAGGCTTTTACTTTTTTAATACACTCACTGATTCAGATTTATTCAAAAAATTCATTCTAAAAAAATAGCCTCCAACGCTGAACCCATGGGGTAGATCACTTTCAAGGTTTCTTAGATAACGTAGACCTAGTGCGGTCTGTTTAACGTTACTATAGAAAAAGTTTTTTTCTGGCTTTGGGTAGCTGGCAAGAGTGCTTTATGGGAAAGATCAAAGATGAAATCGATATTTATTCTCCTAGTAATAGCTGTGTTTTTTGGGTTACCTGCCGTACGAGCGGATGCAAAGCCACTGTGTAACCTTGCTAGAAGTAAAGCCATGCTTGCAAAAAACAAGCTACATGAAAAAATGTTTTCTTCAGTCAAAGCAGTCAAAAGTATGGAGCGTCGCCGTAGGATTGTTAAAGGTGTATTTGAACCTATTGCGCAAAAGCAGAGACTAGACGTTTATAAAACAAAACACTCTTTAGACTTTCTTGAGCTCGATGCTTTGTCTCGCCGCGATATGTCCATCATAGATGCAGTGCGAGAATCCATTAAGATTTCTGGGCTGGAAATAAGTTTTAAAAATAGCAGGATGAAGCTTGCCTCGGATGCAGCCTTATATGGTTTTACTGCCGACCAAGCCTTGGCTGCATATGATGCTATGCAAAGTGAGATGATCAAACAGGGAGCCAACACGCGAAACTCGCTTTTTAAATGGGATGTCCAATCGGTTTCCTTGCTTAAGATGCTATCGACCTTGTCACCATCTGAGATTCTCAGCTATCAGCGGCGGGCGAAGATGCTACTGGGCCCTATTACGCCGCCTGCATGGGACGAAGTGCTTAGGGTTCATTTGATGACTGGTGATTCTATAGAGTCGATTGTCGGTGCAGCAAAATCGATTACGAGTATTGCTGAGTTTGCAGAATTTTTTGATAATCACTCGGGCCACGACTACATATCAGTTGGGTTGATTCAAAATGCTGCTTTTTCGGGTAAATACGAAGTAGAAAAGTACGTGTTAGATTGGAAAGCAAGAAGGTCCAGCTTCGTCGACACTCAGGCTGCCTACTCCCTGCTTTTTTCCTCTGTAACTTTAGCTAAGACCGTTTCTGAACTGCAAGAAGAACGGATGCCTAAACTAGTAGAACAAGTCAAAGAGGTGAGAGCAGAGCTGAAGTTGCCGCGTATCGGTCCAAAAAGTAATCTGATGGAAGTAATGGTCGCCTCCATGATTGAAAAAAGTGCTTTTCATGGCATTAGTGACGATACCATACTCAAGGTTTACCGAGAGCTTCTTGTAAGAGGTTATGATGCTCAAGACATACCCGGTTACTGGGGAACGATGAATAAAGCCTTAAAGGCGGTTATTGCGGATAGCTTTCCTGTTATATAGGAACCAAGTACAGACCGTTTTTTTTGTCTCGTATGTTTAGGTTTTGTACAAGTCTACCTATTGAATCTTTTGTTTTTTTGGCAATTGAATGGGTGGCATTGTGTTCAAGGTGATCGACCACAATGCCGCTACGGTGAACTTTGTTACTTGTATTATATGGGGGGTGCTGTTTCTCACTGTGTAATGTACCTACTTAGGCACACAGTTGGTCGGTTTTTTTTATTGTAGTATAGGGAAAAAATCCATGAAGTTTATCGTCGGTTTGTTGTTATTGTGGGTAACCCTTGGAGTTAGTTTGACAGCAGGTGCTAGCCCTCGATGCAACCTTGTAAGGGTTGAAAGTAGACTAATTGAGAATAAAAATAATGAACGGACCTTTTCAGCAAAAAACTCCGTAGACGCTATGGAACTTAGGGGCCAAGTTGTTAGGGCGATGTTTGTTCCTGTCGCGAAAAAAAATGGTTATAACTCTTCCAGTGTCGACGTTATTGTTAACTTGATGGAAATCCATGCTTCGCGGAGTAGAGGACCTTCGATAGCTGCTTCAGTGAAAGAATCCATGAAAATAACAGGAGTTGAAGTAGGTACATCAAATAACAGACACCAGCTTGCAATGGATGCAGCTACATACGGGGTTAGTGCTGACGAGGCTCTAGCGTTATTTGACGATATGCAGAATGAAATGATCAAACAAGGAGCTAATACACAAAACCCAATTTTTAAAATCCGATGTTGAATCACTTGCGACGGTTAAAATGTTGTCGACCTGGTCACCACCTGAGGTTCTTCACTACCAACAGCTTGCTAAGAATTTACTTGGTCCCAATACCCCGTCAGCAGCAGATGAGGTTCTTATAGTCCACCTTATGACATGGGAGTTAATTGAGACTATCGTTAATTCTGCAAAATCTATTACAGAAATAGCTGAATTCGCCAAGTATTTTGAGGACGGTGCAGACGGGGTAAATAGTTACTTTAGATCAGTCAGCTTACTTCAGTACGCTGCTTTTACAGGTCGTTCAGAAGTTAAGAGGTTTGTAGAAGATTGGAAGGTGAATAGAGATAGCTTCACTGATCGTCCTTCTGCAGACTCTTTATTGTATTCTTCGGTAGTGTTGCAAAAAACTATCTCAGAATTGCGACGTAGTCGATTACCTACTATAGCGAAAGAAATTAATAACATCAGAGCTGAGTTGAAGTTGCCTGTAGTCAGTTTTAGGGACCCATTTATGGAAAAGGCTGTAGCTGCTATCCTTGAAAAAAATGCTCTTCACGGGATTAGTGATAAGACAACTTTGAAGGCCTACAGAGAGCTTTTGGAAAGAGGCTATGGCAGAGACAGTGTAGAGGCTTTTTCGCGTCAGATGAGTAGTGCGTTGCATATGGTTGTGTTAGTTAGCTTTCCTGTCCTTTAAATTTTTTCGTTTAGCTAGGGTTTCATGGTGCTTTCTTGCTTTTCGATTGACGTGGCGGTCCTCTTGTCTTCTTGAGTAAAAAACAAACATCTTCCTCTAGCGACCTCCTGTTGAGGGTATACCAAGCTTTCAACTAGGCAGTTTGCCGCTCTTTGCATTCTTTGTTGTGATTTTAAGTTATCCCTGCAAAAGTTAAAAAATATTTTCATGCATTTGTCAGGGAGAGACACATGAGTCATCGGCTAACGCAGGAATCTGGCGGGGGGAGCCTTAGACCTTTTTTCAGTACCCGTCTTTGCACGGTTGTGCTTCTTTTATTTCTTCTTCTAGCCTTTTTGCCAACCACTGGTTTTAGTTTCCAAGAACCCGACTTTAGCCGCGATGCCCGTATTGTGCCCGGTGAAAACCGGGAAAATATTTACGCATGGAGCGAGCAAGAGTTCTCTCAGGTTAAGGCAGCAGGGTTAAAGCATGTATTGAATTACCCTGTCGATGTAACTGGGCTTGTTGTTCCGGACGGGGTTTTTCGCCGTATTCTTGACGGAGAAAGTAAGCAGTTTAGCCATATGCTAGCAACGGAAGCTGCAAGGGTTTATACGGGCTATGATTCTTTTTCGAGTTTTCAAGATTGGATGGGGCTGATTGATGTCGAAGGAAGCTCAGTCCGTCTAGGTGAAACACGTATAGAGCGTGGCGGTGTAGATGGGTTGACCTATAGCTGCGGGTTTTGTCATACGAGCAAACTTTTTGGCAAAGCCGTGGTTGGACTTGGTAACCGGTTTGCACGGGCAAACGCTACCTTTGGTTTGGCACAGTCGTTTTTTAATCGTTTTGACTCTGAGCAGCTTGCATTAGCTACGCATGTAAGCCCTGAAGAGATGGCTTTGTCTAAGGATGTAGAACATAAGATGGCCTGGGTCGGGCAAAAAGAGCCGGTAGCACTGGGTCTAGACACCTCTTTGGCGCAAGTTGCGCTTTCTTTGGCAAAGCGCGGGCAAGGGCCATGGGCTGAAATGCGGGCAGACTCTGCAAACAGCCCAAGAGCAAATGCCTTGAGTTCACACGTGGCAGACAGCAAGCCTGCTACCTGGTGGGGGTTGAAGTACAAGACCCGCTGGCTTTTGGATGGTTCGGTTGTGTCTGGTAACCCTGTTTTTACAAACTTTTTGTGGAACGAGCTTGGTAGGGCCACTGACCTTAAAGAGCTAGATCAATGGCTAAAACAAAACAAAAAAGTAGTGCAAGAGCTCACAACTTACGTCTATGCAAGCAGCCCTCCGTCGTTGGCACAGTTTTTTGACTTAAAAGAGTTTGATTTAAAAAGTGCGAAACGTGGCCAAAAGCTTTTTACAGATAACTGTGCGCGTTGCCACGGTGAGTACAAAAAAGCATGGGATAGTGCAGAAGGGTTATCGTTAGAAGAAGCCATTCAAACCACAGGCGTTCGCTACCATGAAAAAACCCCTGTCATCAATGTTGGTACGGACCCGGGCAGGTGGCAAGGGATGCAGTACTTTGCAGGACAGCTCAATAGCCTGCAAATTTCAAAAAATGCAGGGGCAGTGGTAGAGCCTCAACGCGGCTATGTGCCGCCTCCTTTGGTTGGTATCTGGGCGCGGTGGCCATATCTGCACAACAACAGTGTCTCTTCTCTGTGTGAGCTTTTAACCCCTTCAAGCGAGCGCAAGAAAAGCTATTATGCCTCCGAGCCGATTCTTCAAGATCGTGATTTTGATTTTGAATGCAACGGCTACCCGGACGTGCCGTGGCTGCACCAAAGAAGTGAATTCTACTTTGATACCCAAAAAGAAGGAATGGGAGCTATGGGGCATGATAAAGGAATTTTTGTCGTAGGCGGAAGGTCCATATTTTCTGCGCAGGATAAGCTTGATTTAGTGAAGTTTTTGCAGACGCTCTAGCGTTAGAGCGGCCCTTATCTTCTTTTAGAGCCGATGATTTCTAAAAGTCTGTGGTCTAATAGCGCGTCGTCGAAGTTAGATAAGTCTATGTCTTCTATTGTTTCATTGGGTTTAATTGCTACATTGTGTTCGCTATTTCCCTTGTTAGGAACTCTAGTATCTGAAACAAAGCCGCTTTCTGTTCGGTAGGAGCGATATCTGGGTAGTTCGCTGGCTTGGCCAATACCCACTTGTTCTTTGATTTTGGCACGGTTTTCAGATCTGGCGATTTGGCTGTAGTGCGAGCTGACTTTTGCGCTTAAGATTGCAAGGGCTGCTTTACGGTTTGCTTGCTGACTTCGGTGGTTGCTTATAGCAACGCTTAAGCCTGTGGGTCCATGCGTAGCTCGAATAGCTGTTGCTGTTCTGTTGACGTGTTGACCGCCGGGACCACTAGCAGCAGCAAAGGCGACGATGTCAACTTCTTCTTCCCTAATGAAAACGTTGTTTTTAGGGTCTGGCGGGGTCACAGTCACAGCTAGTTTGTTGGTGAATACCTGCCCTTTACTTCCCCCGCCAACAGTAAATGTTTGAGCGCCAGCTTCAAAAATAAAGGTTTTATAAGCCTCCTTACCCCGTACGATCATAAAGACTTCTTTTAGTAGTTTAGTCTTGCTATCAACCGCTTCTTGAACGATTTCATGCTCAATTCCTTTCGCTCTGGCCAGTCTTTGGTAGCGGTTGTAAAGCTTCTCGAGGTTTATCTGGTTGTCCTTCCCACCACCTATTGATCGGATTTGAACTAAAAATTCAGTCTGCGAGTAATATGGGTCGTTGTATTTGAGTAGTTCGTCTCTCAGCGGGTCCCTAAGCTCTAGAGCTGTGGATAAAATGGATTTAGCGTGAACCTTAGCGGCCTGGGCCATGTCCGGATCTTTGGCGATTTCAAGGTATTCGGCTCTTTCTCTTAGGCTTCTACTAACTTTGTATACTTTGAGCTTATCGCGGTTATTTGGCTATTTTTTTCAGTACCTACATAAGTGCCGTCGGTGTAAGAGGAGTTGATGGCCTTCATTTGTGGTGCGATTTCTTTTTCGATGTAGTTAATCATTTCTACGAAGCCAGGGCCAAAACTGGCCTCATTTAGTTCTTCACATATGCTTGCGCGTATCGAGGTTGAAATTAAAACGAATAAGAAAAGCAAAATATTTTTGTAGGTTATGTATGATTTTTTCATAAAAAATTATACCAGGAATTTCCAGCTTCTGTTAGGTGAGCACGGGTTTGGGTATTTAGCCTTCAATCGAGAGTCTCTTTCCTTTTTTATACGTCGCTAGCCCTTTGGGAATAGCCTGCTGAACGACCTCCAAAAAAGCATCTAGGAGGGGTTTCTTCCACTGGTCGCGGCGAAAAACAAAGCTGACTTCGCGCATGGGGGTAGGGCCTTTGAAGGGTCTTACCATGGCGTCCTGCTCCTTTTTAGTTAGACCCTCCGCAAAAAGCTGAGGTACCAGTGTGTAACTATTCATTTTTTTTACAAGGTAACGCAGAGTTTCGAGGTTTCCGCCAGCAAACCTTACCCGGCCAAGGCGGCTAGTCTCAGCGTTTAGGTTGCAGTAGTTAATCACTTGGTTTTTAAAACAGTGACCGTCTTGCAAAAGCCAAAGCCCATCAGGACTAAGGTCTTTGACAGATACAGAGCTTTTTTTACTTAGCTTGTGGCTGGGGTTTCCGTAATACAAAAAAGGCTCGTTGAATAAAAATCTTTCTCTTAGCCCGGCTTCGTTTAGAGGGGTTACAAGGATAGCCGCGTCGATTTGATCGTCTCTAAGTCCTGCGACAATGTTTTCTGTTTTTAGCTCGTCTAAGACAAGGTCTACCTTTGGATATTCGCGTGCAAAATTTTCAATAAATAAAGGCACCAAGTAAGGTGTTAGGGTAGGAATGATACCGATGCGGATGTCACCTCGAAGCTCTGTAGCTGATTCGCTCCCGATAGATAGTAGCTTTTGGTGCTCTTGCTGCAAAACGGCAGCCTGCTCGAGGATGGCTTTACCCTGCTGCGTGCGTACGATGGGTTTTTGATTGCGGTCAAAAAGGACTACGCCTAGCTCATCTTCTGCCTTTTGCACCTGGATACTTAGGCTGGGCTGCGAGACGGCGCAGGCTTTTGCCGCAAGGCCAAAGTGGCGGTACTTATCTACAGCTAGAATATAACGTATCTGCGTTAGAGTAGGCATGTAAGACTCCAATAATGCACCATAAAAATGATAGCTAAAAACTATCGTTATAAATATATAATATATTTTAAATATCTGCAAAAAACGACGATTCTCTTATGTAAGGCAGCTGTTGCAGCTTGCAGCAGCAAACCAGATAAACGTACTTATGAATGGAGAAGAAAATGATTGGAATAGGAAAACAGTTTCCCGAGTTTAATGTAACCGGAGTGAAATCTTCTGAGATGGATACAGCATTTGAGAAGTATAGTCATGAAAGTTTAAAAGGTAAGTGGAGTGTCATCTTTTTTTATCCAAAGGACTTCACCTTTGTTTGCCCAACAGAGATCAAAGGCTTTGCAGATCTAAACGGGGAGTTTGCCGATAGAGATACGCAAGTATTTACAGCAAGTATAGACTCTGAGTTTGTCCACCTTGCTTGGCGTCAAAGTCACGAAGACCTAAAAAACTTACCGTTTCCTATGCTATCAGATGTAAAAAGGGAGCTATCATCAAGTTTAGGGATCCTAGACCCAGAAGAAGGCGTATCGCAAAGAGTGGCCTACATTGTGGATCCAGGCGGCATCATTCGGTTTGTGTATGCAACTGATTTGAACGTGGGAAGAAACCCGGCAGAGGTTTTGCGCGTACTTGATGGTCTGCAAACTGACGAGCTATGCCCGTGCAACTGGAAACCAGGCGAAGAAACGATTCAAGTTTAAACCACAACACCTTAAAGAGGAGAAAAACCTATGCAAGCGATTAAAGAACTTATACCGGATTTTGCCAAAGACGTGCGAATCAACTTTTCATCTATTACCGGGGATCTTGGCGCCCCGGGTCTAAGCCAAACCCAGGCGCATGGCGTGCTTTTATCAGCAGCTCTCCAGCTGGGTTTTGATCAACTTAGCAAAGAGATCGCAAACGCTGATACTTTGAACGAGCAGGAAGTGCTTGGCGTAAAAGCTGCCGTTGCAATCATGGGTATGAATAATATTTACTATAGAACCATGCACCTAATGAGTGACAAAGAAGTAAAGTCCTTGCCTGCTAAGCTTCGAATGAACGTGATTGGCTCGCCACCAAACGAGAAAATCAACTTTGAAATATACTCGCTGGCTGTTTCTGTTCTTTCTGGCTGCGGAATGTGTATCAACGCTCATGTAAATGAATTAAAGAAAGCTGGACTAGGAAATGAAGGGGTTCAATCGATCATCCGTATTGCATCGGTCGTAAATAGCGCTTTTATAAGTACAAGGCTTTAGTTTGTTTAAAGGTGATGTGAGGTGTGCGATCACTTACATCACCTTTTTCTTCTAAAGTTTAAAAATACAACTTCCCCAGGTAAAGCCGCTACCAAAGGCTGTCATAGCGATGGTTTCGCCAGGTTTGATTCGGCCGCTTTCTATGCTTTCAGCAAGCAAGATTGGAATAGAAGCTGACGAACAGTTGCCGTATTTTTGAATGTTTGTTGGTACCTTTTCGCTAGGGATCTCGAGCGATTTCCCTACAAACTCATTGATTCTGAGGTTTGCTTGGTGAAACAAAAAATGGTCTACATTTTCAATTTTGCACTTGGCTTTTTCTAGAGTTTGCACCAGGACTTCTGGCATTCTTTTAACGGCATGTTTGAAAACGAATGGGCCTTCCATTTGCGGGTAGCGGGAGGTGCTTCTGGGGTCTTCAGGCAGAAAGTTTGGATCACCCACACCTGGTTTTTCGCACCAGAGCTTATCTGCGAAGCTTCCGTCGGAGTGAACACAAATGCTTTGCATGCCACGATCTTTTTCGGATTTTTGAACTACAACTGCTCCAGCACCATCGCCAAAAAGAACCGCAGTGCCCCTGCCTCTGGTTGTCTTATCCAAACCCCTAGACTGGAGTTCAGAAGCTACGACAAGTAAAGTCGTTGCTTGGCCAGATTCAACCAAGCCGTAAGCGACACTCAAGGCGTAAAGAAAACCGCTACACTGGCCTCGGATATCAAAATGTGGTTTACCCCCCATCCCAAGCGCGCCTTGTAGTTTTGCCGCTGTTCCAGGAAAAAAGTGATCGGGAGATAGTGTCGCGTGAACCAAGCCGTCAATTTGCTCTATGTCAAGGCCAGCATTTTTTAGAGCCATTTCAGCTGCGGACTTGCTCATGGAGCTTCCAGATTCGTGGTCTTCAGCCCAGCGGCGCTCTTCAATTCCAGAGCGCTGCCGGATCCATTCGTCGCTTGTGTCCATCCATTCAGTCAACTGACTGTTGGTGACTACTTTTTTTGGAACATAGTAGCCGGTTCCTAATATCTGCATTCCCATGAATTGCCTTTCTGTCAGGTTCAACGATGCTCTAAAAAACGCAAGGCGAGTTATCTGCCGCGTGTATAGTCCCCGTCGATTTTATACAAGATTTTTTTACGTAAAAAATGAATAAGCTGCATCTCTTCACTATTTATTCGCGATAATTTCTCGAATAGCTTTTGTATTCGGTCCGACTCCGGGTCAACTTCAATCGACTCAAGTAGCTCGGTTACCTTGGAGCGGAAAGTGCCAAAATCAAACGCAAGCTTTTCGGGCCTTGCATTACGTACTTCTTGTTCGGTTAGTTTTCCAAGCTCGTATGTATAGATCATTAGAGCCTGAGCTAAATTTAAAATACCATACTCACTTTGCGTAGGTATGTTTGTGATTAGATCGCAGTGCTTTAGCTGCTCGTTGCTAAGCCCGCTATCTTCGGGCCCGAAAACAATTGCAACGTTTTCAGCTACGCCAACCTTCTTTTTAAGAGAGCTACGTAGATCGCCAGGGCTTAAAAACTCATGGTGAAGTTTGCGCGCCTTTGCCGTCGTACCGACGACAATGTCCATGTCTACAACCGCCTCTTCGAGCGACATACAAATTTCTGCTTGTTCTATTAGGTGGTAAGCTTTGGTCGCTACCCACCTGCATTTGTCTTCTTTATGGTTCTTTGGCTCGACTAATATTAAAGAATCAAACCCCATGGTTTCCAAGGCTCGCGCCGCTGCTCCGATATTTTCAGGAACCCGCGGCTTGACCATCACAAAGTGAATACGCATTTATTTTCTACCTGTTTCTGCTTTTACTTATTTATTTTAACTGCCTTACGCTTCCATATCTGGACTATAAGTTCCCAGTGCCGCGGCCGTGTTGCATTTAGATCGCAAGCCAAGAGCTGCCTGGGCGGCTGGAATCTGGTCTGGTTTGCCCTGCCATGCTTTAAGTGCGGGTGATTGAAGAGCGCGCCCGTAGGAATAAGACAGTTTCCAAGGAAGGTCTTTATAGGCTGCATTCATCGCATTTAGGTTTACGGTCGCATCAATATCTGCTTGTCCACCTGACAAGAACACGATACCTGGAACCGTGCTTGGTACAGTCTCGCGGAAAGTCTCGATTGTATGCTTGGCGATGTCTTCAGCTGTAGCTGTGCTCCCAGACTTGGAGCCAGGTAATACCATGTTTGGCTTTAAAAGAATTCCATCTAGGTCTACGCGGTGCGCTAGAAGCTCAGCAAAAAGGGCTTTGAGTGCACTCGTGGTGGCAGACTTACATTGTTCGATCGAATGCGGTCCATCCATGATGACTTCTGGTTCGACGATTGGAACAATGTTGTTTTCTTGGCAGAGTTTGGCATAGCGTGCCAAGGCGTGTGCATTTGCATGTAGGCAGTAGTCGTTTGGTCCTTCAGGAAGAACCTGAATGACGGCTCTCCACTTTGCAAACTCAGCGCCAAGTCTGCTGTATTCAGCTAGTCTTTCACGTAAACCATCAAGGCCTTCTGTTACTTTTTCACCTTCGAAACCAGAAAGATCCTTGGCCCCTGTGTCAACTTTGATGCCGGGAGCGATCCCCATTTTTTTGAGCATGTCGCGAAAAAACACACCGTTGCTGCTTTTTTGGTGAAACGTCTCATCGTACATAATTACGCCGCTAATATAGTTTTTTAAGTTAGGGGTTGTGAATAAGAGTTCCCGGTAGGTACGCCTAGCATCTTCAGATGATTCAACGCCTATGCTGTTCAACCTTTTTTCAATGGTTCCCGTGCTTTCGTCAGCGGCTAAAATTCCTTTTCCATCGGCCACAATTTTCTTTGCTATATCCGCTAGTCCCATTGCGTGTGTCTCCCATCGCTCAGTTGTTCGCAGCTGTGCTTGCTGCTTGTTTGCTAGTGGCCCCAATCCTAGCGGATTGAGGTTTTTAGGAAACAAATCTGGCTAAAATATATTCAGTCATTCCCCGCGTGCCTGCCTAAGAATGCTAACCTTTTGGGGTGATTTGAGAGAACAAACAAGGGAGCCCTCCGTTTATGGCAAGAACCCCGTCAAATATGACACCTTTAAGTACTCCTCTTCCTGAGTTTAGCGCTTTGGACGTGCGGTCTGGAGAACTATTTACCTCCTCGTCTCTTGGTGGAAGCCCAGTTCTAGTGGCATTTATTTGCTGCCACTGCCCATTTGTTGTGCATATAGAGAGCGAGTTTTCCCAGCTTTGCACGGTCATGCAAGCCAGAGGAGTGAGAGTCGTTGGTATCCAATCGAACGATGTTGAAAATTACCCTGCTGATAAACCCGAGAAGATGATTGAGCAAGCAAGCACACATGGTTTTGACTTCCCGTATTTACACGATGACTCGCAAAGCATCGCAAAGTCTATGAATGCTGCGTGTACGCCAGACTTTTTTCTTTATGATAGCGACCATAAACTGTTTTACCGCGGGCAGATGGACTCTAGCCGTCCCGGGAACGAATTGCCTGTGACAGGGGTGGATTTAATTTCTGCTGCGGACGCTTTACTTGCTGGAGATAAGCCACCGTTGGAACAAAACCCAAGCATAGGATGCAATATAAAATGGAAGTAATAGTGAAAGTGAAAATGATTTTTAAGATAGCTTTTACAGTTTGTGCTTTTTGGTTTCTTGTTGCTCCAAAGCAAGCCCAAGCGTGCGACCTAAAAAAAATCTCCGCCTTTCAAAGAGAAATCAAACAAGTAGAGGCAGGCATTGGAGCAGACCTAAAAGAGTTCAAGCCTGGTGTGTCTCCAGTCGGTGATTTGATTTGTAAAAACTGGTCCGCGAATCCCTCGCAGGTTATTTGGGCCAAACTGTTTAGTCGTCATATCCGCAAAGGAGTCGATCAGATTGCAGCATTGGTTGGAATATTTGACTTCAAACAAAAGAAAATCATTGGGACTGCCTACCATTCACAGTTCGGGGTAAGCGGTTACGCTAGGCTAAAATACATTGATATTGATACGGCAACCTACCAGGTCTCTTCTGGTCAAAGAGCCTTTGGATTAAAAACCGGTTATATCAGTGCAGAAGGCAAAAACCTTGCCATGCATGAGATACTATCTTTGTATCTTCCCTTAGGGGATGGACTTAGAGTGCTTGTCGATGGGGTTGTCTTGCAGAAAAAGTTTGGCGAGAAAGGCAAAAAAGGATGCCTAGTCGCTTATTCTGAGGCTAAAAGTCAGATGAGCATGGTTGCCAAGCCTGGAAATAAACTAAAAAGTTTTCGCATTACAAGGCAGAACAAAAGTTTTTCCGGTAAATTTAAAAAAGGGAAATGCCTAAAGATAAAGCCAAAATCAAGGGCAGAAAAGTTCGACCTAGATCCTCCAGGCTACGATGTGCCCGTTAAGTTCAAACATACTTTCAGTTTTTAGGCGTTGCGTTTTAGAAACGTAGGCTCACGCGTACGCTTTGCAACTTCTTCGTCTTCTGTTTTTCGTGCAGCACTGCTAAGGTTGTGAATCATCATGAGAATCTGGCTGGTTTGGGTCCAGGTAGATTCTAGGTTTGCGCTAGCCTCTGGTGGTAAACCTTCGTGAACGGCCCTGTTTCTAAAATCTTGGAATGAATGTAGTTGATGCACAAAATCGTATAACTGCTTATCTTCTGAAAACTCTAGTGGGAACAAGTTTTGTAGTCCGTACTGGCATTTTTGCCTTGAAAATACAGCAAAAAATAGTGCGAAAGCTTTTAGGCCGTCTAGGGTAAATCTCTTGCCAGGCCTAAACTGACAAATTCCTCGAAGCATTTTTCGTAGTTTGAACTTAGAAAAATAAGGAATGGTTTTTACTGTTGGTAGCGAACTTATAAAGTTTTCAAATTTAGTCATCTTTTCGATAATAGGGCGAGAGTACCCCAAAAGGTCGAGCTTGCGTTGCAGGACGCCTTCGCGTATCAGGTTGTCTGTTGCTGCTTGAAAGGCCTCTCTTAGGCTTACCTCCATGGCTTTATATTGCATGTCGATAACTGGGCTTAAGTCCATGGTCCCTGCTGTTTCTTGGCGGACCTTGTCGTAGAAGAACAGACCGGTACGAATAGATCTTTGAACCTCTCCCGAGAGCTCTCCAAAAATAGGTATTACCTTTTGGATGTGCGTTTCAGAGTAGTTTTCTAAATGGTTGTTTTCGACCCTGTGAAGAATGCTACCAGGTTTTTGTTTGCCACTGCGTTTTGGCGTGGTTCGTGGGTTGGCTAGTGGCGTGCCTTGTGACGTGGGTTGCGCTGGTTTTTTTTCAGCCCTTCGGACTATCGTTGCTGCCGGACTTTTTGTAGGTCTACTTGCTGCTTCGGGTTTCGAACTTTTCACATGGCTGTTTACAGGTGTAGGCGCTGAGGCCTGGGGTATAGCAGGGATGCCGGTAGCATCGGATTGCAAACTGCTGCGCAGAAGGTCCAATGACTCTTCTATCTCCAGGTCGGAAAGACCTGTTTGGCTGCCTTTTGACTCAAGCTCTTTGATGGAATCTCTTAGCTGCACTTGTACCAAGCTTGTGTCGAGATTTTTTAACGAGCGAAAAAAACGCATTTTGAGTTGGGGGTGAAACCCAGACTTTCCGGTAAATTTTAGCAGCTCTTGAAGGGCGCGAGGGCTTCTTATTTGAAGGAGTGCATCCACTATGGCTCGCTGTTCAGATGTACGGTTCGTGTGTACATAGTCTAAAAGCTGTAAAACAGCTTTGTCCTGGTTTGTGAACGCGCCAAATGCTTTGATAAACACTTGGCGGTAAATCCCGGTCGTGCCTCTAGCAAGCCTTGAAAGGTTGGTTAGTTGGAAATCATTTTGCAACGTATAGACAGAAGCTACACAGCACCACGGGCCGTCTTTAAGTATCCCGGAATTTTTTGCATTACGGTACATAAAGTCAAATAGCCTTGAGCGGTCCTGAGGTGTGCGGATTGCTAGGGTTGCAGAATTTTGGTCTCGAAGCTGGCGCCAGACTTTAAATGCTGTTTTGTTTAACCATGGACGGACTAGTGTTCCTAATTTACGTTGTTTGCTCTCGTTTATGTTTAAAAAGGCTTCGCTTAGTTGCTCTGAGTCTACCCCCGTAAGTAGGTTTCTGCTTAAGCTCTTTTTATCCGAAATGCTACAAAGCCTTTCCAGTAATGGTTTGATTGCAATAGCGTTTAACTTATGTCGCTTTGCTGCTGTGGGCCAGTATTGGTCAAGCTTTTCTAAATCTTCAATGTCTGCCCACGGTATAGGGGCTTCACTGTCTGGCTTAGACAAGCGAAATCGAATAGCTTCTCTCCATAATCCGCCTGGGCCAAGCTTTTGAACGCCTTCTAGGGCCGTTGGTTCGAACTTTGCCAGGTAGGTAATTGCCGGGAACAATGCTTTTGCGTCTGGGTAAGGGTATTCTTTGAATCGATTGCAGTAGTTTACGGCCATGGTCGTAAACATAGAAGAGCTATAGTTGTATTTTACGGACTCACTAAGGGCAAGAGCGTGGAATGCATCAGAGAATTCATCCAAGCCCTCAAGCTTGCTAACATGGTCTAAAAGCTGCGTCCCCTCAAAACACTCTGAATGCATCAGAATTATGTAGCGCACGCGCTGCCCACAGTGTTTGTTGTGAAAAAGATCTAAAATCTTTTGTGCTTTGGTGTGGTTCGTATGCTCAATCCATTTGCGAAGAAACACAATGGTTTGTGGCTCAAAGTTCAAGCTTAAATGCTCCAACAAAGCTTCTTCAAAAAGGTGCTTTTCGCTGCCTGCTGCTGCGATGTCTAGGATATGTTCTTGCTCTTGTATGGGTAAGCCAAGTTCTAACAAATCAAAGGCAAGGTCAACGCTCACAGAGGCCGCGTCCGCTTTTTGTTTTTTCAATTTGACAAGAATATCTAGCCTGCGAACTTCGCTGGATTCTGCTAAATATTCTTGCAGAAGGCTCATGTTGTTTCTCGTTTCTCTAAGCTTAAAAGTGCAAAAAAATATGCCTTGTGGGTCGCGGCGAAACCTTGTCGCCGTTTAAACCTTTTCCCTGCTCTTCGTTTCGGGAAAATCGAGTGACATCCTTTGTAAATATGCGTTTGTTAGATAAAATCCATAAGAAACAGGTACTTGTATTGGTTTCGTCGACCTATTAGAGATGGTTTCTAGTAGGCAAATAATACTGCCTTGAATTAAGGCGGGCTAGTGTATAGGTGTTTTATTGACTTCTCTTTAGCCTGGTTCAAGGTTAACCTCGAAGCCTGAGTTTATGCCGTTTTTTGAGGGTGTTTATTCGTTTAGGCAAAAGGGAGATCGTGAAAGTGACCAGCGTAGAAAATGTAAAACGTGTTTTGGTAACGGGAGCTAGCAAAGGTATTGGCTATGCCTGTGCCGAGTGGTTTGCTTCGCGTGGCCACAAGGTAGCGGTACACTATAGGTCGGGCAAAGATGCGGCAGAAGAGTTTTGTAAACGCTACGACCAGTGCGTTCCATTGGGAGCGGATCTTTCGGATACGGATGCTCAAAAGAAGTTGGTAGAGGATGTTTGTGAGTCCTTTGGTGGCATCGATATTTTAGTAAACAACGCAGGAATGTCCTTAGATAAAATTCTGCTAATGGCTAAACCAGAAGATTTAGACCGTATTCTCAAGGTGAATGTAACGCCTGTGATGCATTTGACTAAACTTGCAACCAAAAAAATGCTCAAACAACGCTGGGGTAGGGTGATCCAAGTAAGCTCTGTGGTTGGACACACTGGCAACGCGGGACAAAGCCTATATAGCTTGAGTAAAGGTGCTATTTCGGCCTTTACAAAAAGCGCGGCCCAAGAGTTGGCAAAAGCAGGGATCACCATCAACTGTGTGGCTCCTGGCTTTATTCAAACAGCGATGACAGATGCATTGTCTGATGTGCAGCAAGAAGCGATTCTGACTGGGATTCCGATGAAACGTATTGGGAACCCTTCGGAGGTTGCAGCCTGTGTCGGCTTTCTTGCTTCTGATGGGGCAAGTTATGTCACAGGATCGACGCTGCATGTAAACGGGGGGATGTATTGCGCATGAGTATAAGAATCACAAGTGCGGGGCACCATTACCCAGAGACAGTTTTGGACAACTCGTTTTTTGAAAGTTTGGATATTGAAACTAATGACGAGTGGATAGCTTCTCGAACAGGTATCCGCGAACGCCGAACCGTTCTTTCACATGAAGATATCCTTGCGCAGCGGCATGGCAAAATAACTATGGATGAGATTTGCGCTCGCGACAGCTATCCAGGAATAGCTCCTTTTATGAAGCCATCGGTTGATATGATGGAGAAACGTACTCCAAGCTTGGATCCTTCGACTTTTACAACTTCTCTTTGCACTACAATCTTTGGCCAAACCCTTGTGCCTGTGAACGCAAATTTGGTTGCCGATGCCGTCGGTGCCAAAAGTGCAGTAGGCATGGATTATGGCTCAGCTTGTAGTAGTTTTGTAACAGGGATGCGGCTAGCCGCAGGTCTTTTGTATGTAGACCCCAAAGAAAAGGTTCTTTTGACTCTGGGTGATCGGCTTACGACTATGCTCAACTATGCCGATCGTGGTAGCTGCATTTTGTTTGGTGATAGCTCCGCTGCTTTTTCTGTGGAGAGAACTACAGACAAACCAGGGCTTGAGCTAGTTGATTCGATGGTTGCCGGAGATGCCGGAAACTGGGCGAAAATTCATAAACCTCGCTATGACCATTTCTGGCAAGATGGCAGGTCTGTGCAAAAGTTTGCAGTTCAAAAGACGATTGATATGACACAAAAAATGCTCGAAAAACATGGAATGGTCGTATCAGATCTAGACTACTTTGTTGCGCACCAGGCCAATGGGCGCATGCTTGATTTTGTAGAAAAAAGCCTTGAAGTCGCTCCAGAAAAGCACCTTCGTAATGTTGATACTCTAGGGAATCAGGGTGGTAGTGGTGCTGCCGTAGCTCTTTCACAGGCTTGGGAACGCTTTAAGCCAGGAGATAAGATCATTGTAACTGTGGTAGGGGCTGGGCTTACGTGGGGATCACTGCTGCTGGAATATAAAGCTTAACTCTGCGTTTAGCCTATTTTAAAAAGCCCCACGCAACGTGCAAAAGCGCTGCGGGGGATTTTTAAAGAACAGTATTTGAATGCTCGCTAGCCTTCGTCAGAGGCATCATCCAGTGGAAGATCAAACAGACTTGTCACAAAGTCAGCCAACATATCAATCATTCCATCACTTAGACCTGCTACCTCTTCGATGAGTTCAGCCGTGTCGTTGTCGCCACCTTCAGCAAAGGCTGTGATCCTACGAGCACCCTCTCCCATGATTCCATGTACAAAACCGTTGCTAGAATAAAAAGTCGATGCCACGCTAAAGTTTAAGCCTTCTTGAAGGAGGCCACGCTGCTCGTCTACTACCGGAAGACTTGCAAGGTAAGCACCTAGCAAAAAGTTTTTTACGTATTGATCGATAAAACCTGTGTCTATGTCTGGGTCTTTGGCTAGCTCTTTATCCAATAGTGTTTTGTCTAGTTCGACGCCGGCTAGAGGCGCTTGGTCAAAAATATTCAACGAGGCGTATATATGAACAAATAGGCGTAACCACATTCCTCCCTTGCCTTTATCCTCTTCTATAGCGAACTTTCTAGTGTTATCTAGAACAGTTGCAAAAGCAGTCAAAACTTGGTTTTTTGTTTTAGCTTCGGCCAGTGCAGCTGTAAACTTTTTCGCTTCAGCAATTAGCTTAAGCTCAATATCGTCTGCGTCGGGGTCGACTTTTTGCCCATCAATATATGCATCGAGCAGGCCGCCGACAATATTAGCCGCAACTAAGATGTCAAAACCGATGTGAAGCTGTGTTGAAATGCTGTGACTATCTGCGGCATCTTTTTTTAGATCCATGCTAAAGCCAAAAGTCGTATCTTTGCCTTCATTGCCTGGTTTTTGCAGGATAGAGCCGTCCAGCTCAACGTTGAACTCTATGTTTAAAGCTCTTTTTTCTAGGTCAAGGCTTTTAAACTCAAACTGAATAGGCGCAGAACCGTCTTCTTTTATTTTGAGTTGTGGGATCGTTGGAAGCTCAATGGCATCCATGTCTTTTTTTGCTCTTTTTTCGTTGATCGCTTTTTCTTTGATTGCGATGCTTTCGTTTTGAAGCTCGATGCTTTTGGATATTTTTTTAACGAGCTCTGGGATCACCTCTTCTTTGAGCTTTTTGTTTAAGGTTTCAATCTCATCGGTTGTTTTAACTTCTGCAGAAAGCGTTCCTGCAAACAGTGCTGTGAACATCATAAAAGTCAGTGAAGGTAATAGCTTTATAAGCATCAGTAGTCTCCTTAGCTGGGCGCTCGGGGCGCCTATGTGTGATTTTAGATAGTCAGGGTATAGAACGGAAGCCCTTGGGCCACAAATGATTTCTCGAGTTCTGTGGCGCTGCGAAGGCTAAATATATAGCCACCTCTAAAAGCTTTTGCAGTAAGCTTTTTAGAGGTGCTTTTTTTTATGGCGTTTAAATTATAGGCGACCTAAGCCTGGCTAAACAAAAGAACTACGGTCTACCCCAAAGCCAATACGGTCAATTTTTTGATCCAAAAACTTTTCTATATATGCCAGGTAAGACCTGGTTTCATCCGAAAAATCATCGGCAGTTGCGATGTTGGGTTTCTCGGAAAGCTTTTTCCACCCACTTAGCTCGTGGTAGTTAGGCTCGGCCTCACAAGCTTCCATCCACGGGCTTGCGTCATTATCCGCGCTTTTTTTATAGGAAGTGCATATTTTTAAGGTGTCGAGGCCAGAGAGAACATCAAGCTTGTTGATGATTAGTTTGTTGATGCCACACACGTCAACGGCATACTTGAGAGCAACAAGGTCTAGCCATCCGCAGCGTCGCGGCCGGCCAGTAGTTGCACCTTTTTCGTGGCCAACATCTGCCAGGTGTTTTCCGCTTGCATCGTTTAGTTCTGTAGGAAACGGACCTTCGCCCACGCGGGTTGCGTATGCTTTTGCAATCCCGTAAATATCGCGTATCCATCGCGGGCTAATACCGAGAGAAGCACAAGCACCCCCAGCAATAGTATTGCTGCTGGTTACAAAAGGGTAGCTTCCATGATCTACATCTAAAAGAGCTCCCTGAGCCCCTTCAATTAGAATGCTTTTACCAGCCACAGCCCACTTGCGTAGCCTCGCCTCGGCATCGCAAACTTGTTTTGCAATCTGCGTACATGCTTTATCAAAGGCTTTCCACTCTTCTGAGTTGGTCTCTAAAAAATCCGAGAATTTTGGCTCGAGCATCGACATCTGTTTTTTCCAGGTTGCCATGCGTTCTGGGGATTTACAGAAAGACGCACGCAGACCTATTCGGCGAGCACGGTCCGAGTAAGTTGGCCCAATGCCACGTTTTGTGGTTCCTATTGGTTTGTCACGTCTACCTTCAAACTCTTGGTCTAAGTGGATATGCCACGGAGTAATCAGATGTGCCCTGCCTGATACCCAAAGGTTTTTGGCTTCAAACCCGGAAGAACATGCGTTTTTCAGCTCTTCTTGCAGTACGACTGGATTTACGACAACCCCTGCGCCAATCATACAGGCCTTGTTGCGAAATACCCCACTTGGCAGTAAGTGCAGTACTTTTTTTTCTCCGTTTACATAAATCGTGTGGCCAGCGTTGTTTCCACCTTGATAGCGGACAATCAGGTCTGATTTTTCACTGAGTATATCTACCCATTTACCTTTTCCTTCATCGCCCCATTGGGCACCAATAAGAATGTCTATATTCTTGGAATCGTTTGTACTGGTCACGGGCACAACTCCTTTTGCAGGGTTTTGGTTTTGCGGGCCTTGGATTGCTTTAACGTTCTCAAGGTTGCTACCTAGTGTAATCAAGTTACTACAGTCGCATTCTAGGAATAAATCCCTAGAAGGTCACGCTATCGTTTTTAAAAAAGCTTAGCTTCTCTGCAGCAATAAAAGTGCTGTTTCCGGCGCCAATGTTCGTTGTGACCGTGCCTGTGACTAGCCGTTCCAGAGGGTATATCAGTAATATCGGTACCTTAGATAAAAAAAGGGGTGATTTTACTTTGCCTGGTCAGGAACCGTTCAAAGGCTTGGGTGTTAAAATGGGTCAAACAAGGTCCAACGCTTGGTTCTTGGGTTGAACACTATATTGTCGGATTTAAAGATTACTTTTTGAGGTAACCTGAATTCTTTTGGCAGAAGGTTGGGAACAGGAAGATCGAAAACGTAGGTGCCGTCCAAGGTTCGTGATCGATAAAACTGTTTGCCGGAAATCACTTTAACCTTGCAGCTATGTCGCTCGCAGATATCCTCAGCTAGTTTTCGAAACGTCTCGTTAAAGCTACTCTGCATCTTTTGCTTCTGAACAGACCCATCACCTAGACCTAAGAGATAGTCGTGGGCAGTTCGGGGTTTGACATAGTCCATAAAGACCGTCCGCGGCATACTTTGCGAATAAGCACGGCTAACTATATCCACTTTCATTTCTGAAAATATATCCTCAAACTCTGCAAGCCACTCAAACCGGGCCTTATCAGCTATATATTTGCTGTCGGTCAAATATGTTTTGGCGACGTACTCGTCTCCATGCTCACCTTTAAGCTTCGTCACGATAGAATTAAGATCTTCAGAAAGCACTTCGACGTTTGAAAAACTCTTTTTTGTACCACCAAAGAAATGAGCTGCTAGAGCCTCTAGGCGCTTGCAAGCTTGTACTTGCTCTGCCGGTGAAAACAAAAGCAACACGATAAAAGTAAAAAGAAGCATTAAGAGTTGGTTCATAAAAAAGCGCTCCCAGGCTGCGTTTGGACGCATTGTCGCAAATTTAAAATGAATTTACGTAGCTACTATAGCATGAGGGCATAGTTGAGATGGCTCCTCTCGGTTTGTACTTTCGATCTTAGAAATCCTCGCCTAAGCAAGCATGGTAGGTGCTAAACGCTTGTAGGCTCCACGCTGCAATAAAATGCTGCTTCTGACGCCAATTTTTACTATGATCTGAACCCTAAGCAATCGGAGAGTACTTATGCCAAACGACGATCGGCCAAACACTCTAGCAATTAGCCCTTTGGACGGAAGATACCAAAGTAAAGTCAGTGGCTTATCTAGAATCGCCTCTGAAGGCGGGTTGATACTGTTTCGACTTCTAACCGAAGTCCTCTGGCTTAAACACCTGGGAGAGAGTCTCTTGGTCCCGTTTGAACTCAGTCAACCTGCAAAAAAAACTCTGAACACCCTACAAAGGAAACTGCAGCCTCTGGACTGGCAAAAGTGCGAGACAGACTACCTTGTTTGGATCAATGCGGTTAAAAGCATTGAAAAAGTAACGAACCATGACGTCAAAGCTGTGGAATATTTTTTACGCGACACTCTAAAAGAAGCAGGTGCAAACTCTAAAGACTTAGCAATGATCCACTTTGGCTGCACTTCGGCAGACATTAACTCTACAAGTTACGCTATGATGCTCGGAGCTATACACGGTAGTTTTTCCAAGCTGGTAGCAAAGATTAGCTCCGAGTTAGCCAAAAAATCTAGGCAGTGGGCAGGCGAACCACTTTTAGCTCTTACGCACGGGCAGCCAGCCTCACCAACCACTTTAGGTAAAGAACTAGCTGTTTTTCTTGTACGCATAAGGCGCCTGCAGTTTTCGGCCCCTATCTTTTTAAGCGCTAAAATGAGTGGTGCGGTTGGTGGCTTTCATGCGCATGTCGCTGGCTTTCCTGGTGTAGATTGGCCGAGGGTTCAAAAAGATTTTTTTGCCCCGCTTGGAATTACGCCAGCAGCGCTAACCACGCAAATAGACTCTCATGACTGTATAGCTGAGTACTTATATAAAGTTGCAATGCTCAACCAGGTTCTTTTAGGTCTTTGCAGGGACTCGTGGCTTTATATCAGCCGTGGTGTTTTCAAGCTTAAAAAAGTAGATGGGGAAGTTGGCTCTTCGACCATGCCGCACAAGGTAAACCCGATTGACTTTGAAAACGCGGAAGGCAACCTACAGATAGGCACAGATCTATGCCAGGTGCTTGCCCGAAAGCTGACCGTTTCCAGGCTTCAAAGGGACCTTAGTGACTCTACTGCTTTACGTTCGCTTGGGTCAACACTAGGCTATTCAATGATTGCTCTGCAGGCCTTGCATAAAGGTTTGCAAAAGCTCGACTTCAACCAGAGTGCAGCAGCAGAAGAGCTTGCTGAGGTTCCAGAAGTTTTAACTGAAGGCGTGCAATCAGCGCTAAGGGCGAATGGTGTCGCAGATGCTTACGAGCAGCTTAAGGAGATTTCTCGGGGCGCACCGCTTAGTTTGCTGCAGCTTCGAGGGTTTGTAGAAGAGCATTCAGATTTAACGGCAGAACAAAAAAAGTATTGGTCCGAGATGACTCCCGCAGAGTACGTAGGAAAGTCAGAAGAAATCACGCGTGATTTTCTTCGCACTGAATGCTCTTGATTGGGTGGACAAATCGTAAATACGAACTTCGAAGCTAAAAAAGATTAAAATAAGGTAAAAACAATGGCAACACCTAACCAATTGACTTTAGACGAGTTGGCCCAAAAATTTAGTGCTAAGCTTAGGTTCCCTAACTCGGTAGAAGTGTCAGCTAAAGATAAATGTATAGATGGTGTAAACAACCTGGCCAGTGCCGGGGCCTGTGATGCTAGCGTATGGAAAGACCCGAGGTACCGCAAACAGTTTTCCGAAACCAAAGCCGGTGTGGTCTTTGTTAAAGAGTTTCAAGAAGACATTTCTGTAGCGCAGCTTGTACACCCGCATCCAGACGTGGCCTTTGTAAGTCTAATTCAGTACCTAAACCCAAGCGCTGTAGCCAAACCAGCTCAGAGCACACAAGCCTTTATTGCAGGCACGGCAACGGTGGACCCGGCAGCAGAGGTGCAGGCCGGCGCCTATATTGGCGAAGGTGCTGTGGTAGAGGCTGGCGCCATCCTGCATGCAGGTAGCTATGTTGGCTCAAATGCAAAAGTAGGTAAGGGCACGGTGCTACATGCAAATGCAGTTTTAGAGGCAGGCTGTGTTACAGGAAAAAACTGCATTTTGTTCGCCGGTGCGGTGGTCGGCGCAGACGGTTTTGGTTATGTTGGCGAGGCACCTGGTCAAAACCCCGAACATCCAGCTGGAAGAATCCTAAAGGTGCCGCAGATTGGCAATGTGGTCCTTGGCGACAGGGTGGAAATAGGCGCAACGACAACGGTTGATCGCGCAGCTTTTGGCTCTACTATTTTAGGAAATGACGTGAAACTCGATTGCAAGGTACAGGTAGGACACAACTGTGAGATTGGCGCATGCACGGTAATCTCAGGTATGACTGCTATTGCCGGTTCTGCAAAAATAGGACGTTGGTGTTTGATTGGCGGCGTTGTCGCCATCAAAGGGCATACGGTGATGACAGACGGCGTGCAGATTGCCGCATGCTCCGTGGTAGGGCGCAGCGTCCGGGAAGCCGGGCAGTATGGTGGCGACCCTATTGTACCCATAGATGTGTGGCGGAGAAACAAACTAAAGCAGGCTAGGGAAATGCGGCGGTGAAAGTGGGGCTGCAAGATCCGTCTCAGAAGTGCTTCCGTTTTGAATAGAGACTAAATGAATGATTCAGTTTTTCCATTTTCTACAAAATGTAGCAAAGCTTTAAAGTACTCGATTTTCTTATACCTACTTAAAAACAAACAATACTTTATCTTGGCTGGACCTAATACTTACTGAGCAGCCCTGAATAAAGCGCTGTAGGCGTCGCACCAACTTTTACAGCAGGGGTAGGTATAAAGTCTAAAGCCTGACCGTTCCATCACCTGAAGTAGTCTCGCTACTTGCGATAGGCTCTACCTTTTCGAATGCATTGCTAGTGTCGTATACGGGTTTAGGTATAAAGGGGTCTTGGGGATATTCGTAGTCTGTGGATTGCCAGAAGAAAGCGCTGATTAAAAGTGCTACAAAAAAATACAGCAAGAGCTTGCCCTGACGGGTGTGAAGCTCTTGCTGGTTTTGTATACGCCTGTGCATCTCTTGGGTTCCTTATTGTTAGTAAGTTACCCCTTCTTTTAGCAAAAGCCAAATTAGAAGACATTAAGACGCGGAAGAAGAAAAAGTGATTACTTCTTCTTACTTTTGTTGATTTTTACTTCTTTGAACTCAACGTGCTTTTTTACGACTGGGTCATATTTTTTGACACGTACTTTGTCGCAGTTTTTTCCGCGAGTGGTTGTGTAAAAAAAGCCTGTTCCAGCAGTAGATTCAAGCCTGATTTTCTCACGAGTGACTTTTTTTGCCATCTCTTTTTCCTTACTTGGTTTTGCCTTTACTCAAAAAGAAGCTGCCTATGCACCCGCTTTTGAAGGCTGATTCGAATTCTAGGTGCTTTCAATGCACCCAAATACACCTTAAGCCCCCAAAATTACACCTACCTATAGGGGAATGCAAGTGGCTGGCATCAAGGGTCTCGAAGATTTTGCTTTGTTTGCATAAAAAACTTGCAGTTTCAATCCAATCTACGAGGGAGAGCCTGATAAGATATTGTTATTGCGGATAACTTTGGAGCAGCTTATGCGATTATTTGGTGGGTGGAGCTTGTGCATTTGGTTGGCTTTGTGGAGCTATTCGGTAAATGCTCAGACCAGCAATGTATCAGACCTTAGGTCTTCGGTGTTTAAGATCATCACTATCAGCGCCTCGCCTGATTACAGAAACCCGTGGAACGATTTTTCACCTTCTCAATCTTTTGGTACCGGATTTTATATAGGTCAAAAGCTTATTTTGACAAACGCGCACGTAGTGGCTGAACACCGTTATGTCATGGTGCAAAAAGACGGTGAGGCCAGGCCTGTAAGAGCCAAGGTCTTGTTTCAAGGCCATGATTGTGACCTAGCAATTTTGAGTGTCGATGACGCTGCGTTTTTTCAAAACATAAAGCCTCTGACTTTAGGGGGCGTCCCTAGGCTTTTGTCTCCGGTTCAAGCGATTGGCTACCCAGTGGGTGGAGAGCAGCTTTCGATCACAGACGGTGTCGTAAGCCGAATGGGGTTTAATGTTTATTCTCACGACGGTTTTGCCCAGCATTTTTTAATCCAAGTTGATTCGGCGATTAACCCAGGAAACAGCGGCGGGCCGGTGGTTCAAGGTGGCAAAGTAGTAGGGGTGGCCTTTCAAGGCCGAACCACAGCGCAAAGCACGGGCTACATTATTCCTACACCTGTAGTCGAACGGTTTTTAACAGACATTTCAGATGGCAAGTACGACGGACACCCGTTTCACGGGTTATCGCTTCAAAAATGGTCGATGACAAACCCGAGTTTACGTAAGTTTATGAAAAAAAGTGACGTTCAAGGCATCCTGGTTGCGGATGTCGCCGAGTATGAAGGCGTATCAAAGGTGCTTCAAGCAGGTGATTTGATCACTGAGATGGAAGGAAAAGCCATTGGTGTCGACGGTAAAATTGAGTACTACCGCGAAAGAGTTGATTTTAGGGTTCTCATAGATCAAAAACAAGTGGGTGAAAACGTTTCGATGAAAATTGTGCGAAATGGCAAACCGATGGAAGTCAGCTTTAAGGCTGGCAGCCGCCGCAAACACTACAAGCGCAATACAGTTTATAAAAAAAGGCCTCCTTATGCTGTTGTTGGCGGCATGGTTTTTACACCATTGACAAGAAACCTTTTAGAGACCTGGGGCAAGTCTTGGTACCTCGAATCGCCTCTTTCCCTGCGTAGAATCCACGCTTATTATGAGCACTCAGAGCTTGCCGGCCGCGACGATGTCATTGTCTATGTGCAAAAGCTTGGGTCTCGCATCAACAGCTACGTGCAGACGCCCAAGTTTGCCATTGTTAAGTCTGTTCAGGGTAAAGAGCCCAAAAGCTTTTCCGAGTTTGTAGAGCTAACGCAAAACTATGATGGAAAATTTTTGAAGATCGACTACTTTTTTGATGAGATACCTACTTTTTTAAGTCAAGAATCAAGAAAAGAAGCAGAGGCTGAGATTCTTCAGTCGTTTCGAATTCAAAAAGGTTTTGTTCTTTAAACGCTTGCTCTAGGAGCTTTCAGTGAAAAATATTTATTTATCTGGATATAAAACAGCAGGAAAGCAGCTTATGTATAAACTTGGAATCATCGCAGTACTCTTTTCGGTTTTCATTTCGTCTTTTAGTTGTGTCCCGACTAGCGTGCTAGATCACAAAAACAGCATTGCGCTGATGAATGTAACTCGCTTAGATCCAGATTTTGAAGCGCCTTGGCTCATGCTTCCGCCTAAGCAAACCGCTGCCTTTGCTTTTTTTCTTTCTGACGACACGCTACTTACAACCTATAAGTTTTTGCAAAACACTAGGCTTGTCGATGCACAGCTTGTGGGAGAGAGTGAAAAACGCGAAGCAGAAGTATCTTTTTTTGATCCAGATGTAGGCTACGCACTTCTCAAGCTAAAAGAGCCGATCAAGGACGCTAACCCTTACAGCTTGTTGAATGAGGAGCTTTCCATTGGTAAAAAGTGTACGGGCATACGGGTGGAAAAGGGCGATCAAATCAAAGAGGTAGAGCTGACCCTTGAAAGGGTTGAGATGGGTGAGATTTCGACGAGCTTAAGGCGAGTGCCGCAATATATTTTTAGCGGTGAGTCCGATGGTTTTGGTTTGAACCAGCCACTACTATGCGGAAGCATGTTAGCTGGGCTGATTGTTGCAAAAGGCGACGATGAACTTACGGTGACCCCTTCTTTTTTGATGAAGGATTTTTTATCTCGCTCCAAGAAAAAAGAGTACATAGGCTATGCGAGTCTAGGCGTTTCTACAGACGCTGTGTTGGATAAAAATCGCTTGGAGTATATGGGGATTGAAAAGGGACAGACAGGACTCGTTGTCCGCTACATTTTACCTGATAGCCCAGCTGCCAAGCATTTAAAAGCGGGAGATTTTATCACAGATTTGGATGGACACGCTTTGGACGAGTATGGGTACATCGAACATAAAAAATGGGGCAAAATTAAGTTCCACTATGTGGTTTCGAAGAAATCTCCTGGAGAGTCAATCAAAGTTACGCGGTATCGTGATGGAAAAAAAGAGTCTGTTTCTTGGGAGCTCGATCGCTTTGATTCAAATACAGGCCTACTGCATGTGAACTCAAAAAACTCGCTACAGTTAGACCATGAAATCATCGGTGGAATGATTTTTCAAGAGCTCAGCTTAGGCTACTTAAAAGTCTGGGGTAAAAACTGGTACAAGACAGCACCACTGCGGTTGATGCAGATATTTTCGCAGTCTAACTTTGAACGTGAAAAGAAGGGCGAGCGTGTAGTAGTCCTCAACAAAGTACTGGCCGACTCGGTCAATGAAGGCTACCAGGACCTGCAAAGCCTTATTTTAGATTCGGTTAATGGCAAAAAGATACAATCCTTGGCTGATCTGCGAAAAATCATTAAGGATTTCCCTATGTTAGTTGACGGCAAAAAGTTTGCAAAGTTTGAGTTTAGGTTCCTTGAGGGCATGGCTGTTCTGGGATACGAGGCGATTGCTGCGTCCGAAAAAAGGATTGCCCAAAAGTACTTGTAAGCCTTAAGTTGGTGCTTCGCCTTTTTCTAAGGTAGGGGGATTTTGTGCACCAAACCAAAAATGAAACAAATTATGACGTAGTCGTGGTCGGTGGCGGGGCTGCAGGCTACTTTGCTGCTCTGAGCCTTTGTGAGCTTTCGGACGCTCCTTTAAAGGTGCTGATCTTAGAGGCGCAAAAGAGCTGCCTTGCGAAGGTGAAAATTTCAGGGGGCGGACGCTGCAACATTACCCATAACCTGATGGACCCCAAAGAGCTTATTAAAGGCTACCCGAGAGGCCGCAAAGAGATGCTTGGGCCTTTTTATCATTGGGGTCCGCAGCAGATGCTCGACTGGTTTCAAAAGCACGGTTTGGACCACAAAATCGAAGCTGACGGACGGATCTTCCCCTTAAAAAACACCTCACAAGCAGTTATAGACTGTTTTGAATCGCTCGCCTTAAAGTATGGCATCGAGGTCGAAACCCGGCAAATGGTTGAGTCGATCGAACGTCGTGAAGCTCGGTTTTGGCTGCAGACACCGACGCGTAGCATCGGCACCAAAAAGCTTCTGCTGGCAACTGGAGGTTCGCGTGCAGGCCACAAGCTAGCAGAAGGTTTGGGGCATAGCCTTACTTCTACCTTCCCGAGTATTTTTACGTTTAAAGTAGCAGATAAAAATCTGCATGCCCTCTCGGGCCTTAGCTTGCAAGATGTTTCGGTAGAGCTTCGTGCAGGCCCTAAGTCTTTTACAGCCCGTGGCCCGCTGCTTGTGACCCACTGGGGCCTTTCCGGGCCTTCTGTCTTAAAGGTTTCAGCTTTTGCTGCTGGCGAGCTAGCAGCTATTAAGTACCGGTCTTTGTTTGCTTTAGATTTTTTTCCAGACCAAAGTAAAGAAGAGCTTTTCACGCGGCTAGAGGTCATTGCCCGTAAAAATCCAAAGAAAAAAGTTGCCACGACCCCTTTTGAGCCAATTCCAAAACGATTTTGGCAATACCTGGTGCAAAACCAGGCCTTAGATTCTGCTTTTTGGAATGACGAGTGGAATAAGCTCAGTGAAAAACAGCTTTTGGAGTTTGCCGGCAGGCTTAAAAAATTCGAGCTACACCTTGCTGGCAGGGCTGTTTACAAAGACGAGTTTGTCACAGGCGGCGGGGTAGAAAACAAGGGGGTGGATTTTAGGACCATGCAAAGCAAACTTGTCGAAGGTCTTTATTTTTCAGGAGAAATCTTAAATGTGGACGGGATTACCGGGGGGTTCAACTTTCAAAATGCTTGGACTACTGGGCGTCTTTGTGGTCAGCATCTTGCGAAAGTACTTGAGCCTATTTGCTCGTAACCTTGGCTTCGGGGAAAATAACTTTAAAGGTTGTGCCTGCTTTGTGTTTGCTTTCGACTTCGATTCTTCCACCCATGTTCTCCATGATGCGAAAGCATATAGATAGCCCTAAACCTGTGCCCTCGCCAGGGTCTTTGGTTGTAAAAAAAGGGTCAAAGATCTTCTTTAGATTTTCTTCGCTAATCCCTTTTCCAGAATCTCTAAAACAAATCACAAGCTCTGAGCCAATTTTTTTTGCATCGATATTTAGCTCGCCACCCCCAGGCATTGCTTGGATGCCATTTTGGATGATATTCAAAAAAACTTGGATGACAGAGTTTTTGTTTCCGGAAATAGTGAAATTTTCTATTTCACCGCTAGTGGTGATTCTAACGTTTTGGTATTTCGAAGCTAAAGCACCAAACTTTTCGGCTACTTTTAATGCTTCTGCTAGCTCGAAGCTCTCTTTTTTACCGTCACTACTCGAACGTGCAAACTCTAGCAGTTGTTTTACAATCTCTTTGCAGCGTTGAGCAGCCGACTCAATCTCCACGATGTCTTGAAAAACAGGGTTGTTTTGTTCTACTTCGCGCAAAAGCATCTGTGAAAAGACGAGTATGCCACCTAGAGGGTTGTTGATCTCGTGCGCGATGCCTCCGGCCAAAAGACCAATCGAGGCGAGCTTTTCTTGTTGTAGTAGCTGTTTTTCCATTTTTTTTGCGGCTGTGCGATCACGGTAAACGTGCACATACTGATCTTTTACTCCAGGTATTGGCTGAGAAGAAACCTCATAAGTGCGTTCGCCTTGAATGTCTTTTAACTCAAACTGAAAGGCTTCAGACTTATCTGTACTTTGTTTTAGCTTGCATCCGCTGCATGGCTTGTTTAATCCAGCAAAAACTTCGTAGCACTTTTTCCCCACAATTTCTTTGGGATTTAGGTCCTGTAGTTTTGCGGCTGCTCGGTTTGAACGCTGTATCTCATACTGGCCGTCAATGATCATCAAAGGGTCAACCAAGGCGTCAACGGTTGCTAGCCACTGACGCTTAATCTGCTCAATAAAGGCGAGCTCTTCGGACCTTTGGTCTTTATCGGTTCCTTTTGGAAGTTTTGATGCGCCCATATCCTTAGTCCATCAATGCTTTACAGCATTTCCAGAAGAATCTTTCCCGGAAACCTGCTCAGTTATTTTTTGCAGTTTTGCAAGCAAGTCATCTTTTTTCTTACGTGTAGAAGAGGCTTCATCCCAGGCTAGGGCGTGGATAAGAACCTGGTCCATGTGCTTTACGCAGTGAATTGTAAGGTTTTTAAGGATGTTCTTTGGAATATCTTCGATATCTTTACGGTTATCTTCTGGAATCACAATGACTTTGATGCCACCACGGTGAGCTGCAAGAAGCTTTTCTTTAAGTCCTCCAATAGGCAAGACGCGGCCGCGCAAAGTGATCTCTCCTGTCATCGCCACAAACCTGTTTACTGGCCTGCCTGTGATTGCACTTGTAAGTGCTGTTGCCATGCAGATACCAGCCGAAGGACCGTCTTTCGGGATGGCTCCTTCTGGCACATGAATATGAACATCTAATTTCTCATAAAACTTTTTATCTAAGCCAAGAAAGTCAGCTCTGGTTCGAACATAACTCCAAGCTGCGTGCGCAGACTCTTGCATGACCTCGCCGAGTTTACCTGTGATGCGAAGCTTACCGTTACCCGGGAAGGTTGCAACTTCAACCTCTAGAAGGTCTCCGCCTACTTGCGTCCAAGCCAGTCCCATGCAGATTCCGATTTCATTGAGGTCGTTTCGTAGACCAATGCGGTACCGTCTTGGGCCTAGGTATTTGCGTACACTTGCATCCGTAACTTTTTCTTTGATTTTTAAATCGTCTATGTTTGCTTTGAACTCTTCATCGCCAGTTTTTTTACCGTCTTTGAAGTATTTATCTAGGTGCTTACGAGCTAGTTTGCGAAAAACAGACCCGATTTCACGCTCTAAATTACGAACGCCAGCTTCACGGGTGTAGTACTGAATAAGCTCGCGAATTGCCTTGTTATCAAAGTTAATTTCTTGATCTTTAAGCCCTGTTTCTTTTTGCTGCCTATCTACCAGGTACTGCGATGCAATCGACTCTTTTTCTTCTTCCGTGTAGCCGGACAGTTGAATCATCTCTAGGCGGTCCAGTAGGGGCCCTGGAATGGTGTGGGTCGAGTTGGCTGTAGCTAAAAACAAAACACGTGAAAGGTCATAGTCTAGATCTAAGTAGTGATCTTGAAAGGTGTTGTTTTGCTGCGGGTCAAGAACTTCAAGAAGTGCCGCTGAAGGGTCTCCGCGGTGGTCTCTACCTAGCTTGTCAATCTCGTCAAGCAAGATCACAGGGTTAGAAGTCTTTGCTCTTTTTAACGCACGCATGATCTTTCCTGGCATCGCACCGATGTAGGTTCTTCTGTGGCCACGGATTTCAGCCTCATCGCTTACACCACCCAAACTCATACGAACAAACTCCCGGCCGGTTGCTTTTGCAACGCTTCGGGCAAGGCTTGTTTTACCAACCCCAGGAGGGCCTACCAAGCAAAGGATTGGACCTTTGGGCGTTTCAACCAAGGAGGAAACACTTAGGTATTCAATGATGCGGTCTTTGATCTTTTCAAGGCCATAATGGTCACCATCTAAGATGCTTTTGGCCTTTGCTGTATCCTTGGACTCTTCCGAAAAATCTCCCCAAGGAAGTCCTAGTACCGTGTCCATGTAGTTGCGAACTACAGTTGCCTCGGCTGACATGGGGGACATTTGCTTTAGTTTTTTAAACTCTTTTGTGAGCTTTTCTCTAGCTTCTTTGGAAAGTTTTTTTTCCTTGATTTGCTTTTCTATGTCTGCAATTTCATTGCGCCCATCGTCGCGCTCTCCAAGCTCTTTTTGAATGGCCTGCATTTGCTCGTTTAGGTAGTATTCCTTTTGAGTTTTTTCCATCTGGCGTTTTACACGCGCTCTAATTCTTTTTTCTACACGCATGATTTCAATTTCAGATTGAATAAAGCCATAGAGCTCTTCTAGGCGGACTCTAGAGTCTGTTTGTTCGAGGAGCCTTTGCTTATCTGCAAGCTTCAAGTTGCTAAGCTGAGCGACTAGGGTGTCTGCAAGCTTAGATTCATCTTCGATTCCCGTGATGGAAAGAAGCATCTCTGGTGCAATCCGCTTGTTTAGCCTTACATAGTTATCAAAAGCTGTTTTTACAGTGCGAACCAACGCTTCGTTTTCAATGCCTTTATCGGCAGCTTCTGGCAAGACTTCTGCATCGACTAAAAATACGCGATCTGTTTCTACGAATTCTTTGATCTTAGCTCTGCTCTTTCCTTCGACCAGTACTTTTACGGTTCCGTCGGGTAGGGGAAGCATCTGCACGATTTCAGCAATGGTGCCGACTTCAAATATGTCGGTTTCAGATGGTTTGTTTGTTTTGGCTTTTTTCTGTGCGGACAAAAGGATCATGCGTCCAGTAGACTCTGCTTCTTCTAGTGCGCGGATAGACTTTTCTCTACCTACAAATAACGGTACAACCGTGGAAGGAAAGACAATGATGTCTCTGAGCGGCAACAGGGGAAGCCTGATTCCGTTGGTCGGTGCTTTGTTTTCTTGATCAGCCATAAGAAACCTCTTTTCTATCTCAGTTTTCTTTTCGGCTCGATTGATTCAACGGTCAAACAAAATAGAACCGTTTTTTCAGGATTTAGCCTGAATCCATCGAATTCGAAAAGACACAACTACCTGAATATTATAGCGCACAAAGTAGGAAAACTTTGCCTGAAAAACGTTCTTTTTGATTAAGCTACCAAGTAGCAAGCAAAGAAAGCTAAGCCACTTGGTGTTGGAGTAAGTTGTTTTGGCAGCTATGCCTTATTGGTCATCACTTTTTTTCGAAGCTTGACTTTCAGTTGTAGATTGCCCTACCGCTTTTTTTGTCTTTTTTTCTTCGGGTGCATGATAAACCAAAATTGCTTCTTGGGTTCCAGCGATGGACTCTTCGGTTAAAACACACTCTTTTAGGTTTTCAATGCTTGGAAGGTCATACATTAAGTCTAACATCGAGTTTTCAATGATGCTTCTTAAGCCCCTGGCACCAGTTTTTCGAGCGATTGCTTCTTTTACAACGGCTCTTAAGGCGCCTTCAGAGAACTTTAGCTCAACATCTTCAAATTCAAATAGCTTTTGAAACTGCTTCACAATCGCATTTTTTGGCTTGGTCAAAATCTGCATCAATGCTTCTTCGTCAAGTTCGGCAAGCGTACACAAGACAGGAAGTCTCCCCAGGAATTCCGGGATAAGACCGTATTTCATTAGATCTTCCGTGCGAACCTGGGCAAAAAGATCGTTGATGTTTTTTTCTTTTTGCGCGACTAGTTCAGCACCAAAGCCCATTTTAGAGACTTCTACACGCTGGCTAATCACAGAATCTAAACCGGCAAATGCTCCGCCACAGATAAACAAGATGTCTCCAGTGTCTACCTGGAGAAACTCCTGCTGTGGGTGTTTTCTACCGCCGCGAGGAGGTACGTTTGCAATAGTTCCTTCGATGATTTTCAAAAGTGCTTGCTGCACGCCTTCACCAGAAACATCTCTGGTAATAGAAGGATTGTCAGACTTGCGGGCGATTTTATCAATCTCGTCAATGTAGCATATGCCTCGCTGTGCAAGGTCTACATCGTAGTCTGCAGATTGAAGTAGGTTTAGAATAATGTTTTCTACATCTTCACCAACATAGCCAGCTTCTGTAAGGTTCGTAGCGTCTGCAATGGTAAACGGAACCTGAAGGATTTTAGCCAATGTCTGGGCTAAAAGTGTCTTACCGCTACCGGTGGGGCCAATAAGAAGGATGTTGGACTTTTGCAGTTCAATATCATCGTCCTTAGCCTGCTTTTTAGCTTCGATTCGTTTGTAGTGATTGTGTACGGCTACAGAAAGAACCTTTTTAGCCCTGTCCTGACCGATAATGTATTCGTCAAGGATAGCACGTATCTCTTTGGGTTTTGGAACGCTGCCACTAGGACTTAACAGCTCTTCTTTTTCTACTTCTTCTGCGATGATATCGTTGCAAAGCTGAATGCACTCGTCACATATATAAACGTTTGGTCCAGCAATGAGCTTACGAACTTCACGCTGACTTTTTCCGCAAAAACTGCAGCTCAATCCACTATCTTTTGTTTTACTCGACATTGTGTATAGTCCTTTCTATCTCAGTCGATCACTTGTTTGGGGTGGGTTGTTTTGCCCCGCCACCAGAAATGACTTCATCGATGATCCCATACTTTTGTGCCTCATCAGCTGTCATGTAGTTGTCTCGGTCTATGTCTTCTAATACTTGCTTTTTGCTTCGGCCCGTATTGGCAGCCATGATCTCAGCCATTTTTTCTTTAGTTTTAATGATTTCGTTGGCTTGAATACGGATATCTGTTGATTGCCCTGTTGCACCGCCTAGTGGCTGGTGGATCATGACCCTAGCGTTAGGAAGAGCATACCTTTTGCCTTTTGCCCCAGCAGAAAGAAGCCATGCTCCCATGCTTGCACATTGTCCGATGCAATAGGTTCTTACAGGCGATTTAATCAGTTCCATGGCATCGTATATGGCCATTCCAGCAGTTACCGAACCGCCTGGAGTGTTTATGTAAAAATGAATGTCTTGGTCAGGTGCTTGGCTTTCTAAAAATAGAAGTTGAGCAACAATTACGTTTGCAATTTCGTCCATAACCGGCGTACCAAGAAAGATGATTCTTTCTTTTAAAAGCCGGGAATAAATATCCCAAGACCTTTCGCCTCTACTGGTTTGCTCTACTACGATGGGTACCAACGCCATACCTACTCCTGAACTTGAAGGTTTCACCGTATACTTGGAGGTTAGCCTGCCAAGCTACGGTTCTAGAAAAGATCTTCGACATCAATATGGGGGGCGTTTAGGGAAAGGCAAGGTTCCTGAGTATTTTCCGGACACTAGCGCGATTATTGTAGCGGCCAGCGAGCTGAGGAAAACTGCCTATAACCGGTTTATTTTGCCGGGTTATCAGTCAACTAAGCTATGGTAATTAAATATGAATTCCAAGCTTTGACCAGTGTTTTAAGTGCACATAAAAAATTATGTTCACACCCAATAAAAAGGGCCCAGAGGTAGGTGGCTGAAAATGCCACTTTACTGAGCCCAATATTAACTAAAGTGCAGGTGGTTTAGCCTACAAGTACTTCTAATGCTTTTTGCCTGGTCAGGCTTTCTCGGATCGAGTCGCCGTGGCTTTGGAATACTTTGTCCACTTCTTTGGCATCTTTGGTTACGTCTTTTTTCAAATCTTCTGCAATTTGAGTTTTGACGATTTCATCGGTGACTTCGATTTTCTCTTGTTCTGCAACTTTCCACAAAACAATGATTTCTTTTGCGTGTCGCTCGGCGGAGTCTTTTACCGACTCGCGAAGCTTAGGGTTTTTGATAGCCGAATCATACTCTTCTTTTTTCTGCCATGGGTAGCGAGCAATCATATCGTTGATGCAGCTGTCAACCATGGACGGAGGAGCTTCGATGGTGTTTTTCGCAAAAACCTTATCCATAGCTTCTTTTTCAAGACTTGATTTTTGTGCTGTTTGCTTTTGTTCTAGAAGCTGACTTTTGGTTTCATCCGTTAGCTGAACTAAGCTTTCCTTCCCTAAGTCTTTGGCAAAATCGTCGTCCAAAGCTGGAACTTCTAATATCTGTAGGTCTTTCACAGATGAGATGACTTTAATCGATTTTTCCCGGATAGATTCAATAGGGAAGTCGCTGGGCGTTTTTGTTTCAAACTCTACGTTTTGGTCTTTTTTCGACTTTAAAAAACCTTTACCAAGCCACCAGTCCGGGCTTTTTTCTTCAAGTTCAAAATACCTGGATTCAGATGATAAAGCTGGAATGACTTCGTCTTTTTCATCTTTTACGATCAAGCTAACCTGGACGACATTTCCAACAGCTGCTTCTGCGGTTGCTTCTGCAGTTTTTGTTTTTGCATGCATTTTCGTGAGGCGCTGCATTTGTTCATCTAGTTCTTTTTGCGGAACTTCGATGGTTTCTTTTTTTATGCCTAGGTTCTTATAGTCTTTCAGTTCTAACTCTGGAAGATTTTCGAGAATGGCACAAAAGTGAAACTCAACGTCACGCTTAGCCGAGTGCATATGGTCGATGGTTGGCCGACCTACAAACTTCAGCTTTTTTTCTTTATCCATCTGCTCTTGCATGGCACTTGGCAGTGCTTGCTGCAGCAGGTTCTGGGATACCTCGCTCGATAGCTGCTCGCCGTAAACCTTTTCAATCATTTCTAACGGGGCCTTACCCTTACGAAAGCCTTGAATGGTAGCCTGGCCTTTTAATTTTTGCAGCGAAGCAGCGTAAGCTTTGTTTACTTGGGAAGCGTCTACATGCACGCTTAACTTCGTTTGAACATTGTTTATCTTCTCTAAACTGGAGCGTAATCCTTCCACAGTTAGTCTTTTCCTCTTTTAAAATTGGTTGTTTATCTGAGTGCGTCCGCCGCACACAGAAGGACTTGTTTAACGAATAATGCCAAAAACTGCTACGAAATAGTTACCTCAGGCTGTTTGAGGTGCGCCTGTAACGTTATGTATCTTAATTTACTGGTTTTTTTGTAGATTTAAACTAAGGGATAAATGGAGGTGCAGGCCGGATTCGAACCGGCGAATACCTGATTTGCAATCAGACCCCTTAGCCACTTGGGCACTGCACCCCGAAGACTTATAACCATAAGGTTTAGTTGCCTCTGAAGTAAAGGGGGGTGACTCAAAAAATCACCACAACCCTCAAAAAATTTGGTACCTTGGCGAGCAGCTGGAAGAAAAGGGAGTGCGGCCAAGCCGTACAGCATGTCTATGGGAAGAAAGCCAAACAAGCAGCGCACGCCGAAGGGACAGAAAACTGGTTCTTCGCGTGACCGGCCCCACAAGGGGATTATGACCCGCGTAAGCTTGGGTGCATCCTCTGTGTTTACCGTAGGCATAGATAGCCTCAGCTGCCTAATCGTAGGCGCTTTTGCAGTCCTTTTATCTCCACTTCACATTCTAAGAGGTTTTGACAAATTCTTCTTATTCGGCCGGGTTCTGGCTCCACTAGGGCTTTTAACCACTGGTATTCGTACAGTCATCGATTCGAGGCTTGGCTACCATGACCGGGTCGTAGCCCAGCTTGAGGGGATGATTGCTCACCTGGAAAAGGTTCGGAAACGGAGCAAATCGAGAGCTCCACAGTGCAAACTGGTCTTGATCGAGCTTTATACAGCTATGGTTAGAGCTTATATGCAAACTGGCCATATGGACGATGCCATGCTTGTGATTATAAGGGCTTACAACAGCCTTGGGGTAAAAAGGCTTCGCGGCCTTGGTGAGCTGGATATCCGTACGGCGCACATTGTGCGGGCAGGGATATCGGCAGGCAGGCTTTTAGATGACGGTGGTATGGCTGCAATGCTAGTTCGTAGTTCGAATCAAGCTGAAAAGCCAAAAAGGTCGCCTAGAAAGACCCCAAGAAAAGGTGCCTCTTCAGGGGGCGATGCTATAAAAACAAAAAAAAAGAAAAAGAAATCTGGTACCGTCATTTCGCTCGGTCAGTATGTAGCCGAAAAAAACGAGTCTACTAGACCACAAAAATAGTTTGCAATGATTTGAGAAAGGCTTTCACATGACAATTCGCATCGGCATCAATGGGTTTGGACGCATCGGCCGCAACGTAATGCGCCACGTGCTTTCCGGAAGTAGAGATATCGAAGTGGCTCACATCAATGACTTGACCGATAATGATATGCTGGCTCATTTACTCAAGTATGACAGCGTACACGGCAATCTGAGTACCGATATCAAGGCTGACGATAAGCAGATTTATATGGATGGAAAAGCCGTTACAGCTTCGGCGATTCGTAACCCTGCAGAAATTCCTTGGGGCGATAAAGGTGTCGATATTGTTTTCGAGTGTACGGGAATATTTAGAGACAGAGAATCAGCTTCTTTACACATAAAGTCCGGTGCAAAAAAGGTTCTGATTTCTGCTCCTGGTAAAGACGAAGATAAAACGGTTGTCTTTGGGGTCAACCATAAAGAGCTCACTCCGCAAGACACCATTGTTTCTAATGGGAGCTGCACAACAAACTGCCTTGCACCAGTCGCTAAAATTTTGCACGAAGGGTGGGGGATTCAAAAAGGAACTATGACCACGGTTCATGCTTACACTAGCGACCAGCGCATTTTGGACCTTCCGCATAAAGACAAGCGGCGCGCACGTGCAGCCGCTGTCAGTATGATTCCAACAACGACCGGCGCAGCAAAGGCTATTAGTCTTGTGATTCCTGATCTTAAAGGAAAAATTCATGGCATGGCCATCCGTGTTCCAACACCTAATGTGTCGATGATCGATTTGAGTTTACAGCTGGGGAAAAAATGTTCGGCTGAAGAGTTAAATAAAGCCTTAGAAGAGGCCGCTAAAGGTCCTTTGCGTGGAATATTAGGTTTTTCTAACCTTCCTTTGGTCTCTTGTGACTATAACGGGAACCCGCTGTCTAGCTGTGTAGACGGACTATCGACAGAGGTTGTCGGTGGGGATCTTGCCAAAGTAGTTTCTTGGTACGACAACGAGTCAGGCTTTAGTGCTCGTATGTTAGACGTAGCAGCTTATATGCAAAGCCTCTCTTAGTTTTTGAGAGTTTAATTGATAAGTGTAATTGGTTTTTCCATAAATAATACAGGTGCAAAAGATGTCAAAAGATAGTTCTGGTTTAGAAACTTTTACCCGTAAAGAGGTGCTCGAGGCTTTGGCCAAAGGTGCTAGTCTCGCGGACAAAGATATGCGCAAAGCGAACTTGTCTAAGCTGGACTTTACAGGTGTAGATTGCAGAAATTCCAATTTTTCTTATGCAAACGTAAAAGACTGCGTTTTTGTCAGAGCAGATCTAACCAATGCTTCGTTTTGGAACGCTAGCTGCGAGGGGGCAAACTTCACTGCTGCAAACCTAGAAGATGCGGACCTAGACTACGCAAAGCTGCGTGGGGCCATTTTATATCAGGCAAATATCCGTAGAGCATCTCTTCCGGTAGAGACTATCGCCCGGGATGATATTATGAGCTCTGTAGATAAAGGGACGCCTGTCGGGCACTTTAGAGATCCTTAAATAAAAAAAAAGCCCTTAGGTTAGATCTCTGTCTTTCTGTAAAACGGAGAATGCCTAAGGGCTTTATCGTGCTTCAATCGATTGGTTTTCTAGACCTGTCGCTCTTTTTTTTAAAAAACTACTTTTTTTAAAACTACTTTGAAATAGCTAAAAATTGGTACTCGTCGCCACGCTCAATACGAATAAGACAGCTTTTGTGCTTTCGAGTCGCTGCATAGAAGTCCGATGGTTTAGTAACCTTGGTTCTTTTGCGGTTCACACGAACCTCTACAATGACATCTCCCTCGCGCAAACCAAAGCGTGAAGCAGCAGACCCAGGCGCTGCGGCACTTACAACAGCACCGGAAGCAGAACTGATGCGGTACTTAGATTTTAGCGCGCGGTTTACTGGGACCAATGAAAAGCCAAACCCTGAACCTTTACTCCCTGACTTCGAAGTCAATGTTTGTGGGTTGTCTGGGAAAGATTGAATTTTTAGCGAAAATGATTTTTGCTTGCCATCTCTGTAGGCCGAAACATCGACTCTGTCTCCAGGGTTTCGGAGGCCAACCTGGTTTGCCAGCTCGTTTGGTGAGCTGATGTTTTTGCCGCTCACCTGTGTGATTACATCGCCTTCTTTGATCCCGGCGCGCGCTGCAGGGCCCTTGCTCACGACCTGGGTTACCATCACACCTTTTTGCCCTTTTGGAAGCCCAAGGTGGCTAGTCATTTGCTCGTCCATGCTCTGCATGGTTACGCCGATATACCCGCGGTCTACCTTACCTTTGTTGATGAGCTGTGTAGCGATGCGGCGTGCAATGTTCGAAGGGACGGCAAAACCAATTCCATTATAGCCACCGGCTTGTGAAAAAATCGCAGTGTTTACACCGATGACTTTTCCAGCCATGTTGATCAGCGGTCCACCCGAGTTTCCGGGGTTGATGGCACTATCTGTTTGGATAAAGTTTCCTAGCTGGGTGAGCTTTAGGTTTCCGCGGCCAAGAGCCGAGATAACCCCAAAGGATATACTAGATTCAAGCCCAAACGGCGCTCCCAGTGCAAGCGAAAACTCGCCGACCTTAAGCGCGTCGCTATCAGCAAGTACCAGTGAAGACAACCCTTTGCGGTTGAACTTTTTCATCTTGATTTGAACGACGGCAATATCCGTGTTTTTATCTCTACCTACGACTTTTGCATCATAGCTCTCACCGTTTGCTAGTTTTAGGCTAATTTCATCTGCGCCTTCGACCACGTGGTTGTTCGTTATGACATAGCCCTGGTCTAAGTCGACAAAAAACCCACTACCGATCCCACTTTTTTGTGGCTTGGGGTTGCTTTGCCGAGGGGATTGGTTTTGCAGCTCCGGAAACCAAAACTCAAAAGGGTTAAACTGTCCGCCATTTCCAAAAGGGTTGCGAACTACCTTGGCCACCGAAACAAAGACAATAGCAGACGATGTTTGGGCAGCGATTTCACTTACGCCCTGAGACATTTCCTGCAGTGCCGACACATTACTCGAATAACGCGCGGTGCTACTCGAAGAGCTTGGCAGTTTGTAGGCAAGCCCAAAGCTCGGCGCTAGGACAAGGCAGCAGAGTAGCGCCATGGATATCACCGCTAGACGCGGCGGTTTACAGAAGGTTTTAGTCGATGGGTTCTTTTGTTTGTTCATTTCAGCTCCAAAGTCTAGGTCTGTCCAGTTAGCTTCAGCTTAGTGTTTCTATTCTAAGAACTTGCTAAGAGATGGATAAGTTTAACCTAAGCTGTTACTGGCTGCCTTAGCGCCTGGCTTAGCGGCAAAAGATTGACGCAAAAAATCTAATTATTACAATTAGTTAAGCTCGGGATGGGCTGACCCTATAAAATGAAAAGTGATTTTTTTTTCAGCCCATAAAAAAACAACAGACACGTAATAGAGGATTTGGAATATGTTGAAAAAGTTTTTGAAGTTCGCTTTGATCGTCACGCCACTGGTTGGCTGTGGGGAAGATGTTCCAGGTGCAGTCGCTTTTTCCGAGACGAGCCCCACAGATATTCACCGCCAGTACACGGTGAACTATGACGAGTCGACCGACGAGACCACCTATACGGCTGAGTTTTCAAAGCGCAGCGATGGCTCCAAGGTTTATATGCCCAACACGCGTAGCCTAAAAGCATCTGATACGTCTTTGGTCTCTGTCTATGGAGCCAAATCAGGCGTCTATACTGCAAAGAGTGCGGCTGGATACAGGGAAGATGAAATTGAGTTTCGTTGGACAAACCATACCTCGACTATTGTTCCTGATTTTTTCCCTGCCCCTCAAGAGCTATCACCCGTGGAAAGCTCTATACGCTTTCGGCGAGGTCAAAACCTAGTGATCCGTCTGTTTGGTTATCCGCAGGATATGGTCGAAGAAGAGCTAGTAGGCGTCCTCGAAAATGGCGGAGAGTTTTACCTTCTGGCCTCTTCAGTAACAAACCGCCAAGCTGTTTTTAAGTGGGAAAACATACGAGATCACTTGAACAACAACAACTGGTATTTTTATGTGGTCCGGGAGCGTGATATTAAACAAGCAGAAAACAAAGCCCTAGGACAGTACGGGACGGCAAATTATAAAAGTATATACCGTAGCCGGGCAGTCCCTGTCTCGCGGGCTCTATAACCTTCGACCTTATAAATTACTTTTTTGCCAGGCGGTGCTCTATAGCTGCCTGGCATTTTTTTAGCTCTTTTTTTGATTGGCTCTCAGGTGCTTCAGTGATGGCTTGTGCGATTTTGTTTTTAGAATCTATAAGTTTTTTCTCGATAAGTTGAAGGGCGTCTTTATAGTCGAGGTTAAAAAAGTGTAGAATAGTTGCTTCGAACTTGGCTATGTCTTTTACAATGCGCTCAGCTCCTCCACGAAACCCGTAGATGTCTGCAATTTTGTGGCTAGCACTCCACAAGCTTCCACCGCAAACAACCAGCAGCAGCCCTTTGGCGGCGCCAATTTTTGCCAAAATCAAAACCCCACTACCAAGTGCAAGAGAGCTCAACAGCTTTACGATAGCTCCTTTTAGGCCTATGGCTGCAAGAAATGCCGGACCCAGCGTTAGGCCTAGGCCAGTAGCCAAAAAAGCCCCGCCGAGCCAATAGCCCAAAGACTTGATCTGCTTTCTGCTCATGAGGTCGTCGACAATTTCTTCATAGGAGCTTAGGGCTGCGCTAAACTTTTTTTGCGCAAACCCTGAGGTAGCAATAAACTGTAGCAAGCTGCGTCGGCCCACTGATTGATCAAAGTCGGAGGGTTTGGTCTGGTAGGTTTGTTGCTTTTGCGCTCTCTCTTCTGACTTTAGGTCAAAATAGGGCTGAAACAAGGCTGTTTCTAAATATAACATCCCCATTTTTTTATAACCCTGTGAGGTCAAACGGACGCACTCCTCTAGTAGGTGAGCTTCGTCCTCATCTAGGTTTTTTAAGATAGAGTTTTCACTGGTAGCGACGTCGCGCACCTTTTTTTGCAGAGACTTCCAAGAGGTGTACCAAAGCATTTTAGCTTTCTTCTTGCTTGAATCTTGCTCTGTTTCAATGTCTTTACGCACAATCATCGCCTGCAGGCTGAGGAGCAGCCGAAGCTCTTCGGAGTCAATTTCAAACGGGTCGCCGTCTTTTTCAAGTCCGATGGCAAACTCTTCAATTCTTCTTTTTTGTATTTGCAGCTTTTCAGCTTTTCGGCCAAGCATGAAAGAAACCGTCAAAAGAAGCATGCGCGGCAAGATGCCATAGAAAAACATGGTCCCCAAAACCCAGTTACGCCAGTGCAGGCGGCCGAGGTTTTGGTTGTCTTTGGGGTCTATGTTGATCGATGAGATCATGGTACTTGGATCAAACTCTATGCCCAATATTTGCAGAGGTGCTCCGAGGATAGAAATCATCGAGAAAACAAGGTTTTCATGTAAAATTTCAGGGAATGTCGTTGCAAATTCAACCCCAACCACCTTGTGCAGGTATGTCCAGAGCAAAAGCAAGAAACTTCCGGTCATATACCCAGTAGAGGCTAGAAGTAAGGCTTTAGTCTTTTTTTGCTCAAGGCTTTTCCATCCCCACGCTACTCCGAATATAAGCGCCAACAAGGGGCCGGCAACAAACAAGACAACAAAGGGCAAAAGCTGAAGATTTTTGGTTGCGACACCACCAAAGACGTAGCTTCCGCCGCAGCCAAGGGCAAAGCCTACAAAAAAGAAAACCAGCAAACCATAGGTTTCTACTTTTTTATATAACTGGTTTAAAAACAGTTTGCCTCTAAAAAACAAAGCCTATATCTCCAAAAAGTTATCAAAGCTAAAGTTGAGATAATAGTCATAGTTGTCTGATTCGAGGGCGCGGCCAGCACCAAGACCTAAGGAAAACTGTAGGCCTTTTGCTTCAAACTGCATATCAAGGCTGTGCCCGTGTGCCCATTCGAAACGGTTAAACGGAATATCCAGGGACTCTCCTGACCAGGCTCCGCCAAAGTTTACAAAGTTTGCTAGGTCGATTCTCTGGAGATAAAAGATGTATAACAGCTTATCCATATGTTTTACGATCGGAAACGAAAGGTTGAACTTTGTTCGAGCTTGGTTGTCACCGTATCTGGCGCTAAACAAACCGCCAGGTGGGAGCTTTTCAAAGTAGTCTTTGGCTTCTAGGTGAAAGTTGTTGAAGCCTGACCCCTCGCCAGCCACAAAGGTTTTAAGTGGGCGATAAAGTTGCCTCAACAAAAGCTGCTTGCTTCCTCTACTTCGAGAGTACTCCCAGCCGATATTCGTCGATACCCGGCCTAGTTTTGGCATGTAGATGGTCTGAGACAGGTTGAGGTTGTTGTAGACGAGTTCTTTATTAAGTTTATTAGGGCTAAAGGTAAACTGCCCAGCAGTTGAAAGGCTCCATCTGCCCATCCGAGCCAGGTGCGAGGTGCCAATGCCAAACTCGTGGTTTTTGCCGCTACGAAACCCAGCGTTTGTTTGCAGCTGTTCTTGGCTGTAAAACTTTCTGTCGTAAAACCGGTAAGAAAGCGTAGTAGATATATTTAAGATAGGCTGCCAAGGCAGGCTTGCACTGATCCCTGCACTGGTGCTGTCAAAAAAAGACGCTATTAATTGCTGGGTGCCGTCTGCTTGCCTGCCAATAAAGGCCCCGTTGAAGGCAATGGTTTTGCGGGCATTGATAGACCACAGTGGCCAAAACCTTGTCGAACGAACCGTAAGGTCTACGTCTGGGAACTCGGAGGTGAGGCCCCAAAGAGCGCTTAGGCGCAACTCTTCGTTTTGACTAAAGTCCATAAGTGGCATCGAAAGTACCCCTATACTGATTCCTTCGGGGTCGGCTCCAACCCAAGGGGAGGTAGCTCCGTGCTTTAGGCGGTATTTTGCTTTTCGTGTGGGTACGATGGATATCGATTCAGGGCGGCTAAGCTCTGCTTCTTTGCCTGTAAGTGCAGGGCTGTTTTGTACTTGCCAGAGGTCGGCGCCTTGAATTGCTGCAGCAAAGCTAGCGGGCTTTTTTTGGTTCATGGCAAAAAGTAGAGGAGAGCTATGCCGGCTAGTGGTGTCGCATTTTTTTAGTTTTTGGGATGCGCGTCTTTCCACCAGAAGACCCGAAGAGTATAGGTTGGAAATCTGCACGGCAAAGTTGTCGTTTCCTAGTGCGAAGACGCGCTGCGGAAGTTCGGCATACCAGATCTGCCCTAAGCAGTTACCTTTTAAATCATATTTTTGAAGTTGACGGTGGGACCTTCCGGCTGTAATCACCCAGAGGCTACCTTTGCTTGTGGCTACACTAATGGGTTTTTGGCTAAAGACCTTTGGGTGCTGCAGGACTCTTTTTCGTTTGAGCGTGAATGCTTTTATTTTGTAGTGGTCACCTTTTAGTGTCTGGTTGCGCTCTGAAAACCAGAGGTGGGTTGCGCCTTTTCGTTTTTTTGAAACCGAAGTGCCAAGGTAAGATATGGTTGCAGGAAGTCTTGTTTCGTTTGTACATGTGACGTTTTGATCGCTAAACTCACCGCTTGTCCAGTTTTTGTCTTGCACAAAGCAAATCCTGCTGTTTTGGGTTTCGTGCTCTATCCAGACAAAGCCATCTGCATACTCGGATACATGCTGAATTCGAGCTTCTCGGGTGATAGTTTTTTTGTACTTAACGTCCTGGCTGCCTTTGACCCAAAACTCGTAGGCAGCTTCTTTTCTGAACCGCTGTTTTATCCGTACCTGTAATGGCACAAAGTCTTTGCGCGCAATAAATGTATGCGTAAGTGTTTTTTTGTTGCGAGACTTTCTTTTGATGGTGGGTTGTTGCGGGTTTAGCCATCCGCCGCCACTATCTTTTGTAAGCTTAAAACGCCCAAGCCAGCTTTCTTTGCGGCTCATGGTTAGGTAGCCAAGCTTTGTATCAAAGCTTTGGTAGACTTTTAGGTTTCCCAAGGGGGCTGCCTTCTTGCTTGCTACGGCAGGGATAAAGCGAAGCGGGGCTTTGCTGCTTTTTTCCCAGTGTTTTTTGGCGCGGGCCTTGTAGCTTTCAAACGCTTTTCTTGTGCTTTTATTCGTGTACTTTTTGCTGAGTGCATCCATGGGAGTATTGCCAACAATAGGAACAAGGGACCACATGAGGTGCCAGGGCATGGTGTACTTGCGGTATTTTCGGTGGATGTCGCCCAGGTTTGTTTCTTTGCTCTTTGCAAACCCCTGGCGCATAAGGTCATGCATAAACATACCAGATAGCCCGTAGCCAACCTGGGTGTGGGTATGCCCGCTGTACAAACTGTGTAGACCATCAAAACTAGGCCAGTTTTTGCTCAAAGCAGCCATGCGTTCGGCCGAAGCCGCCAGGTCAGAGCCTTGGCTTTGTGAAAGTAGTTCTGCTAGGCCTTCGATCCACCAGTTAGCCATCCAAGGCAGATGTAAATAAAGGGCGCTTGCTGAGCCAGCATACTGGTAAAAACGATACATCTGGTCATGAGTGTATTCATGCCAGAATAGATCTCTATCACCTTGACCTAAGGTTTGGAGTTCAATGTTTCTAGTGACAAAGTTTGCAAACGAGGCATTTGATGAGGCTGCCGAGCTGACGACGGTAAGCCTTTTGTCCTTTTTGAGGTCAAACCATGCTTCCATAAACGGCCTTGCAGCCTCTAAAGAGTTTATGATCATGGCAGCTTCTTGCGGGGTTCTCCGGTCATGGTAGATCAAAAAATTATCTGAGCGGGTTTCGTCGTAGCGTAGTTTGTCTTGGTGCATTCCAAAACCTATAGGGAGCGCTTGGGCACCACTGCCTATACAAAGCAACAGTGGAAGTGCGATGTTGCGGATCATATAAAAGGCGTTCTCACATAGTGTCATAGCAAACCTTATTTTGGAGCTGATGGGTTATTTCAGGTTTATGCTACTGAAATTCATCCAGAATTGCTAAAATAAAAGACAAGTTTTTATTTTTTCACCATCTCTTTATTCGGTATACCTTGCCGTCTTTTTTCCGGGAGGATTGATAAATGCCATTAGCGAAAGATAGCTTGAACGAGTCGCAACTCAAAGACTTTCAGGATCGGTTTGTGCCCCAAGCAGAAACTGTGAACGAGTACCTTGGAACCCTTACGGGGAGCGCTAAAGAAGCTTATCAGCTAACTAAATTGACCTTTCAAAACCTGCTTAGCGACTTTCACCGTACCAATGAGCAAGAAAGCGCCAAACTTGTATGCCTTGAAAGGGCAACCGAAGCTTTTTTTAAAGCGAAACCAGAAAGCTCAGGAATACTTTCAAAGTTGAGCCCTAAGGAAAAGGTTTCCGTTGTATTGACCGAGTGTTTTGGTGTTTCTGTGCAAGAGATTGCAGAAATGCTTAGTTGCGAGCTAGTGACTTCTCGGGCTTTATTAGCTTCTGGGCGTAAGTCACTTATGAGCGGTAGTTTGAAGCATGGCAGTGAAAAGGAAAAAAGCCTAGTTATAGGTTATATGAGTGATTATCTGGGCGAGGAAATTCCAGATAAAAAGCTTTTGAACTTCAAAAAAGCGTTGAGTGTTGTCGAAGGAGAAAAGCCTTCTTCTGAGGACTTAGAAGATTCGCCTGTCGTTCAGGCATTTATAAAAATGCGTTATGAGCTCGATGCAGTGCGTGCAAAATTTGCCTTAGATCTGGATCAAATTGAAAGCATTCAAATTTTAGCTGAAGAGCCCAAATCAATCCTTGCCCGAGAGCATAAGGCTCTAGAAATACTTGGTGTAGCAGAGTCGAAACAGCTTTTGCTGCGCTGGCTTCTTGCTATTATTATTCTTGTCGGAGTTGGCTGCGTTCTTCTGTTAGGGCAATCAAGGATTGAGCAAAGTACAAAAGATTTTGACCCGCTTTTGTATCTAGGTAACGAAACCGAAGCGTTTGAGTATGACTACCGAAACCGCTTGGACTTTCCTGTGCGAGGAATTGAAGAAGTTTACAACTTTTTAAAGACAAGAAAACAAGTACTAGGTCACAACCCTGTTGTACTAAGTCCTCCGATCGCTGGTGTGAACGTGCTAGGGGCATCAGTGCTTGATTATGACCCGCGTAAAGTTTCGGCCGTGCTCTATCTGGACGAGCGATCTCTTGACCTTGCAGATTCTGGCCCCGAAGTGGTCGCACTTTATTGCTATGACGGTAATTTCAAAAGTCTGGAAAAAGCCCCCCAAACCAATAAAAACGGTCAAACCTTTCAGAGCTATACCAGTAAAAGATTTAATATGGTTGCTTTTGAAAATGGTGAAGAAACTATTTGCATGCTTATGGGCCGGATGTCCGGTGCTGATTTGCTGAAGATGGCAAGCCAGCGCTACTAGCCTTGATGCGTGGGTGAGTGGCTCAAATGTTTAGGCGGCGGCACTGCTGAGTTTTACCTTCTTCCAGTAGGGGCGCTTCTAAGAAAGCTTTCCGCTATTTATCCTTTGGTTAAGGCGTCGAGATATAGTCACTCATCAAGTCTTTCTCTGTAAGGTTGGCCGAGTAGAACTCAAACCCACGTAGCTTACTTTCGTAAATGACCTGTAGCTTTTGATTGCCAGAAGGGTTGGTCGTTGGCACACGTAGTACCACGGATTTGTAGCTAGAAGTATGCTCAGGTGCCAGGTTTTGTGATTCAAACCTTAAAATTGCTGGGGAGTTCTTTACCGTTAGGTCCTGGGTTGAGAGCTTTAAAGCAATAGGGGTAGTGTCCCCGATCTTTTTGACCCAAGCTTGCCCCAAAAACCTTGAGTAAGACAATACTTCCACCGAACCGTTCGTGTTAGTCCCTGTGATTTGCAGCCTTGGGAAAAAGTGTTGACGTTGACTATTGTTGTTTGCGGCACCTGCAAAGTTTGCGTCCCTATGTGTAGATTGGGCGTATGCTCCATCAGCAGCTAGAAACCCAGAATAGTAGGCGACGGGCTTGGTAGATGCCCACTCATTTAATTTCATATAGCGAACAAGGCTAGAACGCCCTGTTCCATTAGCTACCTCTAGCGTCCAGTGGTTTGCCTCAAAGGTAGGCCCACTATTTTGCTGGCTATAGGTTTGGTATAGGTTGCTTCTATATTTTAGGCTGTCCGAGCCAATTCCATGAAAATTCAAGGTGATTCTATGATTAAGCAGAACTCCATTTTGCTTACGACCCTCGATATCTCTAGGTTTATCTAAGGTTTCTAGGTCGATGACATGCTTGCCATTTCTGTAACCCATAAAGGTGACTTTGACTTTATTCTCTTGTTTTATAAATGTGCGAACAGAGGCTTTAGCCAGATTGCTCAAGGTGAATTGGCCCGAACCTTGTACTTCTTTGACAGACGAATACGTAGACGTCTTGCAAGAAATTGGGATCATTGCCGTCAACATAAGTAGTAGAATGAATTTGATCATTATTTTTTTCCCTAAATTTTATTCTTTACCTTGTAAGAAGATTATAGCCTACTTCGGCTGAAGTAAGAGGCTTTGGTGTCAAAAAATCGGTTAGCTGACAACTTTTTAGTTACTTCGCTTAGTTTGACGATACCAAACAAAAACCATTTTCCTTCTTAAAATCACCATAATAACAGACCCTTGGAGTTATTTTGCTAATCCCTTGACAAGGTGGCCTATTCGGGCATCACCCTTGCAAACTTGTGTACAGAGGCGATACCAGCCTTTGCTCATTGAAGCAGTGTGTGGAAGTTGAAATTAGTTGTTGTTCAAGTGTGGACGAAGAAATGGAGATCAAGAATATGAAAAAGACATCAACCCTTATGATGGTGGCAATCTGTGCCGCAGCTATGTTGCAAGTAAGTTGTAAATCATCTGTTAAAACATCGGCAAAAAAAGATGCGGATCCTCAGTTAGTAGCGGGAAACGGTGTTTTTACACCAGATTCTGATATTTCTATTAATCCTCAAATTGATACTAGTGCTAACTTAGGTGGAGACCTTTTAGCTAGTGATTCTAACGGTGCATATGGACAAGCTATCCCAGCTCAATGCTTAACTTACCTTAACCAACAAAGAGATGTATACCCAACTACATTGATTGCTTCTAACTTGGGTACTTTCGAAAACAGCATTCAGTTTCAAAGTGAGCTAGCATACTGCCAGCAGTACCTAGGTAACTATATGCAAGGTCCAGTCTGGAATGGTTACAACCGTGATGTTCAAAATGGATATTCAGATATAACTCCAATCGGTGTTGGCGGTGTAGTTGGATCAGGTTACGCTCGGCCAATCGGCGGATGCTCAAGCGGAAATTGCGGCGTTCATAGCGGTTCGGTATACGGCGGCGGATGCTCAAGCGGAAATTGCGGCGTTCAAAGCGGTTCAGTATATGGCGGCGGATGTTCAAACGGAACCTGCGGCGTTCAAAGCGGCTCAGTATACGGCGGTCACTCTTCTTGTGGTAGCAACGCATACGGCGTAAGTGGATGTTCAAATTATTATCAGCCGGGTATCGTTGGAGCTGCTGTTATCGGTGCACGTAACACTCTTCGCGCTACGGGCAACCTACTTTTCGGTGGATGCGGTACTCGCTGCTACTAAGAAACACTTAGAGCCCTTTAAAAGTATTCTAAAAACATATTATCCCTACCCTCAAAACGGTAGGGATTTTTTTGTTGAGATATTTTACGGTAGCTGCAATATAGGTGGTCCCGTTAGGATTTAAGTGAGTCTATATCCGTATGAATACCATTGAATCATCTTCGCCGCACGTACAAATTTGTTTGCCGGTTCAAAAGCTCGAGCCTTTTCCGACCTTGTATTGGTTAAGTGATCCAAAGTGGGACAAGAAAATTGCTACCCTTGAGGCTGGCGGCGCCGTAAAAAAAATGCGAGCTTGGATTACAGAGGACGAAAGCAGAGCTTCTGAGTATAAAAAACTTCAGGTTTTGTACCGGGATCAAAGAAGGTCTTTTATCAAGCTAGATGAGATGAAAAAGCTTCCTATAGGTGGAAGAAAAAGAATTTGGGAAACCGGTATCGGAGGCATGGAAGATTGGTCTTTAGTCCGCTGCCTTCATATGCAGTATGCTTTTCACTTGATACACCCAAACTTTGTAGGCAAAAAAATAGAAGAATGGCTGAGCTCTTAAGCTCAAATTCTTCTTCAAGCAAATGGAAACTTTTCTGGGTAGTTAGCTTCACGGACCTTGTCCTTGCCTAGAGCGGCTTTTACCTCAGCATGTTCGCTCTGAAGGGTGGTTCCTAGGATTCCTGGGTCGTCGCTGCATATTAGGTAGGGAATACCTTTGCTCTGGAATTCTGCAGCGCAAGGCTTATCTATTCCGGCAATAAGACTGTTTGATGTGGGGCAGCTTTCTACGAGAACCTTTTTGCTTTTAACCTTTTCTTCCACCTTAGCTTGCAGCTCTTTGTCTTCGGGAGAGCCTGGGTTTCGCACAAGCGAGCAGCCGTGGCCAATCCTAGTAGCTCCAACGTCTATGGTTGCATGTATTCTTTGCAAAGAGTCTTTTAAACTTATGGTTTCTATGGTTTCACCGACGTGCATTAGCAGAGGGATCTTGCGAGGGTGCGAGCTAAACCTTCTGGTAGCTGTAAGCATTTGTTTTTTTGCTGACGGCTGATACCGCTCTTCAAACATACAAAAATCAACACCTGCAAACACAGAAAGCGCTGATGGGGTTGCAGCAAAGTAATGATCTAAACAGTCAAAGGCTCGTATATAGGCTTCTTGCTCATGGGGCATGCTTACGACTAGGGAGCAAGAAAACTCTGGAGCATGATCCAGGTTGATTTTTTTAGCAGTTAAAAAAACCTGCTCCCAACCTTTTTGACTGAAGTCTAAAAAAACCCTGTATTCTCTGTGAGATACTTTTTCACGTATTTGAGCTTGGAAGCATTCTTTCAGTACTTTGTCTTGCCATACAGAAAGAGGGAACAGTGCAATAAGCAGGTTAAACCTAGCCTGAAAAGCGGAGAATTTTGCCGGCCCACGGTGCATAAGAGTGTCCGTTATTTGTTGCTCGTCAAGCTTGCTGCTGTTTATGTCTTCTAGGTTCACGGAAGGAAGCCGGGAAAACTCGGCCAGGTAGCGCGACTCAAACCAGCTCCACCTTGTTTGGGAAGGATCCCACGGGGCAGCAGCTTTGGCCGACGCTAAGACTTTGGCCGGGTCTTGCAGGCAAAGACTTTGGGCCATTTTGGGGCTCAGGCATCCATATAGATGAGAGTGAAAGTCTTGCATAGTCCTAGCTCCGCATGCCTAAGACAGTTTCAAGCTCTTCTTTGGAATAGCGAAAAAACAGGGTTTCAGCTTTTTGAATGATCCATTTACCTGGGGCAAGGTCTTTTGTTTTTTTTAGGTTCCGTTTTTGAGTCTTGTGGACTTCGCCAGCGAGGTCTTTTTTAAAACTCGAAAAATTCAATGCCAAAATAGCCGCTGTCCGGATGTGTTCGTCTGTGACGATTACATTTTTTTTGGTTTTGACTATTGCAACGTGTGATCCTTGTCCTCCTGCAGCATGAAGCCAAAGGGTAGCGGCTGAAAGAGACTTTGTCAGAAGATCGTTCTCTTTAGCCCCTCGGCCCATGCGGACTTTTACCCCCTCATCTAGAGTGTATTCTGCATAGTCTTTCTTTTTTGGTTTTGCAGACTCAAGGTCACTTTGTGTGAACGCTTTTAACCGAAACCTTCGCCCGAGGTCCTCAAGGGCATGGTCGTCCCAGTATTCCGTGGCAAGGCTTTCAATGGTGTCTTCGACTTTTTTAAGCTCTTTTTGAGATTTCTGCAGGTATGCTTGAGCCTTTTTTTCTTTGGATACCAGCTTTTTTCTGGTTTCATGCAAAAAGGTCAACTGTTTTCCTTGTGGGCTTTCTTCTATGCCTTTTTTGACTAAAAGCTTTTCAATTTTGATATTCTCAATTGGAAATTCAATGTTTTGAAGTTCTGACTCAAGCAGCTCAAGCAGCTCTACTTCAGCAGGGTTTAGTGCGTTTTTTTTGATGGAGCCTGATACGGTTTTGCGTTTGCGTTGCATCTGCTTGCGGCGAAACTTTTGCAGCTCACTTTGTTTTTCAAGGCCAGTCTCGACCTCCTGGCTGGAATCTGCGCCTCCCTGTCTTGCACTGTCTTTGGGCGTGGGTTCGGCGGCAGAGAAAACACCTGAAGATTGGCAGAGTCTATCCAAAACACTATTTTCAGACAGCTGATCAGGGCTCGTTTCCGTAGTTTTTTTCTTAGTGTAGATCTTGTCGGGTTTTAGTCGGAAAAAGCTTTGTGCTTCTATGATGCAGTCTAGAGTCGGTGCCCCTGCTTCATCCAGACTAATCGTGATCAGTGCGTCTTTTCGCTGCAAGACTAAGCTAACAATCCATTCGTTTTGTTTTTTTCTTACATCTTTTATATAGCCACTAGCGGCGTTTTTTCGCAAAATCGAAAACAAACTACCTTGCGCATAGTTGAGGTTTGGTTTTTTAGTGTGGAGAGAAATCCCATAATTTTTTCGTCTACACGATGCTTCAAAAAAACCTTTTTTCCAGTCAGTGCTACCGTCTTCTTGGATTCTAGCGGCCCATACAATTGATTGAGATCCAAACCATACTTTTTGCAGTTTAATCTTATGCATCACGTTCTCGTAGAGCCTGGTCGTTTGATGGATTCGATAGATTGTGCAAGTTCTTGAATTAAAGCTGTATCTTTTTTTATCGTAAAGTTTTCTGGGGTTTGTATTGCTGGCCCAAAGACAATATCAACAGTTGAAAAAGGGTAGGGTATACGCATTTTATCCCATGTTTTTAAGGCAAATGAGTTCGAGCAAAAACACTGCGTTGGTAGTATCTCGGCCTGGCAGGCTGCTGATATTTTAAGAGCACCTGGTTTCGGTACATGCTTAGGGCCTGTAGGTCCGTCTACTGCTAGAAGAATATTGTAGCCCTCATTTAATTTTTGCATGAGCTGAACAATGGCCTCTTTCCCGCCTTTACGTGAACTTCCTCTTACAGCCTCGTAACCAAGCCTGCGTACAATCTTGACTCCCCATTCGGCATCTTTGCTTTTGCTAGCTAGAGGAGTAAAAGGCGGCTTCCTCTTAAAAAGTAAAAGCGTAAAAAAAATGACGTTTTCATGCCAATGCACAACTACCTTGCCTTTTGTTCCCTTAACCGGTTTTAAAAATGTTTTGCGGTCGGCTCCCGGGTTAGCTAGAGCCTCGTCGCCATGTATGCGGTAGCGCAGTGTGATAACAAGAGCCCAAAGCATTATCCAAGCCACCTCAAGTATGATGACATTTAGCAATCGGGTTAATTTTTTCTTTATTGTGTTGTTTGAACTCATAGTGTCTGTGCGTTCCCTGGTTTTGGTTGGCTTTGGTTGGGGTTCAGGTTTGGGGGTGGCATTGGCTTGTAGCTCAAAGAGCATGATTCATCCAGGGCTAGAAAGGCCTCAATAAAGGCATCTGAACAGCTTACAAAGTACTTTTCTTGCCTGAGCCATACAACTTCATCCGTGCTTGAAAAAACCCGTAGGCCAAAGGCTAGAGGTCCTGGGTGTGCTTTGCATAGGTTTTGTAGCTGGGTTTGTAGGGTGCTATCCCTTAGTGCTTCTTCGCCAATACTAAGACAAAGGTTTTTTAGGCAACGAATGCGGTACTCTTCGAGCCCCATGACTCCTTGAATTTGTATCTGTAGATCGTCAGAGTCATACCTTTTGCGAATCAAAGCCTTCATAGCGATTGGCTGATCTAGCTCTGTTGGAATCTCCGGGAAGTGTTCTTCAAACATCACCGCTTCTGTCACGCCTGCGGTGCAGCTAAGACGCAAAGAACGCATCTTCTTTTCTGACTTTAAAATCCGGTCAAACCTGTTTTCCAGATAGCCGACTAGGCGCACTTCCTGGGAGTTTACCTTTTTCGGAAGAGCGTACTTTCCTTTTACAATATCTTCTAGGCTACCTTGGCTGAACGTGTCGACGTCACGCTGATAGAGTTCGAGTGGGTGACGCCCTAAAAACATCCCCAAAATTTTCTTTTGCTTTTTATAGTCACTGTGCTTGTAGCGGATTGTTTTTGGCTTTTTTGGAAGGCTAACTCCTATATCAGCTCCCTGCTCGTTGTCTTGGCTCTGCTCTTTTTCGCTAGAAACACCAAACAGGCTTTCTTGACCCTCTTTTTCACTCAAAAACCGCTGCTGACTAGCCCGGACAAGCTTGGGCAAAAACCGCATTGCCTGCTCGCGTTCGTAGCCTAAATGGTCCATGGCTCCTGCCGTGATCAAAAGCTCTATATTCTTTTTACCAATGGAATGTAGGTTGATTCTAAGAGAAAGGTCTTCCCAGCTTTTAAATGGACCGTTTTTAGCTCGCTCTTCCATAAGTGGCTGGAGCGAAGAAACAGATAGGCCTTTAATCGCACCCAGCCCGTAATTGATTTTTTTGATCTGCCTGGTCGAGGTTTCTTCTCGAGGCGCTACACTGAAATTTATCTCACACAAGTCTAAGTGTGGAGGAACCATCTGAATGCCAAACTGCTTTAGGTCAAATATGTAGTTTACGACCTTGTCGGTGTTATCCATGTCAACGGTCATGATCGCTGCCATAAACTGCTCAGGGTACAAGGCTTTTAGGTAAGCTGTTTGGTAACTAATAAGTCCGTAGGCAGCACTGTGGCTTTTGTTGAAGCCATACTCAGCAAATTTAGCCATCAAATCAAATATTTCTTCGGCCTTTGTAGGCTCTATGTTGTTGGTTTGGCAGCCTTCAAGAAACCGCTTTTTCTGCTTAGCCATCTCCTCTGGCTTTTTCTTACCCATTGCTCGGCGAAGCAGATCGGCTTCGCCTAAGCTGTAGCTGGCCAAAATAGCTGCCGCTTTTTGCACCTGCTCCTGATACAAGATAACCCCGTAAGTCTCTTGTAAAACCTCTTCAAGCTGCGGAAGCATAAAGTCGATTTCTTGGCGTCCATGCTTTCTTTCGATAAAGTCATCGACCATACCAGAGCCTAACGGTCCAGGGCGAAACAGTGCTACCATCGCAATGATGTCTTCAAACCTCGACGGTTTTAGCTTTTTAAGAATCTGCCGCATGCCGCGACTTTCAAGCTGAAACACACCAACCGTTTTTGCTTCACTTACCATCGAGAAAACGCGTGGGTCGTCGAGCGGAATCGTATCAATGTCAAAGTCTGGTTTTATCTTTTTACGTACAAGTTCTGCGCATTTTTGGATAACTGTTAACGTCTTGAGACCTAAAAAATCAAACTTAATCAGCCCGACCTTTTCAGCTCGCGTCATCTCGTACTGGGTAATTTGCCCCTCTGTGCCTGGTGCTCTATAAATAGGGGAGTGTGTCGATATTTTGCCGTCTGCGATGATAACGCCAGCAGCATGCACCGACGTATGCCGCGTAGTGCCCTCGAGCTTTCTTGCAAGCTTCATCATCCGGCCAATCTCTACGTTTTGCTCACAGGCAAACGCCAGCTCTGGCACTTCGGCTAAGGATTGATCTAAGTTGATCCCAAGAGTGTTAGGGATCATTTTTGCAACCTGGTCTACCCGTAAATAGGGCATTCCTAGGGCGCGACCGACGTCGCGGATAGCGGCTTTTGCCTGCATTTTTCCAAACGTTGTAATTTGCGCCACACTTTCAGCGCCGTATTTTTGAACTACATATTTAATGACTTCGTCTCGCCTAGACTGGCAAAAGTCGATGTCAAAATCGGGCATCGAGACCCTTTCTGGGTTTAGAAACCTTTCGAATACAAGGTTTAAAGGTATAGGGTCTAAATCCGTGATTCGCATAGAATATGCAACCAGGGAGCCAGCTCCTGACCCACGGCCTGGCCCTACAGGTATTCCTTGTTCTTTTGCCCAATTGATAAAGTCTTGAACAATTAGAAAGTACCCGGCAAACCCCATTTTTTTGATGATGCCAACTTCAAACTCTAGCCTGTCTAGGTATTCTTGCCTGTGCTCTTTAAAATAGTTTTCTTCGTAAAGAGGTGTCAGTGCCTCTATTCTTTTTTCTAGGCCCTCTAAAGAGAGTCTGCGGAGCATCTGGTCTGAATCTTCTTTTTGGTCTGAGCTTTGCTTGCTGTCTGCTTGCGGCGCTACTTGAGAATGTTCAGACGCGAAGTCTGGCAACACATACTCGCCAAACTTAAGCTCTACATGGCAGGCGTCGGCAATCTTTTGTGTGTTTGCGATCGCGGCAGGGTAGGCGGCAAAGGCTGCCTGAAACTCTTCGTCTTTTAAAAGGTGAAACCTATTTCCTTGCTCTCGTCCTTTGAGTTGCTTCTCTTGCATGTCGCCACGAATACAAGCAAGTATCCTGTGAGCCTCTTCGTCCTCTGGGTTCAGGTAATAAGCGTTGGTAGAGGCAACAAGAGGGACCCCTAAATGAGATGCAATGGAAGCTGTCTTTTTATTCACAGCCTTTGTTTGCTTCGGAAAGTTAGCGCTTAGCTCAAAGTATAGGTTTTCTTTAAACACAGACTTTAGCTGTTGTGCAACTTCCTCTGGTGCTTCTAACCCAGGCTGGTGAAAAGGCCCTAACAACTCAGGGATGACGCATATAAGTCCTTGGTGGTGGTCTAAAACCTCTTGTAGCGAAATCCAAGGAACAGGCTGCTCGAGCCTATGCTCTTTGTAGCCAATGCTCGAAAGCTGTAGCAGGTTGCGGTACCCGGTGATGTCCTTTGCAAGAAAACTTAGTTTAAAAACAGAAGCTTGATCCTCCGAGGGCGTAACATGTACATCGTGACCGAAAATGCATTTTAAACCGAATTTAGCGGCAGCTTCGTATGCTTCTACGGCTCCAAACATCGAAGTATCTGAAAGGTGGAAAGCCTTGTGTCCACGTTCAGCAAGTAGACTACAAAGCTTTTTTAAACGGATGGATCCATCTGCCAGAGAGTATTCTGAATGGATGCGTAAATGGGTGAACTCAGTCATCCCGAGACCATATCAGGTTCGGGTTAGTGTGTCTGGCTAAGCGATAGCTTAGTGAGCGTTGCTAAGATTAGGGTGGGGTGCATAAAAAAAAGGCCTCTCCGTAGAGAGACCTTCGAAATGTCGACCGTCTAAAGTGAAGGCGCAGGCGAAACCTGGCCGGGTGTAGAAAAGAAAGTGTAAGGAAAAGCCTATACTTGCAGTTTTTATCAAAACAAAACGGGAAAGAAAAGTCTGCAACGGTCGAGCAATTAAAAATGTAGTGTCTACGTTCCTCCGTAGGTCTGGTTACTTTATACTCATAGGGGCAAAGTCAGCCTTTATCCCCCAAAAGTAGGGCTCTTTATCTATCTGAAAACCTCTATAAAATCAAAGGCTCTCGCTTCTTAAAAAACCTGGCTCCAAGCCATAATCCCGTCAAAACGCCAGTGTCTCTAGGCTTAGAGACTTCTAAAAGTGCTTGCTGGGACTGGCTATGGAATACTCAACGACTCTAAGACTGTCAAATGGCTAAATTAAATTTTACAAAAACGTAAAAATCTAAGGGCA